>NZ_CP021031.1:0-300000 GCF_002117485.1 Rhizobium sp. NXC14
TTTTGGCAGATGATGGTCCGTTCCAACACCGATTTCGTTGGTGGTCAGCTGACCACCGATCTATCAGTTTGAAGAATAACGGCCTTCTACAACGGCTTGTTTCGAATGTAGGTTGACGCTCGCGCCGACGAAGGATCTGAGAAGCCAGGCTGTCGAACCGGCCACATAAAAGGCCGGAAGGTCACAGACAGCGAGGGTAGACCAGCGACGGGGTGGGTGACCCGGTTTTCGGCATCAGTGTTTTGTACATGAGGCGTCGTATTCTGGCCGAGGTGTCTGATCGACCCCTGGCAGACCGGCGGCTGCTTTTCGGGTGCTGGTTAGATCGAGCGCGGCGCTCAGGATAAAATCCGAGCTGCTCGAGTCAAACGAAGACGTGCGAGAGATCGAGAGAGGCAATGCGGTCATGGGTTAGCGATTGCTGTTCAGCAGTGTGCTCTTCCTGAAGTCGGCAGTGGCCGGCTACTCCTTAAGAAGGCTCATCGTACCTTACCTTTAAGGTCAGAGCCGGATAGCGGAGAGGAAGGCGTGCGCCACCGAGAATTGGTCTTCAATCGTTCCGTTAGTCACGGCCTGTTCGCAAGGTGGGGTGGGAAATGGCGCGATGTTGTGGATGCATCTCCTGCTTGATCGCATCAGCTCTGCCAGGGCGCTCTTCGAGATCGTTTCCGGCGACGGTACTGTCCCGTTAAAATTGCCAGGACGAGAAGCCTGATGCATCATGGCAGTAAAGGCTTCCCGCACGTCGCTTTTTCAGTGGTCAGCTGACCACTGGCCTAATCACTTGAAATGCATGGATTTTTGACAATGATTGTTCTGGCAGTCGCAGAAACACAGTGGTGCCGGCTTGGTCAAGAGGGGGGAGTGAGCGGTTGATCGCCGTTCGGCCCGCGTTCGAGGCAAGGAGGGCTGAGCGTTGTGTGCTTTAGCCGAAAGATAGGGCGGGCACCGCAGGTCTCCGCGCTTGTTAAAACAGCCTAGGACAATTCTGTTGTCGGAACGTGGATTTGCGCTGAGCAAGCTCGGCGCACGCCCGTGGTTGCATCACTAACCCGAGGCTGGTTTTTAGGAGGGGCGTACGCATGCCTGTGCTTTTTTGCACTATCTCTTGGATAAAAAATATGCCGGACGTGATCCGAAAGATCCGCCAAAGGGCAGCGGAGGTTTTCCTAGGTCTCAGCGCTATTGTGGTGAAGAACTTAACTTTGTCGGCTGCGAGGATTGTTACGTTTAGGGCACTTCGAAACGATTAAAGGCGATATTGACCGCCAAGTGTATATCCAACGGCTCGGTGCGGCCAGAAGCGCCGACTTTGTCGACGAGGTCGATGTGGTATGGACCGCACCGATAGAGGGAAATGACCCCCGGTGCGTTGTCGGTTGGTACCGAAACGCGCGTTTGTATCGATATCGACAAAACTTTCAGGGCCTTTACCCTTCGGACCGGTACAAGAAAGATGAAATCGACAGCTTCCGAGTTCGGGCAAAGGTAGAAGATGCGTTCCTGATCGGCATCGGTCAGCGGAATTTGAAGCTGGCGCTTGGGCGAGGCCCCGGTTGGAGCGGTCAGGCAAGCTGGTGGTACGCCGAAGACACTGAGAACCTTGAAGCACATCGATTTGTGCAGTCGATCAGAAATCCAATAAAGGGCAAGGAAATCGTCGCCGGTACAAAGCCGAAAGACGGCCGAAAATGAGGCCGAGCCGGCGAAGCTGCGGCAAATGAATATTGCCGATATGTGCGTGCGTACGAGGCGATTGTAAGCCCAAGGCACAGCAAGCTGCAGAAGCGCTTTGTCGACTATCTGAAGGAAGTGGTTCTCGGCGTATCTTTTTCGCCAAGTTTTCGTGATGACCTGCGGTATGTGGATAGTAGGGGCCGGGCAACGATGGTAGAGATAAAGCCGACAGGTGCTTCGACGGTGCGGTTTGCAATTCGGGCTGCGATCGGACAACTCCTCTATTACCGACAACACCAGCTGTGGTCGGAACGACAGTTGATTGTCGTCGAATCCGAGGTTGTCAGCGCTGATGACAAGGCGCTTGCGCTCGACAATGGATTCGGCTTGGCATGGCCCACTGGCGAAACAAAGTTCACCATCATTTGGCCCCGCTAACACAGCTGGCAATCTTGGCCGCCGCAACCAAGCGCTCAGCGATTGGGACGCCGCCCTCGCCCGCGGTGATTTCGCCGAGCATCCGCGTCAACACCGGTCGGGCGCGCGATGCATTGGAGCCGTGGTCCTGATAGATCCGATCGCAGCCGGCTGCCCGCAACTCATCGATCTGGGCATCGTGGATCTGATCGTCGGTCGACACCCGGACGTAGCCGATCAGCCGCTTAGGAGGCTGATAGATGTTAACGGTTTGCCGCTTTGCCATGGCGCCCTTAATAGTCTCGGTTCAAGGTAGTTTGTACAGATAAGGAATGCGTGGGAAAATGGTCATTTGTGAGCGTCGCTGGAGGGATTGCGGGGAGTGGCGCCCGTGACTTGGGGTGGTTCTGAGCTTGCTTTTTCGGTATCAGCCGTGGGATTGCCAAGACGGGAATCATAAGGCCCGGCCGGCCTAACCAATTTTCAGGAGCTCTATGTCAGCCTTCAACGAGCAAGCGCTATCACCATTGCCAATGAATACCTCAACCATCCCAAGCGCTATCCCTCAGATCACGATCTGGAAGCCCGCGATCTCGTAATGAAGACGGCCGTTCTCTTGGCGAAAATCGCTCACAGCCTTTCGGCGAACGCTCTGAAAAAGGATGCGGATTTCTTCCTAAAAATTGTGACAGATCCAAACACAACGAAGCCGGCATTCATCAAAAAAAAGAAGAATGAGCCGGTCTATGGTGCGGTCATCGCGCTGGCCTTCATCGAAAGCCTTTTCAACCGCGTCGTTGGAATGAAAAATCTTGATTGTCTTGATTTTGATATCGGTGCTTTCGTTGCTCTCGCCGGTGTCACCGCGATCGGTCACGAGTTCTCACATGTTCTTTACGGCCATAGCGAAATCGACACGGACGACGAGACGGAACTTTACCTGCAGGAGCTTGATGCGGATCGACGCAGCGGGTGCGGATCACATGTGATCAGATATGATTCTGATCTGGTCACGATGATGAATGACCTCTTTGGAATCAGCAAGAGGATCGAGATTCTCAAGGCAACGATATTTTCGCATTCGGTCTTGGCGCTCGCACTGTCTGGTTCTACCAGCGAGGTCTATGCCGACTACCGCTTGCGGTGCTTCCTCCATTTTGATGGATACCGCTCAGTCGCACTGGATACAGGATTTGCAAATTTTCTGGAGATTGAATTCGCGAAAATGGAAGCCGTAAGGCTAGCGCGATCGGTCGAGAAGCTGGTTCCCATGGGGAAGGAGTTGGCGAGCATCAGGGATGGCCACGGTGACCTTGAGACGCTCTGGCGCAACAGCCTTCGCGAGCAACTTTTTGAGTTTGCCGATCGAATTGATGAAGCGATCACGCTTCGCCACTCGCTCGACCGGGTAGCCGTATGCACCTTCAACCATGCATACTCAGATCAGAGCAATCTCGCAGCCCGGCCACTGCGACGCGTTGCGTTGTTATAATAGCTTGAGGCCTGTTGCACAGAGCGATGGCGCGACTGCTCCATCGCTTCTGGCAGCGGAACCCCCCTGTTCGCAGCCTCGGTTAAATAACCCGATCGCAGTCCATGCGCCGAAAACTCCCCAACCTCCAGCCCGGCCATCGCCACCCGCCGCTTGACGATATCGTTGATCGCCTTTGGATCGAGGGCCCGGCGAGACACATGGCCCCAGCGATCGATCGCCCGAAACACACTGCCGTTGTTGATCCTCGCGGCCGCCAGCCAGGCATTCAACGCCTCCACCGGCCGGCCGGTGAGATAGACGACCTCGTCCTGGCCGGCGCCGGAATTCTTGGTGCGGCCGAGGTGAATGGACAGCGAGGGGAGGGGACTGCCGTCCTCGCCGGTCACCGGCGGCTCGATCGTCAGCTGCTCTTTGCGCAGGGCTGCGACTTCGCTGCGCCGGCGACCACCCGACGCAAAGGCGACCATCAGGATGGCGCGGTCGCGCAGATCGCGCAGGCTGTCGCCGCTGCAGGTCGCCAGCAGTTTGGCCAAAACATCGCCGGTGACTGCCTTGGCGCTCTTGCGAAGACGTTGTCTTGGCACGGCGCGGACGGCCAGACGAATGGCGGATTTGAGGGCAGGGGAGGCGAAAGCGCCGTCGAGTCCGCGCCACTTCGTTAGGGTCGACCAGCTGGCCAGCCGTCGCCCGACGGTCGCCGGCGCATGCGGCCCGGTCGATCGAAGAAGACCGCCGTCCCTCAAAGGCCTGGCCGACTGCGGCCGGCATGCCGTGCCCAGGATCGGTGTCGCGCCGCGCCGGATCCCACAGATGGTGGGCCACGAATTTTAGCAGCAGCGCTTCCGGCGCCGGCCAGGGCAGGGGTGCTCCGGTCGCCGCCAGGCACCAGGCTTCGAGGTAGCCGAGGTCGGAGGCGAGCGCCCGCAGCGTGTTGTCGCCCATGCCCTCGTTGACCAGGTGCCGCAGCGTTTCGACGTCCTGGTCGGAAAGAATCTCGGCGAGCTTGTCGCGCCGGTCGATCGGCAGCACCGCGGCGATGGTGTCGAGGGTTTCAGCGCGGCGGGCGATGGCGTCGGGTGCTGATATAGGGGCGATGATATCCACAGGAACTCCTGAAACGGCGTAAATCCGGCTGCCGAAACGGCGCCGGCGGCCGTGCTCGGCCCCGTTTTCCCTGATTTGCGGGCTGAAATCAATCACTTCCGATAAGAGGTACTTATCGGAAGTGAGGTACGCTACTATCGATCATATGAGGTGACGAACCATAACATTTACATAGAGTTCCGTTAGCAAGTCGTTTACCATGTTTTCAATGGCTTACGATCCCGCGAAAAACAGCATGACAGCCCTGATGCGGCCGGCTTTCGACGCCAGCGTCGCTCTGGCTCGTCTCGACGAGCGTATTGCGCGCTCGCCGGTGGGATCCGGCTGGATCGAGCGCATGCATTTCGCCGACGCCTGCGCCTCGCTGTGGATCGACGGCGAACTCGTCCATCTCGAAGACCTCGTCCTCCACGACGCCACCCGCGACATTCGCACACCCACCCACGAACTTACCATCGCCCGCGACGTGCTGCGCACCCGGCGACGGATTTCTGCGCAGCCACCGGCCTGGGCATTGTCGGCGGAGGGTATCCGAACTTTACGACAACCCCAGGCGTGGCCTGGACCATCAGACGGTCCTGACAGCGCTGCGAACGACCGCAGAGTTGGGTCTGCACAGGTGGTCGAGCGGGAAGGGGAGGGTGAAGATGGCGACGCTGCGGGAAATCTGCCAGGCGTCGACTATGCCGCGATTGATGCGCTGCTCACCCGATCGGATGCCGCGATCGAAGACGCGAAGCGTCCGGGCCGCATCAGCGGCCGTGCTGCCGAAAAGGACCCGATGATCTATGATCTCGACTGGGATGAGGACGCGCGGCTCGACGAATGGGGAAGGGTGTTGCGCCAGGTCGAACATCTGCCGGCGGTGCTGCAGGCGATTGTTGCCCTCGATACCTGGAACGAGCTTTCCGTCCTGCAACACGCGCCTTGGCTGGGCCGGCAGTTGTGCGCTTCGATCCTGCGCCAGACCGGCATCACCACCGGCGCCCATCTGGCCGCCATCAACCTTGGCCTCAAAACCATTCGCGTCGATCGGCGCCGACATCGCGATCGAGAAACCCGGCTGCTCGCCATCGCCCACGGGCTGATCGCGGCCGCCGAGATCGGGGTGAAGGAGCATGACCGGTTGGCACTGGCGAAAACGATGATGGACCGAAAACTGGAAGGGCGCCGGACGTCGTCAAAACTGCCGGAGCTGGTCGAGCTGGTGATGGCGAAACCGTTGGTGTCGGCGGGGATGGTGGCGAAGACGCTCGACGTCACGCCGCAGGCGGCGCGGCGGATTGTGGGCGAGCTCGGCCTGCGCGAGATGACGGGGAGGGGGAGGTTTCGGGCGTGGGGTGTAGTTTGACGAGCTGCGCGGTCAGCGCATCTGAACCGCCCCAGGATTCTGGACCAGCGGAGGCTGGAGTTTTCCGGCTTCACTCAGGGAGGCGGGCTGGTTGCGCCTCCGGAATTCATCAGCGAGATCGGCACCTTGTTACCGATCGCACCATGCGGCCGAACCTCATTGTAGTCTCTACGCCAATCCTCCATCTTTTCGCGGGCATCCGCAAGGGTCAGGAACCAGTGTTGGTTCAGGCATTCCGCCCGGAAGCGGCCGTTAAACGCCTCGATGAAGGCGTTGTCAGTCGGCTTGCCAGGGCGTGAGAAGTCCAAGGTCACGCCTTTGGCATAGGCCCAGAGGTCGAGATCGCGTGACACGAACTCCGTCCCCTGGTCGACACGGATCGTCTTCGGATAGCCGACCTGCCGGCATACCCGTTCCAATGTTTCCACGACATCTTCTCCCCGATAGCTATGCCGCGGATCAAGCACCGGCACATAGCGCGAGAAGGTGTCGACCACCGTCAGCACTCGTAATTTCTTGCCGGTCGCGAGTTGGTCGTGAACGAAGTCCATCGCCCAGACATCGTTGGGTTCAACGGCCTTTTGCCGGTCCTCCCGTAGCTTGGCTTTGACTCGGCGCTTCGGCGTTTTATTTCGTAGTTGAAGGCCTAAGCCCCTGTAAATCCGATAAGTTCGTTTGATATTGGTGCCCCAACCTTCGCGTTCCAGGAGTACATGAACACGACGGTAGCCGTAACGGACACGGGTCTCGCAAATCTCACGAATACGACGTTCCAGGCCGGCCTGATCGGCACGGCGAGAGGTGTAGTGGTAGGTCGACCGATCGAAGTTCAGTGCCCTACAAGCTTGCCGGATCGAGATCGCCCAATCCCGGCACATGCCCTTAACCACCTCCCGCTTGCGAGCAGGCCTTAAAGCTTTCGGCGGATGACATCCTGCAGCATCTCGCGGTCCAACGTTAGGTCCGCGACGATCTTCTTCAGCCGAGCGTTCTCGTCTTCGAGCTGTTTCAGCTTCTTCATCTCCGGCGGCAACATGCCAGCGTACTTTTTCTTCCAATTGAAATAGGTCGCCTGGCTGATGCCCGCCTTTCGGCAAATCTCCGCCACCGGCACACCTTCATCACCCTGCTTCAGAATGAACGCCTTCTGCGCGTCCGAAAACTGCGATGCCTTCATCGTCTTCCGTCCTTTCCCAGCCAGGAAAATGCACCGGAAAACTCTAACCAAAACTGGTCCAGTTTGAAGGGTTCAGATCACATCCATCGGCTCGCGACGTTGATCCACAATACTTACGAGACCAGCGTATTGTGATGCTTCACATACGCATGGTGTCGCCGGATAATCAAACTTCAACGATTTAGGGGTAGTGGTTGAAGGTCAGCAACTGAGGGATGTGGTGGGATTTGTGAGTAAGGCGCCTAGAAAAACACAAGCAACCGTAAGCAGTTCAAAACGGATTCCTGCCGATATTTTCGCTCAGCAAGTCGATGATGTTAAAGTTCACACCGAAAGCGTCACCCTCCATCCCAAGTCGTGGAATGCGTACAGGTCTGCCGCGACGCTGTCTTGGAAACACGTGGTTTTCGATGCAAAGTCCCGGGCTCAGGTGCCCAAAGTCCCAGGACTCTACGCATTTGCGGTACAGCCTCCACACTCCAATTTTCCTCCGAGTTCGTGGTTGTTCTACGTCGGGGAGGTCGGATCGACGGCTTCTTCATCGCGAACGCTATGGGTGCGTTACAAAGAATATTTGGATGAACTCAAGGTCAATATTCGAAGAAAAGTTGGGGCATACCTTTATCGATATGATGGCTACGTCCGCTTCTATTACTGCCACGTCGATCCGAACCAACACGATATCAAGCAGCTGGAGTCCGAGCTTATCTCGTCGTTGTGGCCAGATGCCAATATCGCCGACTTCAACGCCACAACGCGTCCGGTAAGGAAAGCTTTCTGATGACCCGAAAGTCGATCTATTTGCCTGCTCTTTCCGCCGAGATGGGCGACTGGCAGTACTATAGCACTGTCATGAGAATGGGGGACGCCGCAAGTTACATTGAGTTCGCCAGTTCAGTAGCCGAAATCCGCGACGGCAAACAACTCTCCGATCTCATCCAACGAGCGTTGAAAGATGGGCGTCCAATGGAGATTGCCAAATACCTTGTTGGAGATAGCGAGCATTTCTTTAACGCTCTCGTGGTGGCCGTTTATGGAGGCGACCCCGAATTCATGGAGTTTGACGTCCATATATCCCCTCAAAGCCGAGCCAAAAGGTACTCAACACAAGTTCCGGCTTGGGCGGGTTCCAGTTTTGGTTATCTGCATCTATCTGGCAAAGAGACGTTGTTTGCACTGGATGGTCAGCATCGGCTTGCTGGTATCAAGCTTGCTGTCGAGCAGAAGCCGAGCCTGGCTGACGAGAAGGTGACGGTACTTTTCCTCTCCCACAAGACGACCGACCTCGGACGCCAAAGAACACGAAAGCTTTTTACCACCTTAAACAAGACCGCCATACCGGTGAACAAGTCTGAAATCATTGCGTTGGACGAGTCTGACACCGCAGCTATCATCACGCGTCGATTGGTCGAAACTCATCCATTCTTTTCCAATGGCCAAGTGAGAACCGAGTACGGAGTGACCAATCTGCCGGCGACAGACTCAAAACACTTTATGACTATCATAAAGCTCTACGATCTTGTCACTGAGACGCTTACCTATCTCGTTGGCTCGCTTGATCGTGACGCTCGGGCAAGGTTAAAATATCAACGACCCAAAGACGATGATCTGGAAAAATATTACCGGGATGTCGTCCGCTTCTTGGAGAGGTTCGTCAATTCGTTTCCAGAGTTGAAGGATTACTTCTCCAAGACAGGATCCGATGCGAGAGATGTGATAAGGGTCGAGCGGCACGTCAATCGCAATATCCTTTTCCGATCCGTCGGACTGGAAATCTTCCTCAAACTTTTGCGGGTGCTGAAGAACGAAGAGGGATCGCTCGCCAAAGCGATTTCCACGCTGACACTTCTACCGAGACGATTCACAGAGCGCCCGTATCTGGGGGTGCTGTACAGCGCGAGCGAAGAAAAAATCTTGGCTGGACGGACACGGTTATCAATCCGCCTACTTCGCTATATGCTCGGTTTTGACAGCCAGAAAACTGCTGAGTTGCGAAAGGATTATGCTGAAGCGCTGGGTCAAGACGGCACCATAGTAAGGCTGCCCAACCGGATTAAGCGACCATGAACACGCCAACAAATCTGCGCTCGGCGTCACCGTTCGTACCGTACTCTCATTCCGGCGGGGCATTTTGAGCGAGCTAGAAGAGCAAAAGATGCTGGCCGCCTACGGGCAAAACTCCGAGAGCTTTCGGTCTCTGAACCAGCAAATGTGGCAAATCCCGCTAATTTCAATGACGCTGACAGGAGGGCTTTGGTTCGGCGTGTCGAAGGCAGACGCGTCACCTCTTTTCCAGGTTTCATTGCTTGTCTTAGCGGCGATTGCAAACCTCGGTCTTCTCTTCGTCCTGTTTCGGTTGCGCTATGTCATGCAGCGACACCTAGATTGGCTGGAGACTTTCAACGCTAGTGGTTTTGTGGGCGCGCCGGGGAAAAGCTTCTTAACGCGTCCGCTCATGGTAAGATCGATATTCCAGCTGCTTCTATTTCTGGCAGCGATAACAAGCTCGGTATTGATGGTAGGTACGATGGTAAACGCAGGCTGGGTGGGAGATAAGAGCAACAGCGACCGAGCAGTTGCGTTCTACGAACGCCAAGCCAAAGACCTGGCGGAGAATTACGAGCTAATCCCCTTTGAGCAGGCTCATCCATTGCTGTTTAGTGAGCTCGGAGGAAAGCCACCAAAATCTGTTTTGGATGTGGGGGCAGGGACAGGCCGCGATGCCAACTGGATCGCCACAAATGGCCATAGCGTAACTGCGATAGAGCCGGCGGCATCGTTCCGCGCGCTTGCCACGCGGCTCCATCCGAATTCGGCTGCTCAGTGGCTGGATGATCGGCTTCCGAGGCTGGAAAAGCTGACTGCGCAACGATTTGACTGGATCATTCTCAGCGCTGTTTGGATGCACGTTCATCCGAAAGACAGGCCAGACGCGATCGCTAGACTGAAAGGCCTCCTAAGCGCATCCGGCAAAATCTACGTCACTTTGCGCCTTGGCCCGCCTGATCCTGCCCGTGAGATTTATTCAGTCACAGTTGACGAGCTTCGCGACATAGGCAGGCCGCTTGGCCTCAAGCTCCAAGAGTTTGGCGAACGTGAAGACCTCCTTGGTAGACAAGAGGTAAAGTGGCGTACGGTGGTGTTGTCACAATCGTAGGGCCACGTTTCACGGATGATTATAAATTGCGGAGAACGGTCCTTAGACGCAGCGCTGGGCAGTTGGGCGGGCGTGTTGCAAAGATGAGGATAACGAGAATTGGAACGAAACAGCCACGCGACACTGAGCGCTAGACCTGAGATAATTGCGCGAAAAGGAAGCGAGATAACTTACTTCCTCGCTCCATTCTGTTGACTTCCATGCTTGAACCTTTAAAGTCTGTTCAGGGAGAATCGGCTATGGATGGCAACTTTCTGAACTTTGCAGCGATCCGGGGCGTCCAGGCCGGTTGTGCCTATTACGTCGTTATGGTGCCGCTTAAGACGCTCTCGGTGCTCTTCAAATTCGATGATGACGCCGTGCCGGCCGACTTGCGAGCGCAGAGGTTGCTGAACAAGGCACGCGTGCCGCAAATCGCCGACTACATTATTTCCAACCCTGAGGAATATATCCTTTCGTCGTTGTGCGGATCCGTAGACGGAGACATTGCCTTCGAGCCGGCCGTTTCCGAGGGGCCGCTCAGAAACGTCGGGCAGCTGCGTATTTCGCTTGACGCAACACTCCTCATCAACGACGGCCAGCACCGTCGTGCCGCACTCGTCCAGGCGCTTCGGGAGCGTCCGGCATTGGCATCCGAAACTATCTCGGTCGTGCTGTTTGTCGACAAGGGTTTGCGTCGGGCGCAGCAGATGTTTGCCGATCTCAATATCCATGCCGTCCGACCGAACAGCTCCATCAAGCTACTTTACGACCACCGCGACGATCTTGCGGCGCTTACCCGAGAGGTGGTGAAGCAAATTCCACTGTTTCGGGATTTCACCTGCTTCGACAGCGCCAGCATCTCGAACCGCTCCATCAAGTTTTTCACTTTCAGCTCGCTTCACCAGGCGACGGCTGCTTTTCTGGGTAAGGGGCGTAGTGACACTGTCAGTGACGGCGACCTGCCGTTGGTGCGGCGCTTCTGGGAGCGGGTTATCGAAGAAATGCCAGATTGGCAGCGAGTCGGAACTCGCCATGTATCAGCCGCAGAGCTGCGCCAGGACTACATCCATTCCCATGGCGTTGGCGTTCAGGCGATTGCGATCGCCGGCGCACAGCTTGTCGCCACTCATCCCACGGACTGGGAGCCCAAACTTGCCGGACTTCGAAACGTGGACTGGTCTCGCGCCAACCGAGCGCTTTGGGACGGCAGGGCGATCGTGACCGGGAAGGTCAACAGATCCAAAAACAGCATCATCCTGGTCAGCAACGTGGTTATCCGCGGACTGGGGCTGCGTCTGGGAGAGCAGGCGCAGAAGATTGAAGACTTGTATGCACCGCAGAACGTGCACAGAATAAAGGCTGCAGGCTGATGGACGAAAGTATCTTTGCCGGCGGAGGCTTGTCGTCCCGTATCGAAGAAATTCAGCGCGTCTACCTTTCCGACAACAGACCGTGGGTTGTTGGCTACTCGGGAGGCAAGGATTCCACGTGCACCCTCCAGATCGTCTGGCAGGCACTCTCCGGGCTGCCGGAAGAACAGAGGCGCAAACCCGTTTTCGTGATCAGTTCTGATACGCTGGTCGAGACCCCTGTCATCGTGCGCTATATCGACGTAACGCTGGAACGGATCGATGCAGCAGCGCGCACACAGGGGCTGCCGATTCAGACGCAGAAAGTTATGCCTAGGGTCGATCGAAGCTTTTGGGTCAATCTGATCGGCCGTGGATATCCAGCGCCTTCGCGGAGATTCCGCTGGTGCACGGAGCGCCTGAAGATCGAACCTGCCGACGAGTTCATTCGCGAGCGGGTCGCCGAATATGGCGAAGTGGTGATGGTACTCGGTGTGCGCACTTCGGAAAGCGCAACGCGCGCGCAGTCGATGTCGTTTCACAAGATAAAAGGCTCACTGCTTTCACGCCATTCGTCGCTTCTAAACGCCTTCGTCTACGCTCCGATCGAGGCTTTCTCGACCGATGACGTTTGGACCTACCTGCTTCAGAACGCCTCCCCATGGGGCAACGACAATCGTGACCTTGTCGCGATGTACAGAAACGCGGCGTCGGGCGAGTGCCCGCTCGTGGTAGATACGACGACGCCAAGCTGCGGCAACTCGCGTTTCGGATGCTGGGTATGCACCGTCGTGACCAAGGACAAGTCGATGGAGGCGATGATCGATTCCGGCGAAGATTGGCTCGAACCGTTGCTGGATTACCGCGATATGCTCGCAGAGACGCAGGACCCCGCGAAGAAACGCCTCTATAGGGATTTTCGGCGTAGAAGCGGGCAGGTCTCCTTCATCGGTGACAGCGCTACCCCGGTTCCAGGGCCATACACCCTCGATTTCTGCCGAGAGCTTCTCACCAAGCTGCTGCAGACGCAGGTCGAGGTCCATCGCAATGCCCCTCCGGGCGAGAACGCGCCCCTCATCCATGAGGCAGAACTCCACGAGATCAGAAAGATCTGGCGAGCCGAGCGCGGCGACTGGGCTGACAGCGTCCCCTCTATAGTCCGCGACGTCCTCGGCCGCGATCTGGACTGGGTCGTAGAGGACAATGTCAGCTTCACCCGCGAGGACGCTGGTCTGCTGGACGAACTCTGCGCCTCAAACGGCGTGCCCACTGAGCTCATCGCCCGATTGCTTGACGTGGAGCGTGCGGCGCACGGTCTGAAACGCAGGCATGCGGTCCACACCAGGATCGAAGACATCTTCAAGCAGGAGTGGCGCGACGTGGACGAGATCGTTGCTGAACGCCGTCGGCAGCTTGTGGCAGATGGCTCGATACCGGATGTCGATAATTCTGACGAGGACGAGCGGCCGGAACTCGCATTCGACGTCGAGACAAACACATGATCCTACATTCTTTAAGACTTGAAAACTTCGGCCTCTACCAAGGGGTCATCCAGTTCGACCTCGCGCCGCGCAAGCGATCTGGCGGAGATACCCCGATCGTCCTCGTTGGCGGCAAGAATGGCGCGGGTAAGACAACTTTCCTCGAAGCTTTGCGTCTCGCACTCTACGGAAAACGGGCGCTTGGGACGCGGGTAGGGCAGTCGGAATACGAGCAGTACCTGCGTTCGCGTCTCAATCGAGGCGGCGGAAGCATGACTGCTGCCGTCGCTCTCGAGTTCGATTACGCCGAAGCAGGCGTCGTTCACCGTTATGCGGTGCGGCGCGAGTGGTCGGCAAGAAGCGGGTCGGTGGCCGAAGCCATCGAACTCGAAAAAGACGGCAAGACGATCACTTCTGTTCCGAAGGACGAGTGGCACAGCTTCCTGCAGGAGCTCATCCCTCCGGGACTCTCGCAGCTCTTCTTTTTCGATGGGGAGAAAATACAAGAGATCGCCGACGGTAGTGGCGAAGAAGAATATCTCGCTGACGCCGTCCGCGGGCTCTTGGGTATCGAACTTATCAGCAGGCTGCGCACTGACCTTGGCCTTTATCTTGCACGTCACAGAGCCCAGGAAGGCTCAGACAGCCTTACCGCGCGACTGGAGGCCAACATCCGTGACATCCAGGTGGCTCAGCGGCATACGGATGAATTATTTGAAGATGCTGCCGAACTGACCGCGAAGCGGGAAGCCAACTCAAGGGTCGCGGAGCAGGTTCGACGCCGGTTCACGGCCGAAGGTGGCGACATCGCTCTTGGCCGCGTCAAGCTCGAAGCCGAAATCCAGGAAAACAAGGCAAACCTTCATTCTGCAGAGGCAGCGTTCCGCGATGCTGCGAACAAGCTAATGCCGTTTGCGTACGCACCGCGCCTGTTGAGCAGGTTCAAGTCCGCGCTTGCCTCTTCGTTGGAAGGCAGCGTTGATATGGACAGCATGCGGCGCGTTCTCGAAAAATTCGAGAAATGGGACGGTATCTCGACTACGTGGACGGCAGCGCATCGCCGGGATTTCCGCGCGTTTCTTGAGAGTACCGCGACGACGGATACAGGCTCGTTCAAGGATCTATCGGATCGACGGAGTGCACTCGCTGTGCTCGATCTGGTCGGCACGGATGTCCGGCCACAATCGGAAACGCTGATGCGGGGTCTCCAATCATTGGTCTCGAAACGGGATGTTCTCGAAGCAAGTCTTGCAAGAGCGGATCACGCCAAGGCAAGCGCGATGCTCGACGAACTGAGAGATGCCGACCGTAATCTCGGTAGCACCGAAGCTGCTCTGGCCGCAAAACAGGAAGAATTGAGATTAGCGAGAAACGCGGTGGCGACCTTGGAGCGCGAGCGGTCGAAGCTTCTCGCAGAACAGGCGAACGACGAGATGGGGTCCAGACGAAACGATCTAGGATACCGCGCCGCAAAGACCTTGCTAGAGTATGAAGCAAAGCTTCTTGCACTCAAGCTCAAGCAACTTCAGTCGGAATTCGTCAGATGTTTCGCACATCTCGCCCGCAAGCCGGATCTGGTTGCGGAGGCTCGTATCGACCAGTCGACCTTTACGGTCTCGCTGTTCGATGCGAGCGGAAACCTTGTCCCCAAAAGCGAACTCTCCGCCGGAGAGAAGCAAATCTATGCAACCGCCATGCTTTGGGCTCTGGCGAGAACGAGTGGACGCCATCTGCCCATGATCATCGACACTCCGCTGGCGCGGCTCGATACAGAACATCGATCGAGGCTCATCGAGCGATATTTTCCGGTGGCGTCGCATCAAGTGATCCTCTTATCGACTGATACCGAGATCAGCAACGAAGCGATGCAGACGCTGGAGCCTTTCGTCTCCCACAGCTATCAGCTGGTCTACGATCATGCAGAGCGCCGTTCTACGGTTTCCGCCGGATATTTCGATGTCGACAACGAGGAGGCAGGCCGTGCACTACAGCAAGCTTAGGATTTCTGCTGACGCAACCAGCAAACTCAGGTTTCTCCGCCAAAGGACCGGACTGACGCCAAACCTCTTGTGCCGGATCGCGCTGATGACCTCTCTCGAGGAAGGCTTGATCGGGAACGTACCGCCTCCCGACGAGGAAGGATCTGAGTTCAATTCCTACACACTTACCGGAGAACATTCCGCCCTTTACATCGCACTCCTGCGGTTTGTGGAGGAACAAGGAGGTGAGAGTGAACTATCAGACGAAGAAATGCTGCAGCGTATGAGGGCACATATCCATCGCGGCGTGGGCACGCTTTCGGTACGGGCGAAGTCGGCGGCAGATCTACTTGCGATTATTCCGGAGGCAGCATGAGCCAACCCCTCTACCTTGATCATAACGCGACAACACCAATCGATCCGCTCGTGGTCGATGCGATGGAACCCTACCTGCGGGAAATATTCGGCAACCCGTCGAGCGTGGAGCATCAACACGGATTTGAAGCCGGTCGCGCGATCGACACAGCACGAGCCCTCGCGGCGAGCGCAATTGGCGCCCGCGAAACGGAAATCGTCTTCACCGCCGGTGCGACGGAAGCGAACAATATCGCCATTTTCGGCGCGGCACGAGCCAACCCGGAGAAACGTCATC
This sequence comes from Rhizobium sp. NXC14, assembly GCF_002117485.1. Classification (NCBI taxonomy): domain Bacteria; kingdom Pseudomonadati; phylum Pseudomonadota; class Alphaproteobacteria; order Hyphomicrobiales; family Rhizobiaceae; genus Rhizobium; species Rhizobium sp. NXC14. The sequence goes on from NZ_CP021031.1 coordinate 15,822, forward strand.
TCGTCACCACCGCGATCGAGCACCCGGCGGTTTTGGAGCCGATGCGAGCACTCGAGCGCGAAGGCTACCGCGTCACTTATCTGGGCGTCGACGAGACCGGCCGCGTCAGTCTCGACGAACTGGCTGGCGCGATTACGCCGGAGACGGCGCTGGTAAGCGTGATGGCAGCAAACAACGAGGTGGGTGTCCTCCAGCCCATTCGGGAAATCGGTGCAATATGTGACGCGCGTGGTGCTCTGTTCCACAGCGATCTCGCACAAGTGCTGGCCTACCACCCGGTGGATGTCGAGAAAGACAACGTACATATCGCCAGTCTGTCCGCCCACAAGGCATACGGCCCGAAAGGAATTGGCGCGCTTTACGTCCGCGCCCGCAAACCAAGGGTTAAGCTGGCGCCGTTGCTTTTCGGCGGAGGACAGGAGAAGGGCTTGCGTCCCGGCACGCTCAACACCGCCGCGATTGTCGGTCTCGGCCGGGCTTTTGCTATATGCAAGGAGCGATCGGCAAGGGACGCCGAACACGTGTCCGGTTTGTGTTCTTCCTTCTGGTCCATCTTCAGCGAACTTGTACCGGAAGCCGTCATCAACGGACCGACTTCCGGGCGATTGGCCAACAATCTCTCTATATCCGTCGAAGGTGTTGAACCGCTGGCATTGATGAGGCGTCTCAGAGGGCGGATCAGCTTCTCAGCGTCTAGTGCCTGCGCGACCGACAAGATGGAAACCTCGCATGTGCTACTGGCCATGTTTGGCAACACACAACGGGCACGACAGGCCTTCCGTATCGCACCTGGCCGCTTTACCAGTCCAGACGATGTCGTCGAAGCCGCAAAGCTCCTCGGAAACGACACGCGCTCATTGAAGGATAGCACGCGCGCCGCCTGAAGCCCGTGTTCAGGAGGCCTCTGGCCGCTTCGGGTTAGAGAATGGCCACGGCTACTGCGCGTTTAGATCGGCGCCAGCTTCTCGACTGCGCCTTCGATGAGCGCCGTGTAGCCTTGGATGAACTCTTCGGCCGTATAAGGCTTCATGTCCCGTTGCTCCGCCAGATATTCATATCCGCCGCTTGCGTATGCATTGAGCCGCCGCATCCCCTGGTCCGTCAAACTATTGGGACTTTCTGAGTCGACAAGCCGTTTGAAGAGTGCACGCACTTGCGCCTTTTCGGTGACGTCGATGCCGCTCTTGCGGAGTTCCGCCGTGACGAGCAATCCGATAATCAAACGGCTGGCAGGGCGATAATCCTCGACGAATTTTTCCACGAGATCGGAGGCGGGATGTGCTGTACCGGTCAGTTCGATCGCACGCCCGCTCGCAAGGCCAGCGATCAGGCATAAGTAGTAGATGTCGAACTTAGTTCTGAATGGCGGTGAGTCCGCAATTTCGGAAAACCAGCTTTGTGCGTCTGTGCGCAGACGAAAATAGGCCATGCTTAGTCGTCCTCCTCGTCGGTGACGTCGAAGCTCATGAAGTAATCTTTCCCCTCCACGACAACCGAGTAATCGTTCTGGGAGACACCCGTCGCCGGAAGCCCCGCAAGCAGGCGAGCCGTTCCCGTCGTCCTGCGGAACATCGTCAAATACCGGATCTCGTCGGTTGAATCCGCGAGTGCTGGCACGAACCCCGGCAGTTCAGTGTTGATTGTAAAAGCCACAAACTGACTGCAAAGTTCTGGTATCAGGCTGCCAATGCGCCGTCGCCGCCCCATATCCATCGGGTTGGCGGGGCTATCGACGACGAGCGGAAAGTCGTTATTGCCGCGGCGAAGCGCGCTCATCAGGAAGACGTAACCTGCAGCCAGCACTTGCGCAGTACTGCCGGTGCCTTGTCCCTCTAGGCGGATCGAGCGATCGATCCGGCCAATGGTCAACGGGTCATTGGCAAGTACCTTCCCGAGGCGAGCGTTACATAGGTCAATAAGCTCTGCCTTGATCTTTGATCTGGCCAGCTCCGTCGTCCGGGCCATAACGGCTTTGATAACGTCGGTCTGCTTGCGAAGCGTAACGGTCTCTGTAATTTCCGAGATCTTGCCGCCAAACTCCTTGATTTTTTTGTCGATTAGCTTGAGCGACCAAGGTTCCGCTGAGTCATCCTTTTCATCGTCAGCGTCGATCTTCTGAAGTAGCTGAGTGCAGTCGCCATGGAGTTTGGTTTGCTTGTCCAGCTGTTGCTGCCACGCGAACAACTCTTCATCGCCTTCGTCGATCAGTTTTTGCTTAAGCGCGTTGACTGTCTGGCGAGCTGATTTCTGATCGCGCCTGGCGGTGCCTAGCACTGCCATGGCTTGGGATAGCCTCTCTTCGGGTGATTCAGTCTCGGACGCGGCGGTGAAATCGCCAATGTCCTGCTTGATAGCATTTATCACACCCGATTCTGATGCATCGAGATAACGTAGGGACCTGATCCCAATCTCGTGCTTGGCACCCGGCGTCATTTCCCGGCCACAGATGCATTCGTCCTCCTCAAGAAGCTCATTGAAGAACTGAGCTGAGGTGTTTTCTGGCAGACGCAAGTTGTCAAGATTGTCTTTGAGCGCAATCAGCGATGTGGCGAAGGATGGGTGTATTGCCAACGGCTGACGGAGCGCCTGCATCGCATTGCCTGCTGCGATGGACAGCGCGCCGACAGTCCGCGTCATTTCGATTTTGGCTTCATTGAACTGTTCACGTGTTGATCGACCAGTTCCGAGCCGCTCCTCAATCTTGGCAGCTAGCTCTGCAATCTCCGCAGCGATTTCACGGACTTGGGCCTCAGCTTTAACCCTCGCCTTTGCGATGGTCGCCCGCCGGGCCGTCATGTTATCAAGCTGAGTTCGCAAACGGGTGAGTGCATTGTCGCTCTTCGGACCGGCTTGCTTGGTACGCCGCGACCATTCCTGCTCGACGAACTCCCCAATTTCGTTCAGAAGATAGAGTTGGCAAAGCGCGTCGATCGCGTCATCCGCCGCGGTCTGACGTTCATCAAGGAGGCGTGCCGCAAACTCGCCGTTAAAGATGAAGAGACCGAGAAATTCTTTCGCGAGGAAGCGGCGCACAGCTGGCAGTGGTTGCCAAGACTGAACGACGCCTCCGCTACCCGGATTGGTCGTTCGATAGCGCGCGACACCCATTTCGAAGTCAAGAACCAGTTCAATCGATAATTGTCGACCATCGACGAGCAGCGACACGACGAATGTGCCGAGTTCGCGCTCATCGCCCTTTCGGCGATAGCTGCGCACGGTTTTTTCGTCCCACAACGTCGCAACACCGCTTAGTGTTGCGATCAGCATCTCGAGGGTTGTCGTCTTCCCGGTCCCGTTAGGCATCTGGAGAAGTGTGACTTTGGGGACGGTGGACCCTGGTCCGATCAAATCGATCGTGACGTCAGGACAACGCAGCCCGGAGGTTGACCATCCGGCAATATCAATGCGCACTCGGTTGTTCCTCCAGTTGCACCGCTTCGCGGACGTCCTCGTATCTTTGCGCCTGGGCTTCTTGCGCGTCGTCGCCCTCGGTCATGGCCAACAGCCATGCTTCGAGCCGCAGTGACAGCGCACGGGGCTGACCCTTCTCCTCGACAGCTTCACGCAGAGCTTCCGCCAATGCAGTATCAAGTGTCATAGTCGTCTCCTTTCCGTACCTTCGCCAGCTCAGAGAGCCAAGCACAACGCTCTTGGTCTGCGTTTGGGACGGCATCAGTTTCAGCTTCCGGTCGAACAAAATCCACCACAAGAGCGCGCTTATCAGGCTTCGCCGGATCGATCCGAAGGCAGCGCCCTATCCTTTGAATGGTTTCAAGCTTCGCGCGTGCAGAGGCAAAAAGAATTACCGTGTTCAACGAGCGGATGTCGATTCCTTGCGAAATACGATGGCAGGTAATGAGACAATCTATATCGCCGCGCGCAAACGCGATGAGATGGTCGCGATCGTCATCTGCGTAATATGTCCGGTAGCGGTGGGTACGGCGATGGATCGAGGCGAGGATCCGCTCTCCATATTCTTTCGTCTCCACGAAAACGATGCTGCGGTTCAGTATCTCGGGGAAGTTTTTTAGGTGTTCCTCGAAAACCTCGGGCTTCGCTTCGGCAGTTTTGTAAACCTTCGCGATCTCGGTCCAGAGCTCCTCGTTCCCCATCGGTCGGCCTTCGCGCTGGCGTGCTGCCTTCTTCGCGTAGACGAGGCGAAGTCGCTCCCGGTCAGCGTCTGTCAGATCATAAGGGAGCGGCCGATAGTCAAACTCACTCAACACCCCACGAGATATCGCCCTTTCAAGGGGGAAGCGGTACAGCGTCGGGCCGACCTCGTCGGTGATGAAGTCGTTTCCTACGCCGTCGTAAGCACGCTCAGGCGTGGCGCTCAGACCGACACGCCAGCCGAAGGCTTTGTGTTGACCCTTCACGCTACCGACCAAACTCGGCATGCCAAGGCCGTGAACTTCGTCGTGGACGATCAGGGCCTTGGCCTTGATATGATCAGGCAAGCGCATCAGTAATCGTGCGAGTTGCCCACGAGAGACAACGATGAGTGACATTTTTGGGTCAACGATAAAGTCTCCCATCTCGTGATGAGGGCCGAAATGCCGATAAATCAGCCACTTTGGCCCGCCATCCAAGTTCCATGCGTCCAACTCGGCCGCCCATTGTTCAAGGAGGTCGGTGCCCTCCATCGTCACGATGGCGCACTCGATCGCGCCATTGGAGACAAGGTTTGCCAATATCTTGAGCGCGGTTCTGGTTTTGCCCGTGCCTGTCGCCATTTCGAGAATGCCGGCAGGCTTTTCAAGGAATGCCGAAACCGCCTCTTCCTGGTGACGCCAGCGCGGATCAACTTCTGCCGGGGCCTCTGGCTGCTTCTCGACAACTGTCTCGACAAATGGCCAGTCTGCATTCTTCCGGAACCTTTCCAGGATCTTCGCCGACGGCGCGATCACCGCCAAGCCCGCTGCCTCGCCTGCCCAGGTTTCATCGAACTGCTCAGACTTGGTGGCGACCCGCTCCTCTTCCCCAGCGATCCAGTCGCAATAAACATCGATACTTTCGTAGTTACGGCTATGGCCGCCAGTTGTTTCGTTCGCCGAACCGGTGAAGGCAATCGTCCCGCCGGCCGCCAAATCAAAGATGCCGAATTTCTCGTGAAATATGCCGGGTTCGTCTAAATGCTCCGGAAAGGCAAACTTGAGTTCGAGCCTGTCATTGGCAATAAGCCACGCGAAGACGCGAGCACGGATAGCAGTGTCGTTGGGTGACAGCGCCAGCTCGGCAATCTCTTCCAGGATACGATCGACGACGATCAACCGATAGGCAGCACGCGCTTGCTCGTCTTCAAGCGTCGTCAGGGTGCGCCTGTCAGATTCCGATATCATCGGCGACGAAATCAGACGGATCGTCAGCATCTTCAGCGCCGCCCGAGGAAGTCCGTCGATCCAGGAAAGCAGAGCAGTGCTTGAGAAGTATCCAGCCGCTCGGCGATAAAGGACGGCCTCCCGAATACAAGGCGCAAAAAAGTCATCGGCAAGGCTATCGCGGCCGCTACGATAGTGACTTTTAGGACGAAAGCCCGAATGTCCAGTTGCTCTACTCATTCAAAGTCCAATGCCGTGTCATTCCTCGAGCAACCACCGTAGCAAGTCCTCGCGATTTTGCCTCTCGGCGGACTGGCGGCTTTCCGCCATGAGCATGTCGAGCGAATCCATCTCCGCAGGATCAGGCGCCGCCGATACCTCGTCGCTGTCAAAAATCGCTATAAGCCGATCCGGTTCAGGCCATCCCGTTAAAGACGTACTCGCGGCGCAAATCTCGTCTCGCATCATTGATCCAATGCCGCGGTTCCAGGAAAGGATGCCAGTCGAAGACATTTCGCTTGTCATCTGCTTGACCAGATCTCTGGCACGATCCGTAGCAAGATGGGTTCGCTGCCAACCCGAGTACTCGGTGTCCTCGGCGTTTAAAATCCCAAGGGCAATCAAGATTGCCAAAACCGACACGGCCGCATGGCTGTCGATTCGACGACCTGCCATGCGGTTGACAGCCATCCAGTTCAGCGTGCCCACGTTGCTTGCTTCGATGCAGCCGGCAAGAATACGATGCAGTTCTGGCCGGACGTAGGCATCCTGACGCGGTGTGTCCGCGAGTTCAAACCGGCCTTCGCGCCGCGCGACTTCCTGCCAATGCGCGCGCTCCGAGCCAGAGATTGGCCAGGCGTCGATGTCCGCAACGGCAAGGAGTGAGCGATAATTTTCCTGGGTAGCATTGTGGCGGCCCCACTTTGCAAGCGCAAACTCCCCTTCAGACGACCAAAGCGGGAACACATCGCGTCTCTCGCCGGCCCGGCGCCCGAATGCAAGCAGGCGCACCTGGTTGTTATCCAAAAGGTAGGGAGGAGGATCGGTGATCAGACTTTCTGGTGATGGCAACTGATGACGAAGGCCGTATACGCCTGGCAAGAACCGCAAAAAGATTTGAGGGTTCAGAAGCAAGGTTGGCCCGACGCTGTTGGGTGAGCGGCCTGGCGGAAGAATCTCATGCGCATTCTGATAAAGCGTCAAAAGACGCTCTGGACCACGCCGATCGAGTGCAGCGGCAAGCGCTGCGACACACGTGGCACCCTCGTCATCACCAGATATGCCCTCATGTGTGGACGGCGCTTCGCGAAAAAAGTCTTCGCGATCATCTGGTACAGGGAGCTCGCCGCCAAGGCCGATGCCAAACCATACCTGATCGTACGTTTCGATGAATAGGTGCGGCGCCGCCTGCATGACGATATCGGCGTCGCGCGCTGAGCAGGGATCGAACGGACAAAGTTGGTGGTAGAGTTGAATCAAATTTTCTGCAGGAATAGGCTCCGCCGCTGCGGCCAACAGTCGGTGCAGACCAAGGGCTCGACGCATCCTTGGCCCCGGTTTCGACCGAAGGACGTACCCTTGGTAAAGCTCGAGACCGAGCTCGACCCGAAGCGCAGCTTCCACATGAGGTATGCCGTCCGCTCCGTATTCAGAGATGGAGCGCGGCAGAGGCAGATGAGCGAGTGCCCTGAACCGATCGGCAGCCGCCATCGCGAGCTCGGCACTAGCTGGTGCGCCGATCCAACCGTGGGTGGCCCTCGTCGCTATGCTTGAGAGCCACGTCCGAGGTTGCGTTCCGATCAGCTCGAGCGAAAGCTGAATAGCGCCATCCAGATCGCGCAACACGGAGTCCACCGTCTTATCTGAAACCCATCCACGCCCCTCGCTGAGCTTCAACCATGCGGCTGGAGATGCAGAGGCGACAAAATCGGCTAGCGGTACAAGTCGCATGCGAACCCGCATGCGTGTCAAAGCGCGTTTTTCAATCTGCCTGATCCGCTCGCGCGTCACGCCATAGTCAGATCCTATCTCCTCCAGCGTTTCCCGCGGGTTCGATCGGAGACCGAACCTGCGCTCGACAACCAACCGGTCTCGGGCATTGCATTGCCCAAGTAGCCAATCAAGGCTTGCCTCCAGCGTGTCGAACATTGGGATCTTGTCAGCCGAAACATTCTCGACCTTCTGCTCGTCGCCGAACAAAGTTTCACAGGCCTGCGCAATGTGCTCCTGCGCCACGCCACGCTCTGCCAGCAGCCTTGGCGTCAAAAGCTTTACGAGAGCAGCCATCTCACCGATTGACGTTCTGCCGATATTTGGCCGCGTCCGCAGGCTATCAAGGAAGGTGTCGAGGTTTAGAACAACGTCAGCAAAGCGAATAGCTTGAAGGTCGGGGGCGTCCAGAACCCGCTGGAGGCGAACGGACAGAAGCTCACCTCCGATCGCCTGGGCCAGCGATAGGTCGCCAATATCATCGACCATCTGTATCCGGTTGCGACCGTATTGCATTGGGGCAAGCGATTCCGAGTGAAGAGTCGTAACGTTGCCTACCATTTCACAATCTGATCATGTTGGTGGCGACACGGAATGACCGCGGTCGCCGGGGAGGACCATTGAGGCTTATTGGCACGTCTGAGCGGCGCGGTTACTTCGGCGAACCACCAGCGCGGCAATGCTCTCATCAAAGACTGATGCCGAATTTTCATGCCGCGTCGCGCTCGCCAGTCTTCTGGCCATCCAGAAAGCGATTGTAGAGGCGAGCGATCTCGAAGATCCTTGCAGGTCTGCCTTTGGTACGATCGGTCGTATTGCTTTCCACAATTCTCCCAGCGAAACTATGCAGCAGGGCTACTGTAACAGCGTCGGCAGACACTGGGTTGAGAGCGAATTCGCCGCTCTCGACTGACGCAAGATACTTATTGAAAGCCTCGATCCGGCCGGTTGAAACTGCCGGCGTCAGGGCTTCTTCTCCAAGCGCCTCTTTGAGCTTCGGAACAGAATTGAGGCCCAGCTGTACAGCAGTGTCGAAGGCCTGGCCGGCGTTGACGGACAAATCGGAGCCCGGGAAGTGCGGCCGCAGCTGCGCGACAAAATCATGAATATCGACAAAATCGCCAACGTTTTCTTGCATACGGGCAGCGTTTGCAGCCAGCAACCGTGTGATCGCAGCATCGCCGGAACGGGTAAGGTGCCCCAGCGCTTCAAGTAAACCTTTTTCCGCTTCTCCGGGTCCGCCGCCCTCTGGCTTGTAACCTATGTCGTGCTCGATTTCGTTCCAAACGTGCGCCATCATTGAGCATACCTGGATCTCGCAACTCGTGCCGCGCAAATTCTCGTAGTTACCTATTAAATCCTCGTTGCGAAGAAAAACTTGGCAGTGGGTCGCACGATAGAATTGATAACTGTTAACAGCGAGCTTGTCCTTCTTATCGACAAAGACGTCTCCGCCAGATTCTCCCTCGAACAACTTGCGAATTTCTTCCGTCACCCTTTGCTCATCTTCGGGCCGGTAAGTGGCGATACGGACCCCGGCAAAGTCGCCAACGCCAGCAAACACATCATCAACGGTCGCGTAGTTCTTATCTTGCCGCCGAGAGAAGCGTTTAAGCTTCCCCTCGAAACTTCGGACGGTCTTTGTCCTGAACGTTACTTGCGCGCGGATCGCATTGTCTTCAACAATGCTGGTACGACAAATGTCCGAGACCCGCGCGGCGAGCTTCAGGTAACGATCGCGTTCCCGATCATACCGAGCAACTGCAGCGCTTATAACTTTCTCTGAAATCGGCATGTAATATCTCCCCGACTCAAAGTATCTCGCGCATTCCGATTAGTCGAGAGCGGGAGTCCGAGATCAGCAACAATCTGTGGATGTCGACTGTTCGCAGCCGCGACGTGACTCCCGACCATAAAGCGGTGACCCAGCAGCGGCAATTTCGGCGACGACTAAAAACAGACGGCCTTTAAACTCCCACGGGCCGGGATGTCGAGTTTGCTCACGGCGGAGGACCCGATCCCCAGGGATAGGCAAAGCCGTTGTCGCAGCCAGAGACATTATGTGCCTGATCTCCATATCGATACCTTGAAAGTCGAAAACCGGAAGTTTCACTGAACCGCCCGCAAAGCGGCGCTCTCGCTGAGAACGTCGCGCAGGGTTTAGGCGCTGTGATGATTAGTCCAGACCTGCGAGCGCAGCTCGTCTCTTCGGCCAAAAACGTAGAGAATTAGTAACCTCAGGTTGTTACTTGGGTGGCTTGGCGGTGGCAAATGTATGGCGACCGGGCAAAATGAATGAACGCTCAATGCAGAAACAGAGAATATGACCGTACACACTTTCAAATCCTCTTCCAGCTCTCCCGAAATAATTAGAATCAACAAAGGCCTAATCCGGGAGAACCACCGGAACCGAAGGCAGACAAATGTCATGGTGGACACCAACATCCTGCTCACGATTGAGATCGCATACAACGGATCGCAGCGGCACAAGGACTTGAAAGACGCAGGCATTATCGATCTGGCAAGGTTGATCGAGACGACGTCAAAATACGGCGTTTTCATATCACCTGCTGCTGCCTACCAGGAGCTTCCGCCGGGGCGACGGGCTCCGGTCGAGGCCGCGTTCGAAAGGTTTTGCAAAGACTACCTGCCCAAGTTCCGGGATGACCCCAACTCAGTGAAGGTTCCTTTCGCCGGCGAAAGTTTTGAGCCCGAGGCCTTCAGTGCACTATCACCGGAGCGTCAGACGACCATCGCCTGCTCTTATGCGTCACTGCTGGCCTTAAACATCATCCATCGCCTGGAAGCTTTGGACGGGTTTGAAAAATTCACGCTCTACATCGACTACTGCGAGGAAGTCCTTAACCTCATCAGCCTGAAGGAATTGTCGATCGCGCGGTACGTATTCGCTCCTGAAAAGGGCATGACTGACGTCGTCAGGACGCGGAAGTCGGCCACTGTGAACAATTTCACGAAACTGAAGAAGGGCGGCGCCAAAGGCTTGACCCGTGTCCAAGAGCTGCAGCGTATCGCACTGAACGGGGCTAACGACCTGAAACTGATCTCCGCCGCTGATATCGTGAATAATTCACGAGAGCAGTTCATGTTTGGAGTGATCGAGCACGATGTGTGGATCGCGACCCGTGACGAAAAACTCTACGAGTTTTGCTGCGCATGCCCAGGTTTCGTTGGCTGGGGGGCCGGGGGACCACTTGCCCGCTTCGTTGACACACACGCAGATATAAAAGGCACCCGCTATTGGAAGGACACCATCGACCTGCAACAGCAAAGGCTCGAAGCGCGTTACGCAACGGTCGATCGAGCCAGGGAAATGGACGACATCGTGGCGGCGGCTTTCAATATTGAAGCTGACCTCTTGGACAATAAGGCAATCGGGTACTTTTCGAAGAGATCATGGAGATCTCAAGAGTGACAAGCCTTTGCGTCTCAGAACCTTGACACCGCTTTGGTCGGCACTAAGCAGATAAAAAAATCGTGCCACTAAGCATTCCGGTCTGTGAGGGGGGCGGTTCAAGAATGACCGATTTCTATGAGCGAGGGTATGAACGGTGCATCGTCACGTTCATCGACATCCTCGGCTATCGAAATCTTTTGAAAACCAAGCATGCTTCCGAGCTAGCTGCGGTTGTGAATGCACTGCGGAGTTTCGCCGCGGGTGACGGTGACGACGAAGATTCCCCCTCGCACATGGATGAGATCCGTCTGAACACTCAAGCCTTCTCCGAGTCCGTATCGGATGCGGTCGTTCGCGTGCGAACAGTGGATACGCAGTCGCCGGATGGCCCATTGGTCTACGAGCTCATCGATCTCCTGCACGCTATAATCGAGTGCCTCAATAGGGGGATTCTCATTCGTGGTGGAGTCACAATCGGTCCTGCTTATGTCGGCCTGAATGGCAAGGGACCAATCTTCGGCCCTGCGATGGTTCGTGCATTCGAGATCGAGCAGAACGAGGCGGTTTACCCCCGCATAATGATCGACGAAGCGGTCTTGGCTGCATATGCACAGGACGACAGCCTTTGGCAGAACGCCGAATTCGACGGAGGAGAGGCACGTCTTACGAGGTCGTTCATTGGTGTAGCGGATGATGGATCGTACTTCCTCGACTACCTCCGCGCAGCTGGGCCGGGAGAGTTTGACGCGGGTGTGGTGGGGCAGTTTGCATTCCTACGCGGGCATCGGGAATTGATCGTTGAGGGCCTACGAAATGACGATGCGAAGGTACGCAGAAAATTCGTTTGGCTTGCCAATTACCATAACCGTTTCGTAGCGAGCTTGCAGGCAAGCTACGACCTTTCGGGTTCCGATGGTGCATTCGAGGCGGAGCTTGGAATATCTCCACAGGCTATGTTCGACTCTTTACCGATCGAACCCACTTGGGATCGCCACCTGGACCGTATCCACGCTCTTGCTGAGTCCGTGGCGGACGATTGGTAAGGCGGACGTCGCGTCGGACAGGGTCAGGCATAACAGTGGACCCTAGCTTACGTCTGAAGGCTCGCAAGTTCAGGGGTGCCTTTGAGCGAACTGGCTTGGTACGCAGAGACAAGGTTGAAGAGTATGTAATCGTCGCGATCACAGACGCGGGCGAGCGAGTTGCTGAGGGTAAGCAAATCGTCGATGGAGCGGCGCGTCCTACGCGAAAGTGATGCGTGGGATAGTCAGGTTTCATCCAGTCTGTGCGTGAGAGGCGCAAAACCGGCTGTCTCCAGCAAAATCATATGGATACATCATTTCAATGATGCCGAGATTACGGGTCTTAGGTCCGTATCCCTTCAAGGCGTTAGTATTTAGTTATTCAGCATTGAGGGTTGGGATAGCGGGCTAAATGACCGCCGAGGCTCGGTCTTGGTAATCTTCGCTATGCAAGGACGATGATCTCCGGAGGGCTAGCGTGAACTTGAGACCGCCAGACCAGTTGGGCTCTCATCGCCGGGCGAGTAAATCAGCAGGTTTGCCGCCCGTCCACGCAGCGCGTCGGGGACGCTACCAGGCCAAAGCGGCGACACAACGGCGGAGCGAGTCGTGCAGTACGCAGGCCCTTCCGTCTCTCGGGTAGGGTCGATTCCGCAACGAGGCTGACGCCCACACCTTCCCTGACCAGCGCGATCGCACTGGTCCAGTCCCGCACCTCCATTCGCACATCCGCCAGTGATAGTCCGGCCGCTTCGGCAAGTGTGCGCGCATGGACGTTGCCCCACCGGTCGCGAGCACGAACAGTTCCGCAGCCAGATCAGAAAGGGAGACGGTTTCACGTCGTCCAAGGCGATGCGCCGTTGGTAGGACAGCGACCCATGCATCCTGTCCAATCAGTACGGCATCGCTGTCCGGTCGCGGATTGAGGACGACGCCGACGTCTATGGATCCGGCCTCAAGCCAAGCCTCGACTTCCCGATCATCCGTTTCAAGTGCAATCAATTCAATACCTGGATGGAGAGAGCGGAAGCGTCGCAGGAGAGGCGGCAACATGAAGCGCAACACTCCCAAACCCACGGACCTCGTCTTCCCGCAGAACCACAAAAAGCAGTTTAACCGGGTGTTGGAGCACTGTGAGCTGAAATTCGACCGTGAGGTCAACAGGCGCTCGGCCTACAGCCTCCGGCATACCTATATCTGCCTACGCCTCCTTGAAGGAGCGGACATTTACCAGATCGCTAAAAACTGCCGGACCAGCGTGGAAATGATCGAGAAGCACTATGCGGTGCATCTCAAGAACACCCTCGACGCCAAAGCCATCATAGTGCGTCGTCGTGTCAAGGCGGTCGTTTCGTTGGCCCAATGAGCAGCAGAAAGCTTGAAGAAAACCAGTGCTTGCGTGTAGGATGCGTACAGTGCACTTACGTCGCCCAGGTGTACGCATTAACCGGGATGCGATGCGGTGCGCGGTTTCCCGACCGGCCACACGGCGTCCGGGGAAAGCCGGCAATTGCGCCAGGGAGGGCCCTAGACCCCTCTCCGCGAAACGTCCGAGGTTCGACAATCCTACAAGAGTGAGCGCTCTTGGACTTCGTTGGGGGGTATGGTGGTTACGTATCGTTGGCGGATCGGTTTTCTTAGCGGGATTGCTATTGCAGCGGTGCCGTTATTCCAGAGCGGCGGGGCATCGGTCGAATCCTATCTCGCAGCATTGTCCACACCGTGGATTGCTTATTCGGCTTTGGGGTGCGCTCTAGTTCGCGTTTTCGCTTTCGGATTATTAGGCGGTGCCGTCGTTAGAAATTCAACTGAACCTGATGGATGGAAAATCTGCGCCGTTGCGGTCGCTGCGCCGGCCACTCTTTCGGTGATGTTGGGTTTCTCGCCGGATAGCCGAAACGAAGTTCCTGTGAACGGCAGGTCCTCCCTTGCGCTCCAGGTATTTGATGCGGGTCTGGCAGGCCTTCAGGCTTTGCCGTTAAAGATAGAGCAACTTGATGTCCCGGGGGTACTTGAGAGCAATCCATCGCCTGGCAGCGTAAATAATGGAGAGAATGTCGATCCCGCGGTGATCTCGACGCTGGTCGGAAGATTTAGCGGACCGGACCGAAAGCTTGCAAGTGACTCGCTTGTGAGCCTTTACGAGGAATCATCAAGCAGCCAAGGACCAGTGGTTCAGGCGCTAATTGGAAACCTGCAAAACGACGGGCGCTACCGATACCGCATTAATCTATACATTGCGCGCACTCTAGGCTTGTTGAAAGAGGGCTGGTCGAGTTCAAAGAAAGACTTTGATACTTTCCACAATGCGGTGAATCTCGATATCGATGACAAAACTATGGCTTACTGGGCGGGTTTGGCAGAGAGAAAATGGGTCGAAAAGAAGTAATTGCGCTCACTGACTGCCGGAGAGTTTAGTGGCGATCTACCACCTGCATGTGAAGAACATCAGCCGGGGTGAGGGACGCTCCATCCTCGCGGCCGCTGCCTTGGAGCACATGACCTGATGTGGTGGACGGCCTCCGCTCCCGGCATCGCAATGTGCCAAAGTGTGGCTGTCGAAGTCACATAAGGGAGAGCCGTCCATGGAGAAGATTACCACAATTGGTTTGGATATCGCCAAGCATGTATTTCAGGTTCACGGGATCAATGGTGCCGGCGCGACGGTGAGCCGCCGCAAGCTGCGCCGCGACGATGTCGTTGGATTCTTCAAGGCTTTGCCGCCATGCCTGATCGGAATCGAGGCATGCGCGACTGGACACCACTGGGCTCGGGTTCTTATGGCGCTGGGTCACGAGGTTCGGCTGATGCCGGCGTCTTACGTCAAGCCATACGTGAAGCGGCAGAAGAACGACGCGACGGATGCCGAGGCGATTTGCGAGGCGGTAACGCGGCCGACGATGCGCTTCGTTCCAGTGAAGAGCGAGGAGCAACAGGGTGTGCTGATGCTGCATCGGGTCCGCGAGCTTTTGATCCGGCAGCGGACAATGCTGGTGAACGCCTTGCGCGGCCACTTGGCGGAGTTCGGCATCGTAACGCGACAGGGCATCGCCGGCGTCGGAATGCTGATCGCGTTGGTCGACGACGATGATCACGATCTAATCCCGCCGCTTGCGCGGTCCGCGCTTCTTCCGCTGATCGGGCAGTTGCGGGAGGTGCACGAGAAGGTCAACGAGCTGGATCGCCAAATTCATGCTTGGCATCGCTCGAACGAACTGAGCCGCCGCCTTGAGACGATCCCTGGAATTGGCCCGATCACTGCCAGCGCAATTGCCGCGACGGTGACCGACGCGTCGCTCTTCAAATCCGGCCGACAATTGGCGGCATGGATAGGCCTTGTGCCGCGGCAGAACTCATCGGGTGGCAAGGACCGCCTCGGAAGGATCAGCAAACAAGGCGATCCCTATCTCCGCCGGCTTCTCGTTGTGGGCGCGCACGCGGTGCTTCGTTTCAGCGGCAAAGCTAAAGTTGCACCGACGCGTTGGGCCGCCGAACTTCTGGTGAAGAAGCCGTACAACGTCGTCGCTGTTGCTTTGGCCAACAAGATGGCGCGGATCGTCTGGGCGCTGATGACGACGGGCAGGCGCTTTGAGGCGACCGCCGCCCTTTGAATGCTCACAGAGAATGCAGAAATTGGTGAGGTGCTGATGGCGTGATGGCGAACGGTCGAGCCGGGATCGGACAAACCCGATCAGTGGGTGCCGCTTGAAAGCGCGTTGACCTGTCTGGGATCCGATCAGCGGACTACATCAGGGCCAGCGGCATGAACGCGCCGCAATCAAAGGCCGTATACATGCCTGCACCCGACCAATCTGCCGGAAACACCAAACTGCCCCTTGCCACGCGGAGGCCGTCCATACATGCGGCCTTCACCGGAGGCTTACAGAATCACAAGTGATTCTTTCGATTCAAGATTTCAGCAAAAGCTTTTCGAAAATGAGTCAGCTACTTATGGGTAAATTGCAAGCTTCACCGGAGGCTTACGTCTTTCTTGCCAACGGTGGCGACCCTAACGTCATTAATAAGCCGCTTGAAGGTTGCAAGCCCGGAGCGGCTCGCACAAAAGAACTTGATTTCTGGATAGCCGGGGTTCATGGCCGCGGCCACGTTCGGCAGACCCAATAATTTGCTCACACGGTTTAATGTCCTGGTTGGGACTCAGACGTGCGCGGAAAAGTTGCTCTGTCCGTTGTGTCAAATAGGTAGCTTGGCACCGTGTCATAGACAGGTTTGTCTACGCCATTTAGCAAAAAAAGATTTGCCATCATCGGCGACATTTGGACATCGGGGAAGTAAGCCCTGAAAAGGCTGATCGCCTTTGCTCTATGCGAGAAGAAATCATAAAGTCCTCGCTGGACAAATGCTGCCAATTCCGCTTCACGAGGCCCCGGCGCAATCAGCAGTGCATACGGTTCATAGGTGTAAAAGGAGGCCTCCTTCTCAATGTTGTTCTTGTCGCAACGCCCTGCATTGTAGAATGATTCCAACTTTGCTTGAATGATTTCGCGATCACCAAAAAAAACAAGCCATCGGTGCGACTCGGGCCCGCAGAACCACTGGGTAAGCGAATCGTAATCTTCGAACTCGCAAAATCGAAAGATCGGCGCATCCTTTTCCGCCGTCGAGTTAATCATGGGACAACGGCTCTGCGGCGCAGGGACGCAGCGCTGATCCGTCGGGAACATACCGAAAAGATCGACTTTGCAAGCCTCTATCGCAACATCTACTGCAGTCGTGTCTCGAACGTAGGCAAAATCTATCTTACGCCAGCCCGGTTCGGGACGCCGCAGGAGGTAGGAGACTCCACTGACAAAAACGATCGGGGAAAAAATGCCGTCTATTTCCTCGTCGCCCGGCTTCCTCCAAAAGCGGAGTGTCGTCGGATCGCACAACATATCCACGCTTGTTGTAGGACGATCTGCTGGATGTCCATTGCGAAAGCTATCGAATCGGTTTTCGGTCGTGACGGGCACTTCGTCGATCCTGTAATGAGCATCGAAGATGCTGTAACAGAGATCAGCGACATAGCCGCGATAGCGTCGAACACTTGACGGCCCCGCTTCATACGAGAACGGCTCAGCATCCCTGCGAAATCCGATGCGAACGGTCGGCTTCAGATGATGTTGCGCATCCTGTTCCTCGGCAACGGCAGGGCTGCCCACCATCGCCAGCGTCAGAATACACATGCAGTATGTCACGACCCCCGAGGTGGCCAATCCAGTGGATCGCTGCTGCGACTCGCGAGGAGCACTAGGCCATGCTGCAGTGCATATTGCGACGAACACAATAAAGAAGCAGGCAATGAAATCCGTGAAACCGAACTGATAGTAAAGATCTGCCCAGCTTTCGGAGTTTAGGTCATGAAACGATACCATTCCAACAAAGGTCAGAGCAAAGAATGCGACGGTCACGAAACTCGCCGAACCGATGGCGATCAGGAGAGCGTATTGGGGGCTGCGATCCGGGCCGTCCAACGCACGCACCAGCAAGAAGGCAAAAATCGCACTACAGACGCACTTCGGCAGCATGAGAGCGAGTGCAGGTTGTGGTCCGGTTACAAGAATGTAAATGAACCGCGCCGTATTTTCGGAGATCAGAGCCGTCCAGAACATTGCCAGAAGCGCGAGACCGGATGCGGCAACGAGAAGCGCTATCAATAGATGGCAGATCATTTGCTGCGACGTTTCGTTCCATACTTCTAACTTTCGCAGTCTCCCGCGATGATCGGAGTCAATAAAATGTTGTCGAAGTGACATCACACCCAACAACGGAAGCCATAGAAAAGCCGCAACCTGGAGCGTTTCCAGAGCGGCCGTTGTTAATATAGTGACGTTCGTCGATTTGACGGGACTCAATAGGGGGTGAAGATGAGTAGTTGTCATGACAGCGTAGAGGGCAAAAACAGCGGCTAAGGAAACGAGAACCCACAGAATGGTAGCGGGCTGTCGTTCCCGAGGCAAAAGCTCCTCCACAGCCGATCTTAGCGTGTGATCCAGCGTGTTCAAGCGAAGGCGATCGGCAGTGATCGGCCTATTGTCAACAAAGGGGCTTCTTTCAGCATAAACGCATAGTATCGCAGCAAGCTCTAGACGCGAACGCTCCAACCTAGCTACGGTGTCAAAGAGCATCGTTTCGACCTGTCGACGTCGCCGGGATATACTGGCTTGCCTTTCCGATTCCTTTAATTGTGTTACCTCAATCTCTTTAGGATAGTCCGTGACCATCAGGTCTTCCAAGGCAACCATGGTGCTTTCCGCTATGGTCCGTTGTTCCCTGGCCAACGGCTGGATTTCGTCAAGAATATGGGTCTCCGGCCATGATCCTGGATCCCGGATCGCCTGCACCATAACCTCAAGTTCAATCCACTTCCGGACCAACCCTGCATAGCTGCCCACCTTTTCTAAAAGGCTCACCATCCAATCAGGAACCTTGTCCACTTTCTGTCGGATCTTGTCATTGTCCGATGCGACATTCGCCTTGGAGATTTTCGTTCGCTCCTTGCTACCCTCTTGTTTTCTATCTGAACCCGTTGACCCCATAGCAATAACGCTGCTTCTGGCGTCCCAACGAGCTTTCCTTGCCTGTAGCGCCAGTTCGAGCGAAGGCTGAACTGAACGATCGAGTGCCAATAGAAAGCGCCGCGTACGATCCTTAAGCTTTATCGGAACACCTGCCCAAGCATGAACCTTTCGGCGAAGCCATGTTTCAACAACCTCCACCGGCTTGAGTGCAGGTACAAAGCCAGCCATCCCAAGCGCCAGATAGAGCGGCCAACTAGGACCTGTAAGAGATGTTTGATCAACATCCGCCTGCAGGCCGGCCATCGGAATATAAGTTACAATCCTGAGGATTAGGCCGCCGAAAAAAGCAAAAGCGGTATAAATGGCAACCATTATGCCTGCATAATAAAAGTAGGCCTGCCGCATGGCTTTGCTCTCCCGCAATTGCGTTGGAGCAAGCTTTCTAATGACCGCATAGTCAAGCTCGTTGGGTTCTGAACTACGCTGCTTGAAACGCTGCCAAGCAAAAGCAGCAATCATTAGGGCGCCGAAGATAAAGGCTGCGAAAAACCCCCAGTCAGGATGGATCCCCAAGAACGGCATCGGGCCACGTCGTTCAGCCTGAAGAAGATCATAATTCCAAAGACTCGTGGGAGAGTTGCTCGGCCAAATTGGCACACCTTGATCTTCCACACTCGCCTCCTGCAAATGCGAATATCATGCGAAGGCTTTTTCGATGCTCAACACACACGTGCGTTAGTTGCGCAGGGCCCCGCCGACAAAACGGGCGCCGGAGGTAGCACGAAGGCTGTCATGGCCACGATAAAAGTGAGTATAATAGAAATCCTTATCATCTCTGCCTCCAACAGTACATTCTAATACTACCTGAATTTGCATTCCATCGCAAGAAGGATTGCATCTACTCTTTATCTACTGGGTCGACGATGGTAGGGACCGCCTGCGTCAGTTGTCGGTCGTGTGCAATGCTTGACCCGGCAAGGCTGGTGGTGCAGCCATCTGGGGCGGCGGCTTTGCTTCAACATGATGAATCTTTCGGCCATACCTAAGGCCATATTGCGTTCAAAAGCTGAGCAAGGTGGGCTCCCGCCTTAGCGAGTTGTACCCGCTTCTCAGCGTTCTCCTCCTCCAGATGGGCGGCAACATCAGGGAAGTGACGTGCCATTGGTGATCAGCATTCTCGGGGCTGAAAGTCGCATGTTCGAACGCCTTCTGGCTCTGTACGATGGTATCGCTTGCCCATGCCAAAGCCCAATCATCGACAGATCCATTGGTTGCGGGCACCGCTCTCGCTTCAGCTATGATCGCGTCGACCGTGTCGGAGCTATAATTGGGAATGGCGTCCCACTCAGAATGAAACTTCTTGTTTCCGTCGAGAATGGAATTCCCCCCGACCGTCTCGGTCGCGGGATCGTATTTGCCAGTGTCTGGATCCACTTTGTGGCCCGTCTGGTCGAGGTACACCGATCCCACGTGAAGCGGCTGATGCAGGTCTCCAATCAGGTGAGCAAGCATGAACAACGCCTCCTTCTTGTCCTTGATCGAAAACGGTGCCGGACTCGGCTTGCCCTGCAGGACATAGATCGCCGCGTTAATCGCACCGATGATGTTGTGTTGGTTTGTGCCGTGATAGGCCCGATCGTAGTGATCGCACTGGATGGCAATGTCGGTACAGTGATAAGGAGCGTGGCATCCGCGCTCAGCCTCGCAGTTTACCCTTTTCGCTTCGCGTAGTTTTCCATCCGCACCTCCTCATCTGGCGCCTCAAAAGCAACGCGTCGTCGCATGTTCCCCTCCATCGCTATCGCGTGGCGCCAGCTTGCAGCAGCGAACGCTCGTAGGCGATTTTCCAGTCTTCGTAGTCCTCTCGTACCTCCTGCGCGGCCTTGCGGGCCGTCACATGGAGCCAATCGTCGTTACGAGTTGCGAGGTCGTCTAGAATCCGCGGCGCGTCTTCGGCGCGCGCCACGTGGATCGCGGCAATGTCAGCGCCCATCGCGGCAAGCAATTCGAGGCCGTAAGCGCGGGCGTAATCCGAGCCAAGATCGATCTTGGCCGAATCTGCTGCAATCCGACGAACGACGTAGCCAGCATGAACTGTAAGGAACGGGTCGGGAGAGCGATACGGTCCCCTTGCTAGGCGCATGAAGTCGGGCTTCTTGCCGGCGACGCCGGCAGCCCAGTACCAGGCGGAGGGGACAAGTGCCTTTGCCTCGCGCACCGCCAGGCCCCCAAGCCACTTGCCCACCGCCACGTAGCGAGGACGCCCGAGGGCGCCACCACCGCGCAGCC
The DNA here is from genome assembly GCF_002117485.1 of Rhizobium sp. NXC14. NCBI lineage: Bacteria > Pseudomonadati > Pseudomonadota > Alphaproteobacteria > Hyphomicrobiales > Rhizobiaceae > Rhizobium > Rhizobium sp. NXC14. Next base: position 36,376 of record NZ_CP021031.1, read on the forward strand.
AGGTTCCAAATTCCACGTCCATTGCCTTGTTGGGCAATTTTCCCCGCAAAAGTCTTTCCACCGCCGGCGGCGGGACCACGGGCTGAAGAGTCGCCAGCTCGGATTTGAAAGCCCCGGGGCTGTTGGTCGGTCGCGTCGTCAAGAATTCAAGCCATGGCGTTTCGTCATCGACAAAACAGGGAGCCGGCGCACGCAGACCGCGTCGGTAGCCCACAAGAATCGCGTCTGCCCGCTCCCCATTCGAACCCGGTATGTCCTGCGCTAGGCGCGCACTGGTCGCCAGCTGCAGCAGATCGTAGGTGTAGGGCAGGACGGCTGCTTCGTCGAAATCGTTGACACCCCACACTAGCCGGCCCTCGGCGTCACGCCACGTACCCCAGTTCTCGATGTGCGCATCACCCACGCCGAGAACCCTCGGCGCACGCGCCAGATCCGGAAATCGATCCTGCGCCTTGCGGGCAAAGCGGAAACATGTCGCGCGGAAGAACCGGAAAGCATTGCGCGCCATGCGACTATGTTTTTTCTGCAGGCCCTTCTCGTCGACCTCGCACTGGCTTCTCAGCCAAGCTTCGAATCGCTCTACGTCCCTTACGACCGACATTGACGTCTCTCCTCAGGATTGGCTGCTCGCACGAAACCACGGACATCGCAGCCGAGGTCTCGATCTGTCCTTGCCTGCTCAATCCCGGTGCGCGACGATCTTGACCAGGACTCAATCGGCTACACTAGGCTGCTCCGGGTTTTGCGTCGGCTTCGGACCAGCCGCCCGCAGGCCTAGCGCCTTGCCAAGAGTGTCGAACCAGAATTGCGCGCCCAGTGAGAGGGCGAAAACTGTCAGCGCCCATCCCACGATATGTTCGCTCCAGTTCCAGGCTCGTTGATGCCAGGCCAGCGCCGTCGTCTGCCGTCGGTCACCAACGCCGCCAGTAGCTGAGGGATCGTGAAAAAGCAGATCGATTTCCGCACTAGTCCAGCCGATCGGAAGGGTCTGGTCTAGCTCGTTCATAAGACCGTCGATGTTGAAGTCTCCAGCGTCATGACCGTCCACTTCCGAGCGAGTCTCGTAGGATGCCTCGAACCGGGCCGCCTGGGCCGATATTGCCGCGCGCAAGGCAGGCTGAGCCCAGATTTGTCGGGCAACCTCAATCGTGTTCGCGTTCACCCCAACCGTTACGACGGCGGCTATCGCCAGTATGACGAGTTGCACGTTTCTCTTGTACCAGCCTCCGAAGCGGTCCATCGCATTGTCGAACCACTCCTCCAGGGCGGCTCGCAGTTTTTCCACATCGCCTTGCGCCTCACGCAAGAAGGGGCCGAGCGGACCGTCGACGGAAGAGGACGTGAGGGTGCCTTCCTCCGTTACGATGTCGACGAGCGCCTTCGCGAAGGCTTTCGATGAAATGTAGCTCGGAAGCTTTCCCGGCAGGGTGAGATTCTTGATCCGTGGCTCAGCATAGACGCGCTTAGCAAGCCCCGACATGGTTGGGTCATTGAGCATCCTTTTGATGCTTTGAAGCAGGTGGCGGCCGCGCCAGCTGGTGATATTGGCGATGAGCTCTTGGACCACGCTGCACACGAGCGCCAGGAGCAGATACATGAGAGCAAGTCCGATACCAACATCGAGCGCTGCCGAGCTCAACATATCGTTCTCCATCATATCCCAGGCGGGTCGATCGCCGGAGCGGTGACCCAGTTGCCGATCTGGCGCAAACCCGGCACCCGCCAGATCGCAGCCGGCTTTCGAGATGCCAGCGTGTAGACGGGATCTCCCGCTCGGTCGGTCCAGGGCGCACGCCAAACGAAGAAGCGCGCGGCCGTCTCTGCCTGGCAAGCCGCGAGTATCTCGCGAACCTTGCCGATTTCGAGGCCCGTCGCTTTGGCAAGGCCCGCCTCGTTTCTGAAGTCGAATGCCGGATTGAGTAGCGCGGCGACAACCAGCCGGACTTCGGTGTCGGTGGCGTTTGCAGGCCGCTTCCAGGACTTCGGCAGAACCCATTCGCTCAGTTGATCGCGGCGGACGAGATCAGACAGAATCGCAAGCCTGACGAAGGTGAAGACGCGCTTTTTCCCGAAATGCAGACCAATCTCCATCAGACGGCGTAATAGCCAGCTCGGTCCCTTCTGGGCGATGAGCGCGCCCGCGAGCTTTTCAATGCGTCGCTCGATCGCACTCTGCAGTTCCTGGAAATTTGTCTCATCGATGCGCGGCCATTCAGGATAGGGTACCTCCTCGGCCGCATCGCCAAGAAGAGGGATGATCTGGAACGTCGCCCGGCCATCGATGTCACGCCCACGGAACACGGTGCTATCGCGAGCGGCCGCCGGCCAGGATATTATAATCTTATTTTCGCCATAGAGGACAAATGAGTCCTTTAGGAATTTCTGGCAATTGCGTCGGCCAAGCTGGTAGTCGTGTTCGCGAAAGGTGCGTGCGAGAAAGCCGCCGAAGCCGCCCAGCAACCCGGATGCGATAGCATAGGGCTCCTCAAGTCCACCGGGTGGGACCCGATGCGGGCAGATCAGGAAGCGGCTGAATATGCCGTCGGTTGCGGCAACCGCCACCTCCGAAGGTTTGAACTGTGTCTGGGCCCGCAGGGCGGGAAGAAGCGCCATCAGGACGCTCATCAGGTCGCCCCCCGGCTGGCCATCAGGCGGAAACGGAGGCGGCTCGGGGAAAGGATCGATCATTATTACAGCGCGATCGGCGTCCTCGCCGCTGCGCGGGTTGGGTTTGCCCGGCTTCTCCATGAGGCAGTACCGCGCGAATTCAAATGGCTCGTTGTTGATCAGTCCGCCATCGACTGTCGTAAAAGGAAACAACCGTTCCCCTGTCCAGCCTTTCGGCCATGCAGGTGTCATGCGTTCCTTGACATAGCCGGCGTCGGCAAGCGGCCAGTTGCGGCCCGTGTAGTCGTCAACGCGAGCGCTCCATTCGCGCGCTGCAAGGCCCAGCGGGAAGGCTGCCGACGCTACCGCGCCTAGTGAGTAGTCATTCCAGTCTCCGCTCGGCTGTCCATCGACGAGCAGGTTCTTAACCTTGAGCACACGGCCGGTGTCTGTGTCGGCAAAGGCGCTCGTGCTGTTCCAGTTCCCCAGTCCGAGCACGCGGTAGTGAATTCGGTCACCGTGGCTCATCATGCCATAATCGCCGCCGGTGAAATTCACCGAGTACGGCACGCCACGCAGGTTGGAAATTGTCAGGTATATGTCGAGCTTGGAAGAAATATAGGGATAGGGATCTGCAATCGCCTTAACCTTTAGCGCAGCGTCCTTGATGGATATCAGCACCTTGCTGTTCAGGGCGGAAATGACATCGGCACCGTTCTCAAGATCGCTCGTATTGAGAAAGTCCGATTGCCCCGCCGACGAAAGCATTTGCGGGCGGACCACCCAGGCATCATAGAGGTTCGGCAGCAGAAATTTGTACTTCTGCTTCGAGTTTCCCTCCCGATCGGCAGGCGTCGGTTGGACGCCACCCGCGAGAGCAACAGCGCCCAACGCTCCTGTGATCGCACCGGCAGAAGCGCCGGTGATGACCTTGATAGCGGCGCGATGATTTGGAATGATCTGCACGCAATTTGGATCGTTTCTGGCCGCCTCCCAAGCTTCAAGCGCCTGGACCAAAAAATCGAATACGCCGGCGGAATAGGCGCCTGCAGAAATCGCGCCAGCCATAGCTAGGCCAATCTGAAATTCCTGCTGGCTTTCGGTAGCCATAGTTTTCTCCGGACACCAGTACACGGAATGCGGAAGGTTCATTCCGAAGTGACACTAAAGGCACTTGGATTCATAACTTGTAACCCTAATAAAGCGAACTTCGGCAGAAATGCATATTAAAGTTTAGTGCTCATTATCTCATAAAAACGGAGTACAACCTTATGGGCTCATCTATTTGTTTACATCATTAGTAGTAGCGCTATTCGTTAGCCCATCTCACTAAGGCGAATTTACAATTTAAAATGGCATCGTAGGATGTTTATCTGCAGCCCAAGAGGACGAAACGACTTCGTCCGCCTGTTCCCGGCGCAGCTGTCGGCGCGGTGCTCGGCGCGAGGCATTACCTGCCCCGGCTGATGGGCAAGGGCGATAAGCAGTCGAAACTGCTAGAACCCACATCTTTGGGGGCGTCATTATTGATCTTGAGGAAATATTACTGCGTGTAGGGGGGGAGTAACATGGGAAAGACCACTGCGCAGCTCAGAGAATTATGGGCACAGTTTCGATGCGACGAACACAAGATGGTCGTTATACCGTTTGGTCCTGACCGGATTCGGGTCGCTCCGCCGACGACAGCTGCCTGGGACGCGCTTTCGGCAGTGCTCGAAGCGCATCAGTACAGGATCCGAACTGACGATACCGATAGCTACAACTGTCGGGAGATCACAGGAGGGACCGGCCCGAGCCTTCACTCGTTTGGTATTGCCTTGGACGTTAATTGGAAGACCAATCCCTACATGAAGACGCCCGATAAACGGCAGGTCCGCTTCTCAGACAAGCCGACGCAGGAGTTGCGTGCCCTTGATGTCAAGGCTCATATCGCCGATACCGACATGACTGTTGAAATGATCGATGATGTGCTGGCGATAAAGACGAAGAACGGGGTACAGGTTTTCAACTGGGGTGGGCACTATAACACGGCCAAGGACTGCATGCATTTCGAGTTGGACCTGTCCCCGGAGGAACTTGCAGCTGGCATCGATCATGACACGGTTCGCGGATGGCCAACCTCCGGCCTTTTCTCAGCCGCTGCAGACGGTGCAGATCCCGCATTGCCATTGTTGCCGACCATTGGAGCGGGCGCGATCGTGATGCCGCCTCAATCAGCAATCGGCTCATCCGACGATTCGTTCGTCGTCATTGCGCGCGGCGGGCTTAGACTGCGCTCAACGCCCAGCGAGAGCGGCGACGTCGCAAGGACGCTGCCGACAGGGACATTACTAAAAGTCTTGAGACGTGATGGTGATTGGGCGCTGGTCGATCTTCAAGGCGACGGGCAAGCGGACGGCTATGTTTTTTATAGCTATTTGAAGCGCGCCGACGCTTCGGCGGAACCAGCAGCGGCGGTCAATGCTATCGATCAGAGCAGGGATTTTTCAACTGACTTGGTCTCTAGGATGTTTCCCCAGACACCGAAAGCCAATATTGCAGCAAATCTTCCCTTCGTCCTTATGGGCCTGCGTTCCCGCCAGATCGCGGACGCGACGATGGTGCTGATGGCACTTGCGACCATAAGGGCGGAAACGGAAGGATTTCTGCCGATCTCTGAGGGAATCAGTAAATACAACACGCTCCATACGCCATTTGATCTCTATGAGGGCAGGCTTGGCAACAACGTGGCTGGGGACGGTCCACGATTTAAGGGTCGGGGATATGTCCAACTGACGGGTCGGGCTAATTATCGCCGTATTGGAGATCAGATCGGCGTCGATCTAATTGCTGACCCAGGCCACGCCAACGACCCGGCGACGGCCGGGCTCATTCTTGCGCAATTCCTGAGCAACGCCGAAAATCGTGTTCGTGGCGCGCTTGCCAGCAATGACCTCTATGCGGCGCGTCGCCTCGTCAACGGCGGCACGCACGGCTTTGACCGGTTCAAGGATGCCTATGAGCGGGGCTGGGCGGCGCTCGGGCTGCACAACGCGTGACCGCCGACGCCACTGTGAAGTGTTTCAATTATTGAAGGCTAGATTTTCTTGGGGGAGGGAAAATGGCTGGTAGAAACGTTCTTCGCGCTCGAAAGCCAAAGGCCACGAATTTCGTTGAGAGGGTGCGAGGTTCGACCCTCATTCTAGCGTTTGGCGCCCTGGCCGGTGCCCTAACGGTTAGCGCATCAACAACCGATTCCGTCGATAAACTGCTCGTCTGGGCAGGCCTTAAGAAAAATGCATTGCAACTCGCAGAAGATGACAAACGAGGCGAATTTTCACGAGCCTTAACCCGTCTCGCATGGAAGAGACTGTTCTGGACGCGGCGTGTCATTCTTACTGAAAAATATAGCTACGATCAGAGTGAAAAAGACAAAACGTGGGACGCTTACCTGACAACGGTCGACGCCTGGAATGAGAATCTGATGATCAACATCGTAGGATTGAACCGCTACTATCTTGGCAAGGGCGAGGTATTTGAAGGGAGCATCCAACCGAAATTCGGAACGATTCATTATTGCCTGGAACGTATCCGGCACCCTTCATCGAACATAGAGTGCAAACTCTCGCCCGACTCCAGTATCGGGAGCTTAGAGACGGCGGTTGATGAGCTAAACTTCTCTCTCTACGGGTTCGTTTGCGGTCTTTCAGATGAAGACCAACGGTGTTCTCTGTGAGTTGTCCTTAGCTCATCTCATAGCACCGACGAGGGTAGAGCCTTTCCTCCCAGCAGGACCTGTTTTTTCCCGCCGCGCCTGGTTGCTTGTCCTCGTTAGGAGCTGCTCAACGGCAATGCTGATGATAATGCCGACAAACAGCCCGGCGACGAACAGTTCCGGCTTTTCGAAGTCTGCAACAGTTACACCTCCCCCATCTGGCAGTATGATTTTGGACTTCACTTCATTTGTACAAATCGAGATCCGTAACTGACAGACGCTCTAGCGATTGCTTTTTCTGGCGATCGGCCGACACCATACCGCCAGCGAACGCCGTCTCGACCAGCTCTTTCGCCTTCGCCGGCAGGCGCATTTTGTCGGACGTAATAAGGTCTGGGCATACGAGAACCGTCCGACGGAATGCGGCGAGAGCCTCTTCTGCCGGTTTGATTTGTCCTGCCAGTATTGCCTTCTTCAGATCGTCGAAACCCGCGCGGAAAGCTTCTATTTCTCCCCAAGAATGGTCACCCGCCTGAAGCTGACGGCCATCCCTTCACAGCCGTCGGCGCGGGACGTCAGGCTGGCCGCCGGCATGACGTCAACGGTTGATGTGACTACCGGCGAACGCGGTTGATCAGCTACTTCTTTGAACCACTTACTAAGGCGATGCACGATAGCTTGCGCGAGCGGTGATACCGCACCATCCGAACTGAACGAATATTCTTTAAGGATTGTTTTGGCGCTCTACCTGTCGTCGAAGTTCGCGCTAAAGAAAATTTCCCGCAGCAGTTGACTGCTGAATACAAAAAGGCATTATTAAGTAATAGGTTAAGGATGTCTGGGGTGCTCTTGGCGATTTTGTTGAGAGATGAGGGGTGTTTGCCTGAAAATCTAGATTGACGCGTCAGAAATTCGTTGATGCGACAGGTTTCAGCAATGTCGAGCCGAGCGGCGTTTCTGTGTCCTGGTCGAGCCAGGACTGGGACTGCTTTTGCGCCGCGAGTGACATGGCTGAGCTGTCTCGTTGAAGCCGGACGGTATCACCGTAACGGCGGGTATCAGGTGCGGAACAACGGGTTCATGGGCAGGAGGTGATGTGGCTCATGGGGCTATGCAGCATCCGACTGAAATTAGAGGGGTAACCATCTGCGGGGGATGGTGTCGCCGGGTGGATGGGGAAACTCGAAATCGAGATTTGGCGAAGCTGGATCAGATCTGGGGGAATTGGCATGAATTCAAGAACGTCCGCACGCCGGAAATTGCTTGTCGGGCAGATCAACATCAACAACCTACTGGGATTTGCATTCGGAGTCACGTTTGTGGCCGTGATGCTGGTTTTCGCCACACAGTACCCCAATCCGACACCCAGCCAATTGTTTACATTTGTTGTGGTGCTTGGTTTGGCCGCGGCTGGTGTTGGCGCCATCTTACCGGGTGTTCTTGGCATTGAGTGGAAAGGTCCGGGAGGTGTGCCTGCGATACGGGCAGGGGGCGCCTTGGCTCTTTTTGTTTTGGTTTTCCTGTTCCGGCCGACAATCGAAGGCGCTACGGTCAAATTCGTTCCGCCCGCCGCATCGCCTGAGCCTATCGCACTGTCGTATCTGGCTGCGTCCGACTCCGGAAACATAACGCAGGCATGGTCCGAGCTGGACGACGCCGCCAAGGGTATCGTGATAGGATCCCGGGACGATATGGAGCGGATGTATAAGGACTTCGTGACGCGCCTCGGCCAGGTCCAATCACGTAAACTGATGGGCACCGGTGGAGCTGAATCGCCGCCTGGATACCCGCTCGGCCTGTATCGAGTGCTGAATTATCGCACTAAATTTGCGAACGACGGCGGCAAGTGTCGACTTGAAGCCGTCACCGTGCGGGCTACCCAGGATCTGATCTGGAAAGTCTTCAGCCACCTGATTTCCCCTACGACAATCGATTGTTGAGGATTTAGCCATGGACAGGAGAACGTTCGTGAAAGGTGGTCTGGCATGTTTGGTGGGTGGACATCTGGATGTGCCAGCCGCGCGCGCGTATCAGCAGTGTGTTGGCGCGCCGAATTTCACCGGACAATTGTGCGAAGCAGGTATAGCCCCGCCTGCGTTTGTACATACGTATCACAACCAGACATCGAGCATGTGGTGCTGGGCAGCATCCATCTCGATGATCTTTAGCTATTATGGTTATTCCGTCAGTCAGCAGCGAATTGTCAGCGAAGCGTTTGGCTCGCCGCTGAATTTACCGGCCAATGGAACGCTGATTTCAGCGCAGCTCAGCAAGGAATGGACCGATGACGACGGGCGCACTTTCTCGGCCGAACTCGAGGGCGTTTACGATGTTGATACCGGCACACTTGGTATTACCAACTCGATGATAGTCGACGCACTTTCATCGGAGCGCCCACTGCTCATGGGTAATGTCTCCCATGCCATGGTGCTGGTTTCGGCAGCATACATGCCGACGTCGCCGGAGCCAACTGTCGTCAATGTAGGTTTGCTGGACCCTTACCCGGGCATGGGCGCACGCGGAGCTCAGGGCCCGGCTGAAATGGTGCCGATGCACATGGGCGGTGCGCTTCGATACTTGGCACTGCCTCGAATTGAGGAGGTGTGAATGAAATTGGGGGAACCCTCAGGGGTCGGACGATGTGGTATCGCTCGGCGGCCATTTCACTATTGATAATTGTTGGGGGATGTGCGGCGACGCCCAATACAGTCGAGGTTGCGTCTTTTGGAGAAGCGACAACAAACGCGGTGTCGGTTGTAGGGGAGACAAGCCATCTCGAGGATGAACTTGCACTCGCCTACGCAACAGAACTCAATGCCTGTCGCTATCTCCGGTCTCAGAGCTACGCTGTCGCGCCGCTACGAACCGATTCTCCTCAACGGCATCTAGCGGAGCAAGTTGCTTTCCTGAAGGCGCTATCCAATTATGCTGCCGCGCTATCCTAAGCCACGGATCCTATCGCAATTGCGAAGCTCAAAGCAGCTGCCAATCAGTTGACAACAAGCGCTGCGAAACTACTGACAGTCGCGTCTCCTAGAAGCCGATCAGCATCCGTCCACTCGAGTGTTATTGCCCCTGGGTCACCTGGCGCCACGCCCACACGCCCGGCCATAGCGTCGAGGATACGGTCGCGATCTGTACTCATCTTGAGGGTGCCGAAATCATCGATTGCAATAGCTTCCGACGAGTGCACTTTATGGGCCTGAATTTTGTTGGTTGGGTCACGGTGCCAGGCGAAAGTTTCCCAATCCTCGATAGCTGCGATACCGGCCGGAAACAGGTTCTGCCGCACCGCTTCAAAATCGGACAACATCGCGGGTGCCCCTCAACAAGGCGATCTATTCCTCCAGGCGAAGGGGTCCAACCGCGCATGCGTTCGTGATGAGATCGCTTTAGGTCACACTCGGTTTGTCCACCAGCTTTTCGACCAACTGCCTGAGTTCCGATGGCGTGGTTTGGCCAGCCACCACTTCATAATAGCCGATGCCGGCGCGGCGCAGCGCCTCCTTCTTGACCGCGTCACGCGCCGCCGCGGTGCCTTGATGGTGAGCTCCGCCCTGGTATTCGATGACGTGCCGCGGCTGGCAATTGCCGTCGACAAGGAGCAAGTCGACACGTTTGGAATTGATGCAACTGTAGGCCTCCGGGTCCGCACTTCGCAGGATCTCGCCTAATGAAACCTGAGCCATCACCTGCCATGACGGATTGCAGCCGATTACAACGCTGTCGAGTTCCCGAAACACCCGGGCTTCACTCTTGCTCAGCAATGGCTGGATGGTAAACTTCGAGCGCATCACGATACGCAGTTGATCCGTGGCATCGATTGGCCGCGATGGCTGAGCAGCTGGGGTCTGAAGCCAGGGGCCCTGTATGACGCGCCCGCTCCAGCGCCTTTCCTCTGATTGCGACCTGTTTCTCTCTGGCCACGCCTGTCTGCTCGTCGCGGTTAGAAACTGCTCAACGGCCATGCCGATGATAATACCCACGAACAGCGCGGCGATTAGCAGTTCGGGCTTTTCGAAGTCTGCAATGGTTATGCCGCCCGAAGCGCTGACTGCGGCAGCTCCGATGATCAGCCAAGGTGCCGCAGACAGCACCGACCTTTGGCGATATTGCATGTCCCGCTCCGGATTCCCCGCCAAGATAGTATGACGCCTTTACGGCGCGCGGAAAGTTATCCAAAAGAATGAGGTCTCGAAGGCATGAAGCTTCCCTCGAGTAACCGATATTTCTAGCAGTCAGCCTACATCCGCCTCGGCCCAGAACGTTCCTGCCTCCCTGGCATGGCGAGAGCTTTCGAGGTCAGCGGCCGGCTTGTTGCTATGGTGTTCACGTTCTGGGCCAGGAAGATCGCATAATGGATCGTCGGGAACCCTGTGAAAAATGTCTCGGCACGAACTTCTGGTGCCGATTTCTTTCAAGGGCTTTGAGCGCATAGACGGCCCTCGGCCCATTCGATTGGCCACCAATTCTCCTCCCGGAATGGTGCGATCGATCTGATATGCCCATAGACCGGTAGTCCGGTAGGCGCTATTCATGTAACCGTACATCACCAAATCATCCCTTATTATCCCAAGGCCTCTCATATTGAAAAAAGCGCAACGCAGTTTTGCCGTCGAGTACAAGAACGGCAGGCGAAAACTCGATCCCAAGTCGAACTCGATCTGGGGCAACATGGATCTAAAGTCAGTCGCTCGCGACCTAGAAGAAGAGACATCGCCGCATCCATCAAATAGCTCTCAGCGTGGCAAATCTGACGGCGAAACGTCTTTCCCGGAACCTGACGGCAAGTCGTTGTTGACACCGTCTCTTGGGGCGTCAACAACTGTATCAGATACACAGGAGATGAGCATGGCCGACGAGACTGATACGGCAACCAAGGCCGATGGACCGACCGTTGTTGAAACACCCGCTGCGCCGAAGAAACAGCGCAAACCCCGCGCCAAGAAAGCGGCGGCACTTGAGACCTCGTCAGCTGACGCTACTGCAGAGCCGGCAACGGCGCTGACCGGCGCCGGTGGCGGGAAGAGGAGAGGGCGCAAGGCAAAGGTGATCGAAGCTGCGTCAAGTACTAAACGTACGCGTGTTAGCCGTGCTCCAAAGCCCGCACAGACCACCTTGGCCGCGCCGATGACGGCGATCGATGAGATGGCGGATCTCTTGCAGTTGGAAGAGGAAAATCAGCGACTGCGCAAGCTTCTGGCTGAAAAGCTTCGTGCAGAGAATGCCGATCTGCGCAAACGGCTCAAGCTCGACTGATATGAGTAGCCGGTCAATCGCCGGCTGCATTGCTATGCTTATCAAGACATACAGTTTGGCAGCGAAGATGCCGTTGCCGGAACCAAAACTCACTGCCTGCTTGCGGGTTAAACGCGAGGTCAGATAGATGGCGTCTCCCTGGAAATTTCTTTCTCGACTGATCTCACCGGGACGCGAACAAAGGAGAGAAGGCGGCTCGACCAAGAGGGTTGCCGCGGACCCGTTGGCTATTGCCGGTCCGATTGAAGCGCCTGCCGAGGAGAACCTGAATAGCGACGGCCGACCGACAAGCGATGCGACGCACCACGATCGATCCGCTTCAATTTCCGCAGAGCCTGTGCGTTCCGAAGAAGCCAAAAACGATCGCCAGGATAAAGTCGAAATCGAAGATGCCGGAGCCGTGCAGGCTGTTCATCCAGCTCTTTCCGGCGAGACAGGTACGGACATCATCGCTGCGCTTGGTGTTGTGGACATTCAGGCTGTCGAGGTCGCGCCGCGCAATCAAAGAAATCGCGGCAAGAATGCGGTAGCCGTTCCAAACACTCCCCAGGCCGCCCAGGTCAGCGACACCGCAAACGAGATGAAACTGGATGAAGAGATCAGGCTGCTCAGGGGGCAGCTCGCCAGAAGGCTAAAGCTCCAGAACGAACAGCTGAGAAAAATGCTGGAGCGGTTTGAACGGTGATGACCTGCCAACTGAACCTTCACCCAGCGGCGACAAGAGCCTCGAAGGACCTTGGAATAGCAATAGGAGTGGGCATGAAGGACTCGATACATGATGTGGATCAGGAAGTCATCTATTGCCAAAAGCGCGGGAAGATCACCCCTTCATTGCAGTCCGAACCAAACATGTAAGGGATTGCAGGCGTGCGGCAGCGAGCAGACGTCATGTTCAGCGCATTCGAAATAGGGGGTGTGCTGACCATACGGGCGGCGTGCCATGTCCAGACGGCGGAGATTGCCGAGAGGTTCGCCACCGAGCCTGACCTCGGCGACGAAAGGCACGATTGGAGTCGGCGAGCAGCAGGACGACGAGATAGACGACGGATCAGAAAACGTTTCCTAATGAAGCAGCGCTGACGCCGTCGCGGGTCAGATTGTCGTCTGGAGGCCGAGTTCGACCACCCGGCCGGTTGGGAGCCCGAAATAGTCTGTCGCGTTCCCGGCGTTCTGGCGCTAGCGCGATGAATAGCCGGTCCTGCCAGAACGGCATGCCGCGCCGCTTCGAGGGAAGGATCGTCCGGCGCGAGAGGAAGAAGGACGTCGACATGATGTCAAATTTCAGGCCAAGTTTGCGCACTAGGACGAGCGCGCGCGGGATGTTCGGCGTCTCCATGTAGCCGAACGTTATGATCAAGCGGCTGAAGCGCGGATTGAAGCTCTCCAGGAAGATTTTCTCGTCATCGGGAACGAAGGGGGTCGCCGCTGTCACCACGCTGAGGATGACGTTGTGTTCGTGAAGAACCTTGTAGTGCTTCAGACTGTGGAGGAGGGCAGTCGGCGCGCCCTCGATGTCGCTCGTCAGGAATATCGCGGTCCCCGGCACGGTTGGCGGTTGTTTCTGGGCCAGCTTGTCGATGATCGCAGCCAGGGGAATCTCGTCCATCTTCGTGCGGGCGGCAAGCAGCCGGCGTCCCGACATCCACGTCTGCATGATCAGTCCCATCGTACAGGCGACCGCGACCGGCACCCAGCCGCCGTCCGCGAACTTGGCGACGTTGGCGGCAAGGAAACCGGCGTCGATGATCACAAGCGGCAGCACCACCGCTGTGGCGATGATAGTTTTCCAGTTCCAGATGCGCCGCATGACGACATAGAGCAGCACCGATGTGATCAGCATCTCACCGGTGACCGCTATGCCATAAGCCGCGGAGAGGCCGCTCGAATTGCGGAACTGGAGCACCAGTGCGACCACGAAGATGAAGAGGAGCGAGTTGACCTGCGGCATGAAAATCTGCCCGGACTGGGTTTCCGAAGTGTGGAGGATCTGGAGGCGCGGGAGCAGGTTCAGGTGCATCGCCTGGCGCACGAGGGAATACGCGCCTGATATCACCGCCTGGCTGGCGATAACGGTTGCGGCGGTCGCAAGGCAGACGATCGGAATCTTCGCCCAGTCGGGATGCATCCCGAAGAAAGGATGGGCTGCCATCTCGGGGTTTGCCAGCACGAAGGCGCCTTGCCCAAAGTAGTTGAGCAACAGGCACGGAAAGACAAGCACGAACCAGGCGGTGACGATCGGCCGCCGACCGAAGTGGCCGAGGTCGACGTACAGCGCCTCTGCTCCCGTGACGGCAAGAAACACGGCGCCGAGGACGGTGATTGTGGTGCCGACGTTGGAAGCGGCGTAGCGAAGCGCATGGAGAGGATTGACGGCCCAGAGAACATCCGGATAGTCGACGATGTGAGCGGTCCCGCTGACGCCCAGCACCACGAACCACAGCGCCATGACGGGACCGAATACGGAAGCGACTCCGCCCGTTCCAAGCCGCTGGACGAAGAAGAGAACCGCGATGATTGCCAAGGTGATTGGGACGATCCAGGCGGAAAGTGCAGGCGCGACCACCTGGATGCCCTCGACAGCAGACAATACCGATATGGCCGGAGTGATAATGGCGTCGCCGAGGAAGAGCGAGGCACCTGCGACGCCAAGAACAAGAACCCAGGCAGGCCGACTTGACAGGCTTTCCCTCGCGAGCGTCATCAGGGAAAGCGTCCCGCCTTCGCCGCGGTTGTCCGCCTTCAGGACGAAGGAGACGTACTTGACAGTCACGACGATCGCCAGCGCCCAGACGATGAGGGAAAGGATACCGAGGACGTTTTCTCTATGCGATCCGCTCCCCATCGTCGCATGCAGCGCCTCCCTGAAAGCATAAAGCGGACTGGTGCCTATGTCTCCATAGACGACCCCGAGAGCGGCGAGCACCAGGCTAGGAAGGCGGCTACTGGTTTCATGTTCGATCTCGGGATCTTGTGATCTGAGTTGGGGATAGGTCAAAGGGCCTCGCGTTGTATCTGCCGCGCTCGATCCGCCGCTGACGGAGTAGTTCGAAAATGCGAGGCGGTCACCACGATGTCAAACAAGTTTGTACCATCGGATTGTGATCCAGAGGAGCCAATCCTGCCCGATTGAATCCGCTCCTCTGAAAACCGTCTCACATGAGGCCGACATCCTGCTCAAAGCCGCCACGACCTGTTCGTGATCGTATGGCTTCGGAAAGAACACGGTTCTCAATGTCGCTGTCATCGAGGCGGAAATGTCCAGCGGTGATGATGATCTCGATCGGCGGCCATCGGTCGCGGATCGCGGCTGCGAGCTTCAACCCGTTCATGGATCTCGGCAAGTCGGCGTCGGTGAACACGATCGTAATGTCCCGCCGCGCTTCCAGGATCGCGATTGCTTCGTCCGCATCGCGCGCCTCGACGGGATCGGATCCGCCTTCCTGCACCATGTCCATCAGTCATCTCTGCGGCTTCAATACCCTGCTTTGCCGAGAGAACAAACCTATTGTCAAATAGCTTGCGACGTCAGCCAATCGGCGAACACCTTTGACAGCCGCCGCTGGCTGCCGGCTTTTGGATAGGCGAGGTAGTGGCCGATGTAGCGGTTGTCGCGGCTGTTGCTGAACGGGCGAACCAGACGCCCGCTGTCCAGCTCGCGCCTTGCCAGAGTGTTGGACTCCAACGCCACTCCCAGCCCGTTTGCCGCGGCGTCGACTGCCAGAAAGCTTCTATCGAAGCTCATGGCCGGGAGGGGCGGGGGGCCGAGGTTATTAAGTTCGAACCAGTCGATCCACTGAATTCTTTTCAGGTCGCTGCGGATGAGGGGAAGACGCGCCAGGTCCCGCGGGTTTTTCAGTCGTTCAGGCATCTTTGGAGAACACAGCGGAGAAATGATCTCTTCTCCAAGCGGCACAACGATCAAATCTTCTCTGTTCGATGGTTCGCCGTAAACGATGTCGACATCGAAGAGGCCGTCCACGAAACGCGCATAGTTTGTGCTTGCCGCCACCCGGACCTCAACCCCCTCGTTCTTGCCCAGGAAGTCGGGAAGACGTGCCGAGAGCACCTGCGCGGCGTAGCTCGGCGCGCAGTGAACCCGCAGCAGGTGGGTCTTGTTGGATGAAATCATCTCAACACCGCGACGAAGCTCTTCGAATGCGTTGGATGCATGGGAGAGGAGTGTCTGCCCTGCGAGGGTAAGGGTGACCTTGCGTGTGCTCCGTTCAAACAGGGATATGCCAAGGTCACGCTCGAGCTTTGCAATGGCGTGACTTACGGCGCTGGGTGACAGGTGCAGCTCCTCGGCTGCAGCGCGAAAAGACGCCAGCCTGGCTGCGGCTTCAAAGATGCGGACCGCGGAGAGCGAGGCCATCTGCAACATCGGATTAGTGAACCAGATTCACCCACCGTTGTAAACTTCGCGTTTGTCGAATGGCGTCAACTCGATCAGTTTCGACCCCGCAAGCCAACTGACTTGCCGAAGATTTGCCAGATGCTGGGACGCATCGGGAGGAGATTACATGTTACTCAATGGGAAGACCGCGGTCATTTCGGGCGCGGCGAGCAGGCGCGGCATCGGCCGTGCGACGGCGCAGCTTTTCGCCGAGCATGGCGCTCGCGTCGCCATCCTCGATATCGACGCTGACGCTGCTGCGCAGGCGGCCGCGTCGCTGCCCAGCGTCAAGGCCGGTAGCCACGTGGGATTGCGCTGCGACGTCGCCGACAAGGCATCCTGCGCCGAGGCCGCATCCAAGGTGATCGCCTCCTTCGGTTCGATAAACGCGCTCGTCAACAATGCCGGCATCACCCAGCCGGTCGGCACGCTCGATATCACCGAAGCCGACTGGCAGCGGATCGTCGCGGTCAACATGACCGGGGTACTCTTCCTCAGCCAGGCCTTCATCCCCTACATGCGCGACAATGGTGGCGGATCGATTGCCTGCATGTCCTCGGTGTCGGCGCAGCGGGGCGGCGGCATCTTCGGCGGACCTCATTACTCCGCAGCCAAGGCAGGCGTGCTCGGCCTTGCCAAAGCGATGGCCCGCGAATTCGGTCCAGCCGGCATTCGCGTCAACTCCGTCACGCCTGGCCTCATCCAGACGGATATCACGGGTGGCAAGCTCACCGATGAGATGCGCGCCGACATCATCAAGGGCATCCCTCTGAGCCGGCTCGGAGAGGCGGCCGACGTCGCGAACATCTATCTGTTCCTGGCCTCTGATCTGTCGGCCTACGTCACCGGCGCGGTCATCGACGTCAACGGCGGCATGCTGATCCACTGAGGTTCAATCCGAAGAGAGACCCACATGAGCCAGATTGGCCACAATATCAGCCTGACAGAGCGCGCCCGGCGCATCCGCCGTCACGCGCTGCGCATGGGCGAAGTGCAGGGGCAGGGTTACATCGCCCAAGCGCTCGGCGTCGCCGATGTCCTTGCCGTGTCCTACTTCCACGCCACGAACTACCGGCCGGAAGATCCGGAATGGGACGGCCGCGACAGGTTCCTGCTGTCGATCGGCCACTATGCGATCGCGCTTTATGCAGCTCTGATCGAAGCCAAGATCATTCCCGAGGACGAGCTGGAAACCTACGGCACGGATGACAGCCGATTGCCGATGTCCGGCATGGCCGCCTACACGCCCGGCATGGAAATCACCGGCGGATCGCTCGGCCATGGCCTCGGAATTGCTGTCGGCATGGCCTTGGCGCTGAAGCGGAAGAAATCGTCCTCTTTCGTCTACAACCTGTTTTCCGACGGCGAACTCGATGAAGGTTCGACCTGGGAGGCCGCGATGTCGGCCGGCTCCTATAAGCTCGACAATCTGATCGGCATCGTCGACGTCAATCAGATGCAGGCCGACGGCCCGTCGATCGGTGTGCTCAATTTCGAACCGCTTGCCGCCAAATTCGAAGCCTTCGGCTGGTTCGTGCAGCGGGTCGACGGCAACGATATCGGCGCGCTGGTCGAGGCCTTCGACGCTGCTCGTCACCACGCCGAGCCGAAGCCTCGCATCATCATATGCGACACGAAGATGGCGAAGGGGGTGCCCTTCCTCGAGGCGCGCGATCGAAACCACTTCCTGCGCGTCGAACCCCACGAATGGGCCGAGGCCCTCAGGATCATCGATGCGGGAGTGGAAGCATGAGGCGTTCGAAGTACATCCGGCCTGCGCATCTTGAAAGCGGCGTCGACAAGCCCCGCCTGACGACGTCGGCGATGATCGCATCGATTGCCGGTCCCGATCAGCCGACGAGACCGGCACCCTTCGGCAACGCGCTTGCCGCCCTGGCGCGGAAGGACGACCGAATTGTCGGCATGTCAGCCGACCTCGCGAAATACACGGACCTTCATGTGTTCCGTGCTGCCCATCCCGACCGCTTCTACCAGATGGGAATGGCGGAACAGCTGCTGATGATGTCGGCGGCGGGCATGGCGCGCGAGGGCTTTCAGCCTTGGGTGACGACATATGCCGTCTTCGCGTCCCGGCGGGCCTACGACTTCATCTGCCTGGCGATTGCCGAAGAGATGCTTGATGTGAAGATCGTCTGCGCCCTCCCGGGCCTGACGACGGGATATGGGCCGAGCCACCAGGCGACGGAAGATCTCGCAATGTTCCGCGGCATGCCGAACCTGACGATCGTCGATCCGTGCGATGCGAGCGAGATCGAGCAGGCGGTTCCGGCGATCGCCGCCCATAGGGGGCCGGTCTACATGCGCCTGCTGCGCGGCAACGTTCCGCTGGTTCTGGAGGAATACGGCTACAAGTTCGAACTCGGGAAGGCCAAGCTCCTCCGGGATGGCAAGGACACTCTCATAATCTCGTCGGGCCTGATGACGATGCGCGCGCTCGAGGCTGCCAAGCAGCTTCGAAACGACGGCGTCGACGCTGCCGTCCTGCACGTCCCGACCATAAAGCCGCTCGATGAGGCGACGATCGTCGCCGAGTGCCGCAAAGGTGGGCGGCTCGTGGTCGTGGCCGAGAACCACACCGTCATAGGCGGCCTTGGAGAGGCAGTCGCCGGGACGTTGTTGCGTGCCGGCGTCGCACCGCCGGCCTTCCGCCAGATCGGCCTGCCCGACCAGTTCCTGGAGGCGGGCGCCTTGCCGACGCTCCATGACCAATACGGCCTGTCGACCGGGAAGGTGACGGAGGCAGTCAAGACCTGGCTCTCGACCTGACGATGTCGGCCGGTTGAGGAGATGACGGTCGTCTAAACAAGCTTGTGATGGAGGATGAAATGAGCTTGCAGATGAACAGAAGATTTTTCCTGGCGACTGCCACTGCTGCGCTCGCGGCCCCGGCAATCGTGCTTTCAAGCCGATCCGCCAGCGCTGCCGCCACGACCCTGACCCTTGGCCACGGCGCCGCTCCCGGCAATCCCAGAACCGTGGCCGCGGATAAGTTCGCGGAACTCGTCAAGCAGAAGACCGGAGGTCGTATCCAGATCAACGTCGCAGGCGCCGAGACTCTTGGCAGCGACTCCGCGATGCTCACCAGTCTCAGGACAGGCGCGCTGGATTTCACCGCCAACAGCCAGGGCGCAACTTCGGCGATCGTTCCGGAGCTCAGCGCGCTCGGCCTGCCGTTTCTGTTCGAAAACACCGACAAGGCGATGGCCGTCCTGAACGGTCCAGTGGGGGCCGAGCTCAACCGGCGCTTCGAAGCGGTCGGAGTCGTACCGCTCGACTGGTGGGACAACGGCATCCGGCACCTGACGAACTCGAAGCGGAAGGTGGCTTCGCCTGCCGACCTAGCGGGCATGAAAATCAGGACGCCGGCCGATCCGATGACAATCGACATCTTCCAGGCATTGGGAGCAGGCACCGAACAAATCGCCTTCGGCGAGCTCTACATCGCCCTGCAGCAAGGTGTTGTCGACGGGCAGGAGAATCCGCTCGCCAATATCGAAAGCTCGAAGCTTCACGAGGTCAACAAATTCATCAGCCTGACCGCCCACAAATGGGAATCCACACCGTTCCTGATGTCGAAGATTGCTCAGGCCCGCTTGGGGTCTGATTTAGAGTCGGTCAAGGCCGCGGCAAAGGAGGCGGGTGCTCTGCAGCGGAAGCTCTCGAACGAGAAGGCCGCTGAGGTGCTCGAGAACTTCAAGAAGAACGCCGCGGTCGAGGTCGTGGAAGTCGATCACGATGCTTTCGTCAAGGCGACCGCTTCCGTCGCGGACACCTGGAAGAAGAAGCCGTTCGGCGATTTTGTCACCCAGGTGGAAGCGGCGGCGAGGGGCTGAGGCTCCTCCCCAAGATCCGGAGGCCTCATGAGCAGGTTTTATTCAGCCGTCGATCTGGTCGCCGGTATCATCGTCATCTTAGCCAGGTCGGTCATCATCGTCAGCGGCATCGCGCTGACGGTGGTCACCACGGCCAATGTCATCGCTCGATATGTTTCGGCGAGTGGGGGACTGTCGTTCGCCCAGGAGCTGCCGATGCTGATGTTTCCATGGTTCATCATCGCCGGGATCATCATTGCGGCCCACGCGGGCGGGCATATGGCCGTCGAATGGCTCTACGAAAAGCTCGACGGCAGTGCTCGGACGACTGCCCTCATCGTAGCGAACGCGATCAGCGTCGCCGCATTTCTGGTGCTGGCGTATCAGGCGACCGTGGTGGCCGAGATCGCCGGGGCAGAACACAGCCCCGTTCTGCAGCTTCCGAACAGCATTGGATACTATTCGCTGTCGATCGGCGCGGTGCTCGTGTCCATCGTCACCATCGCTGCGACCGTCCGCGTTCTCCGCCTCGGCTGGGATCACCGCCTCGAAATCAAGCCGGAGGAGATCGCGCTATGACACTCGTGATGATCGTTTCCTTCTGCGTTCTCATGGTCCTCGCGGTTCCCGTCGGCTATGGGCTGATCATTGCAGCGGGGCTTGGAGTCCTGTTCAACGGTTACGTCCCGCTCTCGGTGGTCGCCCAGCAGGTCTACGACCAGACCCAGTCCTTCCCGATGCTGGCGCTTCCGTTCTTCATGCTTGCAGGCACGCTGATGCTTGGCGGCGAACTGGGGCGTCAGCTCCTGGAACTCGCCTCACGCGCCATGCGGCGGTGGCGCGGTGGACCGCTTTCGACCACGGTCGTATCCTCGGTCGTCTTTGGCGGCGTATCCGGTTCGGCCGTGGCGAATGCGAGTGCGCTCGGCTCCGTTCTCATCCCCTGGCAGAAGAAGCACGGGTTTCCGCCGGCACTCTGCGCCGCCAACAATGCGACCTCCGCTGTCATCGACGTCCTCATCCCGCCGTCGATTCCAATGATCCTCTACGCTCTGATCAGCGGCGTCAGCGTCGGCGACCTCTTCATCTCTGGCATTGTTCCAGGGTTGATCATGGCGGCGAGCTTCGTGTTCGTTTGCTGGTACGTGTCAGTAAGGCGAGGGTATGCCATTGAGGCCGTGAAGGTCCGCAAGCGCGAGCTGGCGCGGCTGGCAGTGCAAAGCTTCCCGGCAATCCTGCTGCCGATCCTGATCATCGTCTTTCTGCGGTCCGGCCTGGCGACGCCGACAGAGGTCTCGGTCCTGTCGGTCGTCTACTCGCTGCTGCTCAGCATCCTCTTCTACCGTGACCTGACCTGGAAACGCTTCTGCGAGAACATGGTGGAGGCGGGCGTCGCGACGGGTGTCGTCATGCTCGTGATCATGGGCAGCGCGGCGGTCGGCTGGGTTCTGACGTTCGATCAGGCTCCGCAGCACATGGCCGAATGGGTCTCGACGCACATCTCCAGCCCGATCGTGATCATTCTGATGATGAACCTGATCATGCTGGTGGTCGGCATGCCGCTCGACATGCCGCCGGCGATCCTCCTGCTCGGGCCGATCTTCGTTCCTCTGGCCGATTCCATCGGTCTCGACCGGGTCCAGCTTGGCCTGATGATGGTCATCAACCTCGGGATCGGACTCTACACGCCGCCGATTGGCACGACCCTGTTCATCTCGTCGTCGATCGCAAAGGCGCCGCTGGGAACGACGACCAGCGAACTCTGGCCGTATTTCGGGATGGCCGTGCTCCTCCTTCTCGCGGTCAGCTTCGTGCCGGCGCTGACGATCTACTGAGGAGCGTTCGATGAGTGAAACATCCAAGAACGTCATCACCGTCCGAGGGCTTACAAAGTCCTACGGTGCGACCTCGGTCCTCAAAGGCGTCGCCTTCTCCGTTGCTCGCGGGGAGGTTCACGCGCTGCTTGGCGGTAACGGCGCCGGCAAGTCGACGATGATCAAGATCATCACCGGCGCGGCCTCGCGCAACGATGGAGAGATTCGCTTCTTCGACAGCGGGGGCAGCGAACGCAGCGAGGCCGATGGCAGGGCGAAGGTCGCGGTCGTGCACCAGGAACTTGCGCTTCTGCCGCATCTGACCGTCGCCGAAAACATTGCCCTGCCGCATCAACGGAGAGGTATGGGCTTGTTTCGGCGTACCGCCGCAACGGGACAGGCCTACGACGCGCTGCGAATGATCGACCAGGATTTCGCCGCCAAGTCTTTGCACAGGCTCGTTGGGAGCCTCAGCCTCCACGAAGGGCAGATGGTCGAAATTGCCAGGGCTCTTTCTTCGGGTGCGGAATTGATCCTCCTCGACGAGCCGACTGCCAATCTCACAACTCTTGAGACGGAGAGGCTGTTTGCGGTCCTGAGGCGGCTGACCCGGGATACCGGTCTTTCGGTCGTGTTCGTCTCGCACCGGATGAAGGAGATCAGGCAGATCGCCAATGTCTGCACGATCATCCGCGACGGCCGGACGGTGGTCGATCGTCGGCCGATGGAAGAGCTGACGGACGCCGGCATCATCGAAAAGATGGGGCAGGTGGCAGCCTCTCATGCACCGGAACGGGCGCTGCGGCCCGACTACCGGTCGGACGCCTCCGCTGCGACGGACACTATTACCATCGAGGAGGCAGGTTTCAGACTGGAACTGCAGCCAGGCACCGTGCTCGGCGTGGCCGGCGCACCGGCTGGACCGGCAGCACTGATCGAAGCGCTGACGGGCGCCGCCCGGAAGAAGCGATGGACGGTTGCGCGTGCGGGATGGCCGGACCAGCTCCGATCGCCGCGCAAGGCCGCCCGCCTGGGAGCGGGATATGTGACCGGCGATCGCGCAAACAAGGGAGTCCTCCACAGTCTTCCGATCATCGATAACGTCATGGCGTCCCGCCGTGTGACCAGAGGCGCGCTCCTCGCCGGCGGCTCTGAAGGGGGCGAATGCCTCGATCTGCTGAAGGCCCTGAAGGTGAAGGCCGCTTCCGTCTGGGATCTGCCGAGCACGCTGAGCGGTGGCACGCAGCAGAAGCTGCTGCTTGCCCGCTGGCTGGGCCTGCCCTCCCGGCTGCTGGTCCTCGAGGAACCGACCAGAGGCGTCGATATCGGAACCAAGCGTGAGATCTATCAGCTTATCAGACAGATGGCCGCTTCAGGCACAGTGATCGTCTGGTGGTCCACGGAAAATGTCGAACTGCTGGAAGTCTGCGACCGCGTCATCGCCTTCGACACCGAGGGAGGGTGTGCCGGCGTGATGGATCGCGACGACTTCAGTGAAGAGAAACTTGTCACCTTGACTGGAATGGCCGCATGACTCGAACCCGGGCACATATCGCGCCGACTGAGGCGTCGACAACACAAATCAGGCAGAGGGAAAGCCTCTTTAGCGCCTACAGGACCGAGATCGCGATCGCTCTGGCCATCGTGCTGCTGGCCCTTGCGGTCGGCTCGCAGGTTCCGCAGGCGCTCACCTGGGGCAACTTCGCCAATATCACACAGGCCGGTGCACCTCTTATGATCATGTCGCTGGGCGTCCTGCTTGTCGTCATCACCGGCGGTATCGACCTTTCCGTCGGATCGGTCTTCTCCTTGACCGGCATGGTGACGGCGCAGGCTATGGCAAACGGGTTTGGCGGCATCTCGGCAAGCCTGATCGGTCTCGGCGTCGGACTTCTTTTCGGATCGATCAACGGCTTCTTCGTCACGATCGCCGGTCTGGCGCCGTTCGTCGTAACCCTCATCACCTTTGCCGTTGCCGGCTCGCTCGCTTTCATCGTCACGAACGGGCGCTCGATGCCGATCGGCGATCCTGACTTCTGGGTCCTCAACAGCGGCAGCCTGATACCGGGCGTTCCGAATTACATCCTCTTCTGCGTGGTCCTCCTGATCGCAATCGAACTCTTCCTGAAGAAGATGGTGGCAGGCCGCTGGTTCTATGCCGTCGGCAGCAGTTCGACGGCTGCCTATCTGCTTGGCATCCCGGTCAAGCGGACGAAATTCATGGCCTATGTCGCCTCGTCGCTGCTGGCATCGTTCTCCGGCCTCCTGACGATCTCCTACATTCTCAACGCCGAATCCACGGCGGGGTCGAGCCTGATGCTTCAGGCTATCGCGGCGGTCGTAATCGGCGGTGCAAGCCTGCTCGGCGGCACGGGCACCGCGGTCGGCGCGGTGCTCGGAGCTCTGATGATCACCGTCATCCAGAACGGCGTCAATCTCATCGGCATCAACAGCTTCTGGCAGGGGTCGGTCACCGGCGTCGCCATTCTCATCGCGGTCCTCATCGACCGCTTCAGCAAGTCGCGGCGGGGGGCCGTTTGACATCAACCCGGCAAAGCCGGTCTTTGGAGGAGGAATGAAAATGAAGAGCACGAAACACGCAGTGAGGTTGTTTGCCGGTGTTGCAATGGTGGTGGCCCTTTCAATTTCGGCTGCCGCGCAAGCTGAGGAAAAGAAGACAGTGGCGTACCTCGCGCCGTCGCTTGACATCTCCTACTGGCAGTGGGTCGGCTACGGCGTGAAGGAGAAGGCCAAGGAACTCGGCATGGACTATGTCGAGTACACGTCGGAAAATTCGCCGGCCAAGCAGATGGACAATGCCCGCACTGCCGTGACCAAGGGCGTCGACGCGATCGTGATCGGCCCCGTGAGCTCGACGAGCACGCCGCCGCTCCTCGCCTATTTGAAATCGCAGAACATCCCGATCGCCTTCGCCGGCATCGGCCCGCAGCCCGGCCAGACAGACTACACGTCGTCGGTTACGGCAAACAATTACGAGACCGGCAAGGCGCAGGGCGAATTCGTCTGCAAGCTTGCCAAGGACCGCGGCGGCAACCAGGTCGGCATGCTCTCATTGCCGCAGGACCGCGAGAACGCCCAGAAATATCTGAAGGGTGCAGAAGAGGCGTTCAAGGCGAGCGGCTGCGATCTGGCGCAGATGCTGGAGACCCGGGGCCTTACCGTCAACGAGGCGGTCACGCAGGCCAATGATATGCTCACCGCCCATCCTGACATCAAGGCCATTTACGGCATGTATGATGAGGCCGGGACAGGTGCCGCGAAGGTGCTGCAGACCCGCGGTCTTACCGGCAAGGTCGGCATCGCGGTTGCAGACGGCAGCCCGACGACGATCTCGCTGCTGAAGTCGAACGCGATCCAAGGCATCTTCTTCCAGGAGGCGGTCGGACAGGGCATCGACGGGACGCAGCAGGTGTTCAACGCGATCTCCGGTGCGCCGGTCAAGAAAGACCTCGCTCTGGTGATGCCGCTGGTGACGGCTGACAAAGTCGACTCGCCGGAAGCGAAGGCCGTCATCGCACGGGTGTTCCCGCCGGCCAACTAGGTGGTGCGGACGCCGGCTGTTCTGGCCGGCGTCCTTTTCGGCAATCTCTTGAAGGGCCGCAGGCATGAAAGACCTCCCGATCATCGATCCGCATTTTCATCTCTGGGATCTCGACAACAACTACTATCCGTGGCTGTCGGACGGCGTGAAGCCGTCTGCCTTCGGCGACTATGCCGCCATCAACACGACTTACCTCATCGACAACTTTCTGGCCGACGCGGAAAATCAGAACCTCGTAAAGGCAGTCCATCTCGACGTTGGATACGATCCGAAGGATCCGGCCGGCGAGACCCGATGGCTGCAGGCCGTGGCCGACAAACACGGCTTTCCTCACGGCATCGTCGGATATGCCGACTTTAGGAAGCCGGACGTCGGCGATCTGCTTGACGAGCACATGTCTTACGCGAACTTCCGCGGCATCCGGCAGTCGATGAACTATCACGAGGATCCCGCCAAGACTTATCTGACTGAATCTGGCGTTAGCCAGACGCCGGAGTGGCGCAGGGGTTTCAAGGAGCTTGCTCGCCGGGGTCTCAGCTTCGACCTCCAGCTCTACTACTGGCAGATGGAAGAATTTCTCGATCTTGCCCGCGCCTTTCCTGACGTGCAGATCATCTTGAACCACACGGGCATGCAGGTTGACGGCCCGAGCCATTTCGAGGGGTGGCGAAGTGGGATGCGCATGCTTGCGCAGGCGCCCAATGTGGCCTGCAAAATCTCAGGCCTCGGAATGGGCGACTGGACCTGGACCGTCGATAGTATCCGGCCCTATGTGGAGGAGGCGATTGCAGCATTCGGCATCGAGAGGTGCATGTTCGCTTCGAACTTTCCGGTCGATAAGCTGTTCGGCAGCTACGACAAGATCATGGACGGTTTCAAGTCCATCACCGCCAGCTATTCTCCAAACGAGCGCCTCGCACTGTTTCACGACAACGCCGCACGTTTTTATCGACTATAACGGTGTCCCCGGGGCCGGCGTACATGTCGGCAACTGGCTGCAGCAGGTAGCGGCTTGACCCAAGCCGCTGCGGCAAGGCCAGCGGCCGGCTTGTTGCTATGAGGTTCACTGTTTGGGCAGATCGCATAGGCGGCGCAGTCAATTTCATCAGTGCTATCGATAAGACGTATGGTAAGACTCTGTCCTTGATGGCCCTCGACTCGGATGGCGACGGTATGGACAGCGTGGTCAGCGCAAAGGGCTTTCCGGCAGACCTTCGTGGCAACGGCCGTGGCCGATCATTCATCGAGCGTCTATACCACCTTCCGTGGCTCCGGTCTGTCCGGCGATTTCAACGGCGACGGTTTGCCCGACTTCGTGTCGTCGGAGACAGCAACGATCATTTCGAATGCCGGGTCGGGGAATCCGAACCTGATGCGCTCCGTCAGCCTTGAGACAGGCGCGACGGTTATGGTCGACTATACGCCATCTACCCGCTATTCGAACAGCTATCTGCCGTTCGTCATGCATCCGGTGACGAGGGTGACGATCAATGACGGACGCGGAAACTCTGCCGCCACCAGCTATTCTTATTCGGGGGGCCTCTACAATCCGGCCGCCCGGAAGTTGCTTGGTTATCGCACCGTCACCACGACCAAACCAATCCTGTCTGGAGATACCGCTGCTCCGATCGTTGTGACGACGTACCGTCAGGATCTCGCCAGTTACGGGTTGCCTGACACCACGGTTTTGCGCAACAGCGCGAACACGGCATCCAAGACAGTCACCGAAACCTACGACGCCAGTATCGCCTCAAAGCCTTACAAGGCCAGAAACATCGCGACGGTGACGAAGCTGACGGAAGGGGGCACGACGGCATACCTGCGGACGGAGCGCAGCTTCGACGCCTATGGCAATGTGACCGAGGTCAAGGATCGCGGCCGCACGGTGGATGCCGCCGGCACCGAGAATGTCAACACCTTGGGCGATGAGAAGACGACGACGTTCACCTTCGCGCCGAACACCTCCGCCTACATCGTGGCGCTGCCGACCTCGAAGACGGTCCGCTTCGGCGTCGATGCGGCGTCACCGGTCGGCAGCAAGGAGGAATATCTCTATGACGATGCAACGGCGGTTGCGACGCCGCCGGTCAAGGGCAATCTGACGCAGAAGCTCGCCTATATGAGCGTCGGCAGCACACCGCGGGTGTCGCCGACCAGCTATGCCTATGATGCCTATGGCAACCGGGTCTCCGAGACCGATGCGCTCGGCAACCGCAGTGAATGGGACTACGACACCAGCTACCATCTCTATCCGGTGGCGGAGCGCAGCCCGCGCTACTTCGCCAACGGCAGCTTGGCCGGAGACAGCCGTTTCGTCAGCTCGACGACCTACGATCTGGTCTGCGGCCTGCCGGCGACGAAGACCGACTGGAACGGCATCGTCGAGACCTACACCTATGACGCCTATTGCCGGCCCTATGGTTATGTGAATGCCGGATCGGGCAATTACCTCAACACCCGTTATGAGAACGAGGGCAGCCCGACGACGCAGGCGGTGGTGATCTTGTCGCCGCGGACCAACGGCACCGGCGAGGTGTTCAGCCGCACCTATTATGACGGGCTCGGCCGGCCCTGGCGGGTCGAGACACCAGGAGCCTCGGCCACCGGCCCTACTCGGATCACCGACACGGTCTATGATGCCCGTGGAAACGTGAGGCAGACTTCGCTTGTGCGGTTCAACGCCGCCACCGAGACGCCGCAATGGACGGTCAACAGCTATGACTGGCAGGACCGGGTGATCAAGACGGTCAATCCCGACAGCAGCCAGAGGCTCTATCAATATGCGGCGCAGTCGGCACTTGTGACCGACGTCACCAGGCTGCCGGTGTCGCTGACGGTGATGACCGACGAGGAGAACCATCCGCACCGCAGCTATGCTGACGCCGACGGCAATGTCATTGCCCTGCAGTCGCAGCTCGGCACGGCATGGGTGACGGAGAACCGCAGCTACGACCCGCTCGGCCGTCTGCTGGGGGTGCGCGATCCCAAGGGGGCGCAGTGGACCTACAGCTACGACCTGCTCGGCAACCGGCTGACGGCAAGCGATCCGGATCTCGGCAACTGGTCCTATAAGTATGACGATGCCAGCCGGCTGATCCGCCAGATGGATGCCCGCGGCGCGGTGACGGCGATGGCCTACGACCAGATGGGCCGGGTGCTTCGCAAAGAGGTGACGGAACCGGGCGCGACGGTGCCGACGCTGCTGGCTGAGAACAGCTATGACGAGCCCGCCGCCAGCGGTTCGTTGCACAATGCCGGCATGCTGACAAAGGCCGAGAATGCCAATGCGACGGTCACCTATACCCGCTTCTATAACGGTGCCGGCGACAAGAGCATCACCAGCACGACGATCGACGGGGTGACGAACACCACCACGGTCGAGCATGGACCGAGCGGCAAGACGACGGCGATGAGCTATTCGCCGACGACCGTCGCTGTCGGCGAGACGACCACGCCCTGGCTCTATAACGAGGCCGACCTGCTATCGGGCATTCCCGGACTGATCGATTCTACAAGCTATGAGGCCGACGGTCAGACGACGACGATCACCTATACCAACGGCGTGACGACGAGCTTCAGCTATTCGCCGACGCGGCGCTGGCTGGACCGGGTGACGACGGCGAAGGGGACGACGGTGCTGATGGACAATCAGTACAGCCGCGACAAACTCGGCCGCATCAAGACGATCACCGGGCTGACAGCCAACGACAACTGGACCTACGGCTATGACGATCTCTCTCGTCTGACCGGCGCCGACAACGGCGGCGACAATAGCCTCGACGAGACCTACAGCTACGACACCAATCACAACCTTCTCTCGCGCAGCCGGATCGGCGCCTATGTCTATCCGGCGGCAACGGCGATCCGTCCGCATGCGGCAACGCAGATCGGCGCCAAGGCGATCGACTATGACGCCAACGGCAACATGGTCTCGGATGGAACCCGGACGCTTGCCTGGGATGGCGCCAACCGGCTGTCGACGGTGACCCAGAACGGCGCCACGGTGACGCTGTCTTACGGACCGGACGGAGCCCGGGTGAAGAAGAGCTGGGCCTCGGCACCATTCTCTATCCCGACGCCAATGTCGAGATCGACCGGACGACGCCGGGCACCGATATCTACACCCTCTATCCGCATCCCGACGCCAAGATCGTCATCACGGCAGGCAGCACGACACAGGAGAAGTTCTTCCTGCACCGCGATCATCTGGCCTCGGTGCGGCAGGTAACCAACGAAAGCAGCACCCAAGTCGAGCAGACCGGCTATGCCGCCTATGGCGAAGCCACCAACAGCAGCTTCCAGACCAAGAAGAGCTATATCGGCGAACGCTTCGATGTCGAGACCGGGCTGATGTATCTCAATGCCAGATACTACGATCCGGCTTTCGGACGGTTCATCTCGCCCGATGATTGGGACCCAACCAAGGAGGGGGTCGGCACAAACCGTTACAGCTACTCCGAAAACGATCCGGTCAATAAAAGTGATCCGAATGGGCATTCAATTAAGTGGGGGCAACGCAGTACCGATATCGGCAGCGAGCGTTCATCTCGTACGGGCGCCATAACATCTTCCCAAAACGCCAGCCTAGTGAGCGGAGGAAACATACAAGGAGCTCATTTGGCGGGGGCCATGCCTCATGACCAAGATGGCGACGGAGTAGATGATGACGATCCTGGCGAAATGAAGTTCGCGCCTCTGCACATTGGAGGCGCGCCTTCCTATGATGAGTTTGAGCGTTTTCGCCCAATACAGCCGGGAGTGGATTTCTCCGGCCCTATGCCTTCCGCCAAGGCATCGGTAGCGTCGGGGGAGTTACCGCCCCCACTTGGAAGGGCTCGGGCCCGATCCCGGGAACATTTGGCGTGAATGCAGGAACAAGCTCTACGAAGGCACTCGAAAATTTTTCGCCGAAGCGTGGAAGCGTCGAATATATCTTCGATCCCAACACCTCCACTTTGATTGTCGGAAACGGAAGATGGACGCATTCACCACTCGCGGCATCAATAAAGGCTGACACCGGTAGCGTAGTTGGCGGGATGTTTAGCCGTGGATCGAATGGAGCGATGTCGACAAACGAAGCGAGCGGCCATTTCTGGAGAAATTGGACGCCTGAAGTCCGACAGCAATTTAACCAAATGATGCGTTCCCGAGGGTTCGACCATCTCCATCACGAGGGCATGTAATGCATCAACCTGTGACAGAATTGCAAATTGATGTGGGGCTGAGCATCACCGTCACCGATGCTGGCGATTGGATAGTTAAAGCAGATGGTAGAGATTTCCAGCTAAAAGAAATCTCTGATTTCTATCGAGCTTGGTTGTTGCTGGAGCGGCCCTTCCCCGATGTAAAGGCTGCCTTCGATCAAATAGCTTCCAATGCAAAAAAAACAATACCCTTTCCGTTCGCCAAGCTTATTGCGTCAGCGTTGAAAGCAAAATCAGGTGAATGGACCGATCGCGCAATGCTTTGGGTCTCGTTCCTGACTGAGGCAGAGAAAGCTTCGTTGAAAGACCTCTTTATTGAAGCGAGAGACTCAAAGTGGGCGAGCCAAAAAAGCCGACAGCTAGCCCGACAGCACTTGACCAGAATTGAACGGAGCCGGTGATCTCATTTTCAAGACATGGACGTAATGTCCGGACACATTTTCGTTGTCACTAACCTGAGAACGTGAAGATTTAGCCAGCCTTGCGGAGATGAAACGTCTCCTACGTGCGCTACTGCGTGACCAACATTCGAGAGGCATGCCATGATCTACACCTCCCGTACTGCGCTGTTTGCCGATCTCGCCCATGACGCCAACAGTTCGGCATGGGTGATGGGTGATGCAACGGCAGCATTCAACGGCGTCTGTAAAATCCGGTGCGTCTGGCTCAGGCTCGTGGAGCCGTGTCGACAATGCTGCCGGCACGGCCCGGGAAAGCAAGACTTTCCCTCAAGTCAACGATCTCCTGGAAAAGGCGACCTGGGCATTCGACAACAACACGCTTTACAAGAACCGCTCGAACAAAGACCGCTGGCTTGACAGCTATCGCCTGGCCGAAGAGCTGCAGTTCACCGGCGGCGGGGCGACGATGACGGATGCCGCAGTCTTGCAGGGGCTGTACAACCGAGCGAAGGTTGCCGGCCGCGGCGAGCTCATTCTTCCGCGCGGCGACATCGCTCTCGAGGCGGCTGTTTCAATTTATGAGAATGGCACAAATCCAATCCGCATCATCGGCCAAGGTCCAAACCAAACGCGTTTTGTGAACACCTCGGCTTCACAGCATTTGACCTGCCACTGCGAATTTCCTCCAGAATGGGTCCGGCCCATTAAAGGACGGACGCATGAAGAAGCAGCGATTTACGGAAGAGCAGATTATTGCGGTGTTGAAGGAGCAGGAGGCTGGCGCGAAGGCGGCCGACCTTTGCCGCAGGCATGGAATTTCAGAAGCAACGTTTTACAACTGGAAAGCCAAATACGGCGGCATGGAGGTCTCTGAGGCGAAGCGGCTGAAGGCGCTTGAGGACGAGAACGCCAGGCTGAAGAAGCTGCTCGCCGAACAGATGCTTGATGCGGCCGCACTCCGCGAGCTTCTCCAAAAAAATGTATGGTCCGTCTCGTCCGTGCAAGGGTACGCGACATCGTAAATGACGATTTCAGTTGCATAAATGTATCCGGCCTCTCGCGAGTGGGCTGCGGTTGCAGCCAGGCCATGATGAGATCCGCACACGCCGTTCCCAATAAATGGTTCGGGCACGAAGCCCGCTTTTTTGCGCAGGGCTCACGGCATGTTGATCCACTGTTTCGTCATCACTATTCCCGAGCCTTGCAATCAAGCTTGGATCGTCAGGTGAAGGCAGGGTCTCTGCGTTCGTAGAGCGCTCCAGGCTTTGTCAGAACGACCCAAACAATTCGGGCCATCTTAGCTGCGAGTGCGACGACGGCTTTGTTCGGGTGCATCCGAGCCTGACGGCCGTCCAGCCAGTTCCCCAATCGGTCTCGTGTTCGGTCGAGATGCCGAAAGCATGACCTTGCGCCATGTACGAGGAGTTTGCGCACGTACCGGTTTCCTCGCTTGCTGATGCCGAGTAGCTTTTGCTTGCCGCCGGTCGAATATTCGCGCGGCACAAAGCCCAGCCATGCCGCGAGATCGCGCGCTTTTTGGAACTGCCGACCGTTACCAATAGCGGCGAGGAGCGCAGTCGCACCCAAGGCTCCGACCCCGGGGATCGTCATGAGCCGTCGAGCCGCATCCTCCCGACTGGCGATCGCCTCAATCTCACGTGTGACGTCACCAATGCGCTTCTCCAATAGACGCAGATCGGTGAACAGCTCTGCGAGTAGCTTACGCATTGCCGAGGAAAGGCCATTTGACTGGTCCTCGAGGACCAGTGGCAGGTCGAGCTTGAACAGACCAGCGCCCTGGCGTAGGGCGATTCCGTATTCGAGACAGAAGGCTCGCATCTGGTTGATCAGGCGCGTTCTTGTGCCGATCATCTGGTCCCGCACTCGGTGCAACGCCTGAAGATCGGCTTGTTCCTCGCTCTTGATTGCAGCAAATCGCATTGTCGGTCGCGTGGCTGCTTCAGCGATCGCCTCCGCGTCGATGATATCGCTCTTGTTCGATTTGACATAGGGCTTCACAAATTGTGCCGGGATCAAGCGCACCTTATGTCCGAATGCTTGTATCTTCCTAGCGATCCACTGAGATCCTGCACACGATTCCATCCCCACAATCGTCGGCGCTGCGCGCTCGAAGAACTGCAGCAGCGTGTCGCGTGGAAAGCGAACTTTCTGGACTGGCGCGCCATCGTTTCCGAGGCCGACGACATGAAATATGTTCTTGCCAATATCAATTCCCTAGACAGCCGCTGGGCGCGGCACATTGCGTCGTGCATTGCAACCTCCTTTGGTTTGACTGCCTCATGATGCTACGGGAGGACGAGGCGGACCATCCCATTAATGGTAGGGCCCGCCGCCAAGCGTGAAGCCGTCACGCACCTGAAGACCGTCATGGGGCTTTCGGAACGGCGGGCCTGCCAGATCATATCTGCCGATCGCGAGACGATCCGTTACCGGTCGAACCGACCGGTGGAGACCGAGTTGCGAGCAAGGCTGCGCGAGTTGGCTAATGAGCGACGGCGTTTCGGCTACCGTCGACTGTTCGTCCTGCTTCGCCGGGAGGGAGAGCCGTCCGGCGTCAATCGCATCTATCGGCTGTATCGCGAGGAAGGGCTTTCAGTACGCAAGCGAAAGGCCCGACGCCGTGCTGTCGGCACGCGTGCTCCGATCCTGGTCGAAGCGAAGGCAAACGCCCGCTGGTCGCTGGATTTCGTCCACGACCAGTTCGCCTGCGGACGGAGGTTTCGCGTGCTCAACATCGTCGATGATGTGACGCGTGAATGCCTGGCAGCAATTCCAGACACCTCAATCTCCGGCCGCCGTGTCGCACGGGAGCTGACGATGCTGATCGAACGACGCGGCAAGCCCGGAATGATTGTCTCCGATAACGGCACCGAACTCACCTCGAATGCCATCCTTGCCTGGTCGAAGGATCACAAGGTCGAGTGGCATTACATCGCGCCGGGAAAGCTCATGCAAAACGGCTATGTCGAGAGCTTCAACGGGCGAATGCGTGACGAACTGCTCAACGAAAGCCTGTTCTTCGGCCTCGATCATGCCCGAAGCGCCATCGCTGAATGGGCCGAAGATTACAACAATTTCCGGCCGCACTCATCGCTCGGATATCGGACCCCGGCCGACTATGCCGGGTCCATCGCCGCAACCGGCTCCAACGCTGCGCAAAATGAAAGCTTCGCGTTTCCGCCGGTTGCTCACACCGCGCCACGTGGCGTATTCAAAATGATCTGAACCCTTCAAACTGGACCAGTTTTGGTTAGAGTTTTCCGGTGCATTTTCCTGGCTGGGAAAGGAACGGAAGACGATGAAGGCATCGCAGTTTTCGGACGCGCAGAAGGCGTTCATTCTGAAGCAGGGTGATGAAGGTGTGCCGGTGGCGGAGATTTGCCGAAAGGCGGGCATCAGCCAGGCGACCTATTTCAATTGGAAGAAAAAGTACGCTGGAATGTTGCCGCCGGAGATGAAGAAGTTGAAGCAGCTCGAGGACGAGAACGCACGGCTGAAGAAGATCGTCGCGGACCTGACACTCGACCGCGAGATGCTGCAGGACGTCATTCGCCGAAAGCTTTAAGGCCTGCTCGCAAGCGGGAGGTGGTGAAGGGCATGTGCCGCGATTGGGCGATCTCGATCCGGCAAGCTTGTAGGGCACTGAACTTCGATCGGTCGACCTACCACTACACCTCTCGCCGTGCCGATCAGGCCAGCCTGGAACGTCGTATTCGTGAGATTTGCGAGACCCGTGTCCGTTACGGCTATCGTCGTGTTCATGTACTCCTGGAACGCGAGGGTTGGGGCACCAATATCAAACGAACTTATCGGATTTACAGGGACTTAGGCCTTCAACTACGCAATAAAACGCCGAAGCGCCGAGTCAAAGCCAAGCTACGGGAGGACCGGCAAAAGGCCGTTGAACCCAACGATGTCTGGGCGATGGACTTCGTTCACGACCAACTCGCGACCGGCAAGAAATTACGAGTGCTGACGGTGGTCGACACCTTCTCGCACTATGTGCCGGTGCTTGATCCGCGGCATAGCTATCGGGGAGAAGATGTCGTGAAAACATTGGAACGGGTATGCCGGCAGATCGGCTATCCGAAGACTATCCGTGTCGACCAGGGGACGGAGTTCGGTATCGCGTGATCTCGACCTCTGGGCCTATGCCAAAGGCGTGACATTGGACTTCTCACGTCCTGGCAAGCCGACTGACAACGCCTTCATCGAGGCGTTTAACGGCCGCTTCCGGGCGGAATGCCTGAACCAACACTGGTTCCTGACCCTTGCGGATGCCCGCGAAAAGATGGAGGATTGGCGTAGAGACTACAATGAGGTTCGGCCGCATGGCGCGATCGGTAACAAGGTGCCGATCTCGCTGATGAATTCCGGAGGCGCAACCAGCCCGCCTCCCTGAGTGAAGCCGGAAAACTCCAGCCTCCGCTGGTCCAGAATCCTGGGGCGGTTCAAAAACCGCCGGGGCTCTAATCGCCACTGGGTGAAAGTTCAGTGGCATGTATGGACGGCCTTCGCGTGGCAAGGGGCATGTATGGACGGCCTCCGCGTGGCAAGGGGCAGTTTAGTGTTTCTGGCAGATTGGTCGGGTGCAGGCATGTATACGGCCTTTGATTGCGGCGCGTTCATGCCGCTGGCCCTGATGTAGTCCGCTGATCGGATCCCAGACAGGTCAACGCGCTTTCAAGCGGCACCCACTGATTGGGTTTGTCCGATCCCGGCTCGACCGTTCGCCATCACGCCATCAGCACCTCACCAATTTCTGCATCCTCTGTGAGCATTCAAAGGGCGGCGGTCGCCTCAAAGCGCCTGCCCGTCGTCATCAGCGCCCAGACGATCCGCGCCATCTTGTTAGCCAAAGCAACAGCGACGACGTTGTACGGCTTCTTCACCAGAAGGTCGGCGGCCCAACGCGTCGGTGCAACTTTAGCCTTGCCGCTGAAACGAAGCACCGCGTGCGCGCCCACAACGAGAAGCCGGCGGAGATAGGGATCGCCTTGTTTGCTGATCCTTCCGAGGCGGTCCTTGCCACCCGATGAGTTCTGCTGCGGCACCAGGCCTATCCATGCCGCCAATTGTCGGCCGGATTTGAAGAGCGACGCGTCGGTCACCGTCGCGGCAATTGCGCTGGCAGTGATCGGGCCAATTCCAGGGATCGTCTCAAGGCGGCGGCTCAGTTCGTTCGAGCGATGCCAAGCATGAATTTGGCGATCCAGCTCGCTGACCTTCTCGTGCACCTCCCGCAATTGCCCGATCAGCGGAAGAAGCGCGGACCGCGCAAGCGGCGGGATGAGATCGTGATCATCGTCGTCGACCAACGCGATCAGCATTCCGACGCCGGCGATGCCCTGTCGCGTTACGATGCCGAACTCCGCCAAGTGGCCGCGCAAGGCGTTCACCAGCATTGTCCGCTGCCGGATCAAAAGCTCGCGGACCCGATGCAGCATCAGCACACCCTGTTGCTCCTCGCTCTTCACTGGAACGAAGCGCATCGTCGGCCGCGTTACCGCCTCGCAAATCGCCTCGGCATCCGTCGCGTCGTTCTTCTGCCGCTTCACGTATGGCTTGACGTAAGACGCCGGCATCAGCCGAACCTCGTGACCCAGCGCCATAAGAACCCGAGCCCAGTGGTGTCCAGTCGCGCATGCCTCGATTCCGATCAGGCATGGCGGCAATGCCTTGAAGAATCCAACGACATCGTCGCGGCGCAGCTTGCGGCGGCTCACCGTCGCGCCAGCACCATTGATCCCGTGAACCTGAAATACATGCTTGGCGATATCCAGACCAATTGTGGTAATCTTCTCCATGGACGGCTCTCCCTTATGTGACTTTCGACAGCCACACTTTGGCACATTGCGATGCCGGGAGCGGAGGCCGTCCACCACATCAGGTCAGGTCAAAGTGAAGACACAGCATCGGGATCATCGACGCATGCGCTACCGAATCCGTACAGCCGTAGCTACGATCCAAATCGGGAGCGCCGACGATGATGGGCGACACCAGCAATACTGCTCCCACCTTGATCGTATAAGCTCTATGCGCGCAAGTAATCATCCCCTTCGTCTGTCACCAGGCTGTCCCGACCTCGCTGCTTGGCTTGCGAAGAGTTCCGCAGCCCCAGCGAATCGTCTCCGCTGATCATTTGAGGCCACCATGGGCGAGACCTGCCACGAGATAGCGCTGGAGGAAGAGCGCCACCAGATAGACCGGTGCGATGCCAGCGAGCGAGGCGGCCGCCATCTGGCCGAAATTGACGAGCCGATCCCCCTGGAAGAGCGAGATGCCGACAGGAAGCGTGCGCGTCTCGTCGGAAAAGGTGAAGGCCGAGGCAAACAGGAACTCGTTATAGGCGAGGACCGAGACGATGATCAGCGTCGCCACGATGCCTGGTACAATGATCGGCACGACGATATGGACCAGGATCCGAAGAGGGCCGGCTCCGTCGAGCGCCGCCGCCTGTTCGATCTCCAGCGGCATGCGCCGGAGAAACGGGGTGAGAAGCCAGAAAGCGACGGGGATATTGGCAAAGCCGTAGAGCATCACCAGGCCGGCATGGGTGTTGAGGAGCCCCGTGGCCTTGAGAAGATAGAACAGCGGAATCAGAGCCACGATCGGTGGCGCCATGTAGCTCGACAGAGTGAGATCGGCGAGCCATTTGCCACCTATGCCGAGCCGCAGCACAGCGTAGGCGGCGGGCAAAGTAAGCAGCAACGTCAGGGCGCCGGCGAGCAGCGAGACGGCAACGGAGTTGGCGATAAATCCTGAGAGATGGGCGGCCTCGAAAGCGGCCGGCCAATTGTCGAGCGTCGGGCTCGTCGGCAGGAAATGGCCGCTCAGCACGTCGTCTTGGGTCTTGAAGGACACTGAGACGAGATAGGCGATCGGCAGGGTGAAGAAGACGAAGATCGGTGCGGTCGCGGCAACGAGCAGGATGTCGGATCGCCTGATCTTCATGCGTCTTTCCTCTCGAGATGCTGGTGGATGCGGATGACCGGCCACAACACTGCGCCAATCACCAGACTGTAGATCAGGGTCTCGGCAGCGGCGCGGGCGACATCGAACTGTTCCAATGCGCGGCGATAGATGGAGAAGCCGGTCGCCGTGGTGGCAAAGCCCGGACCGCCGAACGTCAGGACATAGACGAGGTCGAAGACCTTGAAGGAGAGGATAAGCTTCAGCAGATAAATCGAGGAGAGCGGCGCCGCCACGAGCGGAAGCGTGATGTGCCAGAAGCGTTGCAGAGATGTTGCTCCATCGATGATCGAAGCCTCGTGGACGCCTTCGGGAATGGTCGAAAGGGCGGCGAAGCTGAGGATGACGACGAAGGGCGTCCATTGCCAGACATCGGCAACCGCGATGGCGAACCAGGCAAAGACAGGATCGCCGTGGAAGCTGACCGGCGCGTCGACAATGCCAAGGTTCAGGAGGAGTCCATTCAGGAGCCCTCCAGCCGGCGCGAGGATCAATTTCCATGCGACACCCACCATCACCGGCGGCGTCATCAGCGGCAGCAGGATCAGGCTGACCAGGAACCGTCCGGCCTTCAGCAGCCGGGTGAAGAGCAAGGCGATCAGGAAGCCGATCACCAGCTGGATGCTCGCCGTGACGAAAGCATAAGCGATGCTCTTGATCACAGAGGTCGCAAACAGCGGATCCTGGAGGACGTCGCGCACATGCTGCAATCCGACAAAGCTGCGGAAGGGTTTGCCGAGCGTGCTCTTGCTGAGCGCAAGCGCCACCAGGAAGAGCGTGGGGTAGACCAGGGTCGCAGCGAGCCCGAGCAGGATCGGAGAGATCCACAGCCAGCGGACGAGCCGGTGTGCCGAAAGGCGGTGATCGGCGGTCGGTGAGGCGGCTCGTCTTCGAGCGAGGGGAAAATCGATCGCAGTCATGTCATCGCGCCTGTTGTTCTTCTCTCGAAAGGCGTGCCCCGCGCGAGGCACGCCTTCGGGTCTCGTGTTTTGCGTCGGCCAGGTGGCCGAGGCTCAATGATCAGCCATTGGCTTCGATGATGTTCGTCCAGGCCTTGTGGGCATCGGCGATTGCCTGTTCGGCATTCTTCGTCCCGGCAAGGGCCAGCGCGAGTTCATCGGTCAGCGCATTTTCCAGCTTCGGGGCATAGACGGCCGTCGGCCAGGCGAGGCTGTTTTCCAACGCGCCGTCTGCCAGCAGCGGCTGCACGAGCGGCTGGAAGGCCTTGAACTTCTCGGAGTTGAGGCCGGAGTGACGATCGGGATCGATCCCGGAGCCGGTCAGCGTGAGCAGTTGTTCGTGGTAGTCCTTGCTCGTCGCGAGCTTGATCAGTTCCCAGGCGACGTCCTTGTTCTTCGAGCCGCTGGTGATTGCGAAGCCGAAGCCGGCGTTGAAGGCAAGCCGCGGCGTCTTGTTGGCGCCGCCGACGGGGATGCGGGTGACGCCCCATTTGTCGACGATCTTCGAGCCCTTGGGATCCTGGGCATAGCCGCCGAGGTCGGTCCAGAAGTCGATCTGGGCGGCCTTGCCGCTGAGGAAGGCAGGCAGCCCCTCCTCGAAGCGCGTCTCGAGCGGCGTCGGCAATGCATGCGGTGCGGATGCGAGCAGCGACTTCAGCGCTTCCACGGCTTCGGTGCTGTCGAGGGCCGAGGTGCCGTCTGCCTTCAGGAAGTTGCCGCCGAAACCGGTGAGGCGATTGGCAAAGGTCGACAGGATGATGACGGGAATCTTCGCACCCAGGACCGCAGCACCATAGATGCCGTTCCTGGATTCCGCGTCGGTGATGACTTTGGCGTTTTCGTTGTATTCGTCCCAGGTCGTCGGCGGCTTGAGGCCGTAACGATCGAACAGTTCCTTGTTGTAGAACAGAAGGTGGCTGTCGCCGTCATAAGGCAGGCCATAGCGACGGCCGTCATGCAGCGTGTACTGGTCATAAATTGTCTGGATGAAGTCGTCGGGCTGGATTTCCGCCTTGTCTTTCTCGATCAAGTCGGTCACGTCCTCGATCACGCCATCCTCGGCTAGCTGACCCTTGTAGGTATAGAAATAGTCGATGACGTCGAATTCACCGGCGCCGGACTGAAAGTCGAGGGTCGCCTTGACGCTGACCTGGTCGTAGGGAACCGCGGTCACGTTGACCTTCGCACCCGTCAGCTTCTCGAAATCCTCGGCGATCTTCTTGCCCGTGATGACATGCGGCTGAATGATCAGGAGATTGAGGGTGCGGCCGGCGAACCGGTTGTCCGCGGCCAGGGCGGAGGAAAAGACTCCCGATGACAGGAGAGGGAGCGCTCCTGATGCCAGCATGGTCTTCAACACCGTGCGGCGGCGATAGGCTTGGTCGATGATGGGGTTGGACATGAATTGATCCTCGGTTGCGACGGTGCCGGCCGCAGGAATGCCCACGGAGCGGGTATCCGTGTGGCAGCTGCGTCGGCCTTGGGGGGATCATTCGACAGATCACCCGCGCCGTTAACCAACAGGAATTTAAAGTACATAAAAATTATAGAATTTATTTTCAAATTCAGCGGCACCTCTTGCTTCGAGAGGGCGGGTCGCGTGGAAAAGTGTGATCGGATGCGGTCAGATGAGGCCGGTCAGCGAGTGATAACCTAGGGCTAGCCGGTGGTTGCCCGCTGACAAAACCCGGAAAAAAATTCCCCGAAATAGTACATAAAAAATATATAATAACTGTTAAATGGATGCCGCATCGGGATGCTTCAGGGACCACGCCTGAAATCCGGATGGGATCGAGGAATGACCAAGCAGATACACTTCAACGCCTTCGACATGAACTGCGTGGGCCACCAGTCGCCCGGCCTTTGGGCCCATCCCCGTGACAAATCCTGGAAATACAAGGATCTGGACTACTGGCAGGATCTTGCCAGGACGCTCGAAAAGGGGGTCTTCGATGGCATCTTCATCGCCGACGTGATCGGCTATTACGACGTCTACAAGGCCAACAACTACCACGCCATCCATCAGGCGGCGCAGATTCCGGTCAATGATCCGATCCAGCTCGCGGCGCCGATTGCACTCGCCACCGAACATCTTGGCATCGGCATCACCGCCTCGATCTCGTTCGAGCACCCCTATCCATTCGCGCGGCGTCTGGCCACTGCCGACCACCTGACAAAGGGGCGCGTCGGCTGGAATATCGTGACCTCCTATCTGGAGAGCGGCGCCAAGAACATCGGGCAAGGCGGATTGCGTGCGCATGACAACCGCTACGAAGTGGCGAGCGAATATCTGGAGGTCATCTACAAGCTCCTTGAGGGGTCCTGGGAAGAAGGTGCCGTGCTGCGCGACCGCGAGAAGCGCATCTTCACCGATCCCTCGAAGGTGCACGAGATCGGCCACAAGGGCCGTTTCTTCGAAGTCCCGGGCTACGCCCTGACCGAGCCGTCGCCGCAGCGGACCCCGGTGCTCTACCAGGCCGGCGCTTCCGGGCCGGGCAAGCAATTCGCGGCGGAGCATGCGGAGTGCGTCTTCGTTGCGGCACAGGCCAGGACGATCCTGAAGAATTATGTGCGCGATGTCCGGGTGCGGGCGGCGACCGTTGGGCGCGATGCGTCGAAGTTCCGCATCTACAATCTGATGACGGTCATCGTGGACGAGACCGACGAGAAGGCGTGCGCCAAATTCCGCGACTATCTCGATTACGTTTCCTATGACGGCTCGCTGGTCTTCATGTCCGGCTGGACGGGCGTCGATTTTTCCCGCTACGCACCGGATGATTTGGTGCGCAAGGTCGAGACCAACGCTATCCATTCGGCGATCGAGAGCCTTTCGGAAGGCGATCCGAATAAGCGCTGGACGATCAGGGAGCTGGCCGAATGGGGCGGTATCGGCGGCATGGGACCGGTGGTCGTGGGATCGCCCTCCACCGTCGCCGACGAGCTCCAGGCCTGGGTCGACGAGACCGACGTCGACGGCTTCAACCTTGCTTATGCCGTAACGCCCGAGAGCTTCGAGGATATCGTTGGCTACCTGGTGCCCGAACTGCAGAAGCGCGGCGTCTATCCGACCGGATATCGTCCCGGCACGCTGCGGGAGAAGCTGTTCGGCGAGGGGCCTTATTTGCCCAAGGCGCATCCGGCCGACCGTTACCGCGACATCGAAGCTTTCAAACGCAACCAGGCAATTACGCTGGCCAATGCCAGCTGAAAATTCCATTTCAACCCGACGAGGTTTTCCCATGGGAAGCATCACCGACACCACGATCGATTACAGCGTCCACCCGCGCGTCAATTCCACCGATCCCTTCACGCCCCGTCCGCGCCCGGTCAAGCCGGCGCATGTGATCGGGAGCGACGTCGAGGCCATCCAGATCGCCGAGACTCTGGCCGCGAGCTTCAAGGTCGGGGCAGCATTGCGTGACCGTGAGGGACTGCTGCCGATCGCCGAGCTCGACGCCTATTCGCAGAGCGGTCTCTGGAGCATCAACGTGCCGAAAGCCTATGGTGGTCCGGAAGTCTCCTATGCCACGCTCGCCAAGGTGATCGCCATCATCGCTGCAGCCGATCCGGCCATCGCGCAGATCACCCAGAACCATCTGGCGATCGTCGCGACCGTCGATCTCGACGGCACGCCAGAGCAGAAGAAGCTGTTCTTCGGCTGGGCGCTCGAAGGGATCCGATACGGCAATGCCTTCTCCGAACTGAAGAGCAAGACGGTCGCCGATTTCGAGACCAAGGTCGTTCATGACGGCGACGAGGTGATCGTCGACGGCGAGAAATTCTACACGACCGGCGCGCTGCTTGCCCATATCGTGCCGATCGTCGGTGTCGACGAGACCGGCCAGGGCTATCTCGTCTTTGCCGACCGCGATGCCACCGGTCTCACCGTCACCAACAACTGGTCGAGCTTCGGTCAGCGCACCACCGCCTCGGGTTCGGTCAAGATCGAAAATGTGCGCGTGCCGAAGGCGCGGGCGCTGAAGGTCACCTCTTTCGACCATCCGACGGTGGGCGGCCCCGTCTCGCAGATCATCCAGTCGGCGATCGATGTCGGCATCGCCCGGGGCACGATCGACGATACGATCGAGTTCGTCAGCAAATATAGCCGCCCCTGGATCGACAGCGGCAAGGCGACGGCCGGCGAAGACCTCTTCACCATCGCCCAGATCGGCGACCTGAAGATCAAGCTGCATGCGGCCGAAGCGCTGCTCGAGATCGCCGGCCACGCGATCGACGCGGCGCGCGCCAATCCGACGCTGGAGACGGTCTCGGAGGCGACGATCAAGACAGGCGAATCCAAGGTTCTGACGACGGAGATTGCGATCCTGTCGACGAACAAACTGTTCGAACTTGCGGGAGCGCGCTCGACCCTCGCCGAGCATGGACTCGACCGCCACTGGCGCAATGCCCGCGTCCATACGCTGCATGATCCGGTGCGCTGGAAGTTCTACCACGTCGGCAATTATTATCTGAACGGCGTCCATCCGCCGCGCCACGCCTGGAACTGAGCCCAAGATGAGCACGAATGATCGCAAGCTGCACCGGGAGGCCGCGCTCACCGCCGGCCGTCCTGCGCCGCACATCGCCCCGCGTCGGAGCCTGGCCCATGTCATCCGCGATGATGCGGAGGCCATCAGGATCGCCAGGGACCTTGCGCTTGAATTCGCGGTCGGTGCCGCCCAGCGGGACCGCGAACGACGCCTTCCGCTCGCCGAGATCGACCGCTTCTCGCAGAGCGGTCTCTGGGCGATCGGCATCCCGAAAGCCTATGGCGGCGCCGGCGTCTCGGCGGTGACGCTGGCCGAGGTCACCGCCATCATCTCGGCTGCGGATTCCTCGATCGGGCAGATCCCGCAGAACCATTTCTACATGCTGGAGGCGTTGCGACTGAACGGCAGCGAGGAGCAGAAGCAGCACTACTTCCGGCGCGCGCTGGAAGGTGACCGTCTTGGCAACGCCTTCACCGAGATCGGCACGAAGACGCCGGTCGACTTCAAGACGCATTTCGCCGATCGCAACGGAAAGCTCTACCTGAACGGGCAGAAGTTTTACGCGACCGGCTCCCTCTTCGCCCACATCGTCGTCGCCGTGGCAAAGGGACCGAACGGCCGCGTCCATCTGATCTTCATCGACCGGGCGACTCCGGGGCTCGACTTCGTCGACGACTGGTCGTCCTTCGGGCAGCGTTCGACGGGCAGCGGCACCGTAACCTTCGACGACGTCGAAGTGACGCCGTTCCAGATCGTCGACCATGATGGAAGCT
This sequence comes from Rhizobium sp. NXC14, assembly GCF_002117485.1. Classification (NCBI taxonomy): domain Bacteria; kingdom Pseudomonadati; phylum Pseudomonadota; class Alphaproteobacteria; order Hyphomicrobiales; family Rhizobiaceae; genus Rhizobium; species Rhizobium sp. NXC14. Next base: position 80,358 of record NZ_CP021031.1, read on the forward strand.
TCGAACAGCCGACGCCGATGGGTCCTTTCGCGCAGATCATCCATGCCGCCGTGCAGGTCGGCATCGCGCGCGGGGCGCTCGCCGAAACGATTTCCTATGTTCGAGCCCATGCGCGGCCATTTTTCGAACTTGCGATCGAGCACGGTTATGAGGATCCGCACACCATACACGGCGTCGGCGACGTGGCGATCAGAGTGCATGCGGCCGATGCGCTGCTCGCAAGGGCCGGCCGGATTGTCGACCGCGCCACCACAGAACCGACGGCGGTGAACGTAGCCGAGGCATCGATCGCTGTCGCGGAGGTCAAGGCGCTCGCGACGGAAGTGGCGCAGCTTGCCGCCACCAAGCTTATCGAGTTCGGTGGGGCGCGTTCGACGCTCGAAAGCTATGGGCTCGACCGCTTCTGGCGCAATGCCCGGACGCATTCGCTGCATGATCCGGTGCGCTGGAAATACCACCATATCGGAAACTTCTATCTGAACGGTATCCTGCCCCCGCGGCACGGCGCCCTCTGATTTTTTGGAATTTCACAATCTCGCGGCAATCTGCAACGGCTGCCGCTTCGACAGGAATGGAATAATGGCAATCGACAAGCCTCTCGACTTTCTATGGTTCATCCCCTCATCCGGTGACGGTGCGTATCTGGGGTCGGACGATCTCAGTCGCCCGGCGGATCCCGGCTATTTCCGTGAGATCGCCAAGGCTGCTGACCGGCTGGGATATTCCGGCGTGCTTATTCCGACGGGGGCCGCGTGCGAAGAATCCTTCATTCTGGCCGCGGATCTCTCCGCCTATACAGAGCGACTGAAATTTCTGGTGGCCATTCGGCCGGGCACGGCATCGCCGGCCTATTATGCGCGCCTCGCCGCGACGCTCGACCGCGTTTCCAACGGCCGCCTGCTGATTAACATCGTGGTCGGAGGCAGTGCCCAGGAACTCGCCGGTGACGGCATTTTCCTGCCGCATGACGAACGCTACGATCATGCCGGCGAGTTCTTTCGGGTATTCAACTCGCTGGTCGAGACCGGTAAAGCCAACCTCGAAGGCAAGTATATCAAGGCCATCGATGCGAGACTTGGTCTGCCGCCCGTACAGGAACCGCGTCCTCCGCTCTATTTCGGCGGATCGTCCGACGCTGCGATCGCCTTTTCCGGCGGCATCACCGATAAGTACCTGACCTGGGGCGAACCTCCGGCGCAGGTGGCAGAAAAGATTGCCAAGGTCCGCAAGGCCGCTGCGGCGCAGGGCAAGAACGTCACCTTCGGCATCCGTCTTCACTTCATCGTTCGCGAGACTGATGAAGAGGCCTGGGCTGCGGCCGACCGACTGATTTCCAAGCTTTCCGACGAAACGATTGCCGCAGCGCAGGAAGTATTCGCGAAGAGCTCGGATTCGGTCGGCCAGGCGCGCATGGTTGCCCTGCATCAGGGGCGCCGCGACAAGCTCGAAGTTTCTCCCAATCTCTGGGCGGGCATTGGTCTCGTCCGCACGGGCGCGGGAACCGCGCTGGTCGGATCTCCGAAGACGGTCGCGGAACGTCTGAGGGAATATCAGCAGCTCGGAATCGATACCGTCATCGCCTCCGGCTATCCGCATCTGGAAGAAGCCTACCGGGTTTCCGAGTTGCTCTTCCCCGAGTTCGGCCTGCCCGGCCCCCATGGGCAGATCCGCTCCTCCTTCGGCGAACGCCGAGTCTTTGGGGGAGGCGGACATGGCGGAAATGTGAAGGTCGCATCCGCCTCCTGAGGAATTGCCATTCGCCATCCACCGCGGTGCTCAAACCGCCGCGCTAAAATCGGCTGCCAGCACCGCATCCTTCAGCGCCCGCGAATAGGGGTGCTGCGGGTTGTCAAGGACGGGGCGGGCCTGGCCGCTTCGCCCTTGCGCATGATGATGTTGTTGTCGCTGATGTAATAGGCAGTGGCGAGGTCGTGGGTGATGTAGATGATCGGCCGAGCTCGTTTTCCAGGCGGCCGAACAGGTTGACGATCGCCATGCGCAGCGAAGCGTCGACCATGGAAACCGGCTCGTCGGCAACCAGCAGGCGGGGCTGCGGGATCAGCGCGCGGGCGATAGCGACCCGTTGGAGCTGGCCGCCGGAGAGTCGTGGGGAAAGCGGCCTTTTATCTCTTCCAGCGTCAGGCCGACGTGATGGAGCGCGGCATCAGCCATGCGCTCGGCCTCTTTGCGGTCCTGGCCGCTTTCCTGAGAAATTCCGAGAGGTAGCGGTCGACCCGTTTAGCGGGTTAAAGGCTTCGCAGGGGTTCTGCAGCACCGGCTGGACCTCCTTCATGAACGCCGTGCGTTCGGATCGGCTATGGATCGAGACGGTCTTGCCCGCAAATTCCAGCCGCCCTTCCGTCGGCGCGGCCTGCCCGAGGATCATTGCCGCGATCGTCGATTTTCCCGAGCCGGATTCGCCGACGATCGACAGGATCTCCGGTTCGACTCCGACTTCGAAACCGACGTCCTTGACCGCCGTGATCAGGCGCCGGCCGAGCATGCCGCCCTGGCGGTACACTTTCGTGACATTCGAGAGGTGAAGCAGAGCAGTCAAACCTGATCTCCCGAAGAAGATCGCATATTGGATCGAAGGGAACTTCTCCGGCCGGCGAACAGAAGAACGTAGTTCTTTCAACCACATAGCTATCACGAGTGGTGGTCTGCGGTTCGAACCCTTTTGTACGCAACGTTTATCGGTTCCTGCCGTTCAAGGGACCACAGTATCGCAATTGAGATGGCGCTAGGGAAATTGCCGTCTGCACATCGCTATGAGGGATTTCAGCGCTGGATCTCTTTTGTTCGTCATCTCACTGATAATGTCGATGAAACGCTGAGTTTCTCTGTGAGCTTCTTCTTTGTACGCCGCTCACAAAGGTTGCACAGCAAGCCCTCCGTTATTGGCTCAAGGAACCAGGGAAGCGAGGCTCAACAGCCCTCTTTCCGAATACGCACGGTGGCAGGCTCAGCGCCGACGGCGTGCAGGCACTGCTGAACAAATATGTCGCCAAAGCACGTGAGCACTGCGTCTCCCTTCGCTCAAAGCGGGTGTCGCCCCATGTCTTGCGGCACTCTGCTGCCATGGAGTTGCTGCAGGCGGGCGTCGACTGCTCCGTCATTGCCCTGTGGTTGGGCCATGAAGCGATGGAAACGACGTTGACCTATCTTCATGCGCATCTCGAACTGAAGGAATCTGCACTCGCAAAGCTGAAGCCGTACGAACGCGCCAAGGCCGAGCGATTTCGACCAAGCGACCGGCTTCTGGAATTCCTGAACACCCTCTGAGCATGAGAACTATGCCGAGTGCCAAACAACGGCGACCCGCCAAACTGGCTGGGAACGCACGGTTTGCCGTTCCTGCCAGAAGACGCACTCGGCATAGTTCGCCGGTCGGCATAAAGTGCCTTATGCCGCGCGCGGCATAATGCCGTATTGATCAGTGACGCCAGAATGGCAAAGGTCTCGCCACCTCGGGCATTGCCGACGAACATTGAGTTTTTCCTTGTAAGGGCGACAGACTTCATCGATCGCTCAACCACGTTGCTGTCGACTTCGATTGTGCCGTCGTCGAGGAAGGCCGTGAGACCGGTCCAATGCTTGAGCGTATAGTTGATGGCTTTTGCGAGAGCCGACTGGGTTGAGATATCGGCCTTCAGCTCAAGCAAGCGAGCCTTCAATGACCGCATGATGGCGGCAGATCTTGATTGCCGCGCGTGGTAACGCACTTCAGCGCCCTCTCCTCGGATCTGCTGCTCGATCAGATAAACTTCCGCGATCATTGGGCCGTCCTTGATTGGAGGAAAGGTAAAGCTTCCATTCTCCAGCCACTTCGTCGCCAGGATCATGCCCGAGCCGCCCCAATAAAGGCAGCGAACGCGATCGCCACGCTTTGCGCGGAATACGAAGATATCGCCACAATACGGATCGGCCTCGAGAGTGGATGCTACCAAGACGAAAAGACCGTTCATACCCTTGCGGAAATCTACGGGCTGTGTCGCTACCATGATCCGCGGCACCGCTGAGAAATCAATCACGACCTGCCGCGTAGCGCACAGATGATCGTGCTGGCCAAGGATGGCGAAACCGATCCCTTTATGATGGCACGCGCATCGTCGCGATTGATCTCGATGCGGCCAGCGGATGGGCGACCTTCGCCTGCCGGCGACGCACTGTCATACTCGACGACAATCGGGACGAAGCTGTTGCTTGTCGATCGCGATGCAGCAGCGGTCAATCCAGCAGTCTTGCGCCGGATGCCCAGCAGGCCCCGACTGACGCCGAACCGCTGACGACCTCCGAGATATTGGCACCGGCCTCATTGCTCACAGCGAGGATCTCGATCTTCTCTTCGTCCGACCAATTCCGGCGCTTGCGACGCCCGGTGATGAGCTCAACACGCCGATACTCGCTAGCATCATGCATGGCATGATGCATTGTATGATGCTGGCAATAGCGCCATTCCAAAGCCTCCAATCCGCCGGTCTTGATCAAAACCGGCTGACTCTGCCTTGAAATCTTGCATCATTGGAAGGAGGGCTGTTCGTCGCGCTCACCAACTTCTGGATTTATTGACTGAACGGCGATGGACGCCGTCGAGCTACGGTGGTCATCCCGCGCGTCGAGCGCAAGGAGAGACGATTGAAGTGATATCTGCCTTCATCCATAATGTGGATGCATATCATCCAAACAATAGATTTTTCAAATCAAACAAGATGCCATTAGAAGCGCGTGACGGATCGAATTAAGTACATTGACAGCCTATTGAGAGCGGTGCAGGACGGTAGCAACTTTGTCAGAACGCATCACATTAGAACGCGCGCTAACAATCGTTCTGCCACCTCAATTGGCTGGCATTACGATCGCTGACGATAGCCTCTGAGCGCTACAATCACCTGCTGCTTCGATTGTGTGATCTGTTCAGGCATGGCAAAAATAAGGAGGTTGGCATGTGCTCTGATGTGCGGTGGAAGCTGTGCTGGGAAAACGAGTTGCAACTCGCCGACCATGTAGAACTCTCTGACTTCTTTCGCAAAACCTATGGGCCGACTGGGCTCTTTAATGCAAAGCCGTTTGAAGGTAGCCGAAGTTGGGCCGGAGCTAGGCCTGAGCTTCGGGCAATCGGCTATGACCAAAGTGGTGTCGCAGCTCACATGGGATTGCTGCGCCGCTTCATAAAGGTTGGCACGGTCGATCTGTTGGTGGCTGAGCTGGGATTGGACGGAGTGCGTGCCGATCTTGAAAGGCTCGGCATCAGCCATTCAATTCGCGTCATGCTTCCAACACTGCATGAACTCGGGGTCCCATTCGCTTTCGGCACGGTTCGGCAAGCCCTACGGAAGCACATAGAGAGGTTTGGTCGACACGGGCCGGTCACCATATTGTCGGACATCCTCACACGCTCCACGCTACCAGAGCCGCGTCGCGATAAACCGCCTACGTGCATTGATGAAGCACTTGTCATCGTTCTGCCAGTTGGCCGGCTAATTGGCGACCGTCATCACCAATATCGCAACGGAAGTCCTCGACGTGCAGCGTGAAGTGCTGATTTTTTCCGTCATCTAGACCAGCCGATTAATCCAAGGGCAGACTGCAGAAGGGCGCGATCCTTAAATCCAAGCTGTGGGGCAGCTCCAGCTGCCCCACCCTTAGTCAATCCAATTAATTGAAAAGCCATAGGTCCTGCTAATGCCGCCAGAATTTCGAACTGATATCCAAGCTCTGCGGGGATTGGCTGTTGTGCTGGTCGTCCTTTATCATGCACATATTGGACCCTTTGCGGCGGGCTATCTTGGGGTCGACATTTTTTTGGTGATTTCGGGCTTTCTGATTACAAATCTAATCAGGACGCAGCTTGAGCAATCGCGGTTCAGCTTTTCGGAATTCTATTTTCGACGTGCGAAGCGTCTGTTGCCAGCGGCCTACGTCGTCATTGCGCTTACCACGATCGCTGCCCCCTTTTTCCTGTCAGAGGTCGGCCTGCGGGAGTTTCAAAATCAAGTCCTCGGGGCGCTCACTTTTTCCGGCAATATCGTTTTCTGGTTCCAGGCGGACTATTTCGGCGGAGGCGCCGAAACGAAGCCACTCCTGCATTTTTGGTCGCTTGCCGTCGAGGAGCAGTATTATCTGCTGCTGCCTGCGTTCTTGGCCTTGGCTCCCAGGAGATGGTGGCTGGCTGGAGTTGGTTCACTTCTCGTTGCCAGCGTAATTTTATGTCTCTATGTGGTTTCTCGAGACCCATCCGCTGCATTTTATCTTCTGCCGACCCGATTTTGGGAAATGGCCATTGGTTCATTCGGAGCCTTGCTTCCCACCACCCCTCTCGTGGCTACCAGACTTGCTAAGCTGCGCCTCCCGGCACTGGCATTTATCCTCGGCGCCCCTATGGGTCTCGCGCATCCCGTAGTGGATGCCGGTTTGGTCTGCTTAGCAAGCCTGATCCTCCTGCTTGCGCCTAGCAAGAACAATTTGGCGGTCCGAGGCATGGCAAGGATAGGGGATGTCTCCTACTCACTCTATCTGATCCACTGGCCCGTCCTTGTCTATGTGAGAGTGGTTTGGATGACCGAGCCTCCTGCCGCTGTGATCTATGCGGCAGTTGCTTTCTCATTGGTGGCGAGTTGGGCTCTTTATCACTTCGTGGAGGAGCCATTCCGCCGGGGGCACGTTATGTCTCGTGCACGCCTGACCTCAGGACTCGTTGCCACATCAGTTCTTCTGGGCTTCTCGCCCTCCGTCGCTATCGCCGCAACCGAGAGCAACGTTGACTTTGCGAAGATCCGGCGGATCAATTACGGCCTGGGACGAGCATGTGATTTCAGTCCCGGATCGCCGCCTCAGGAAATCCCGAAGAACTGCGAGACAACGGCAAAGCCTGAATTGCTGGTTTGGGGCGATTCATTTGCCATGGCGGTTGTTCCCGGCTTGGCCACGACAGTCGGAGAAGCTGGATTGGCTCAGCTCACGATGAGCGGCTGCTTCCCCGCAATTGGAGTTTCTGCCTTTTCGAAGGCGTCGGCGTCGCCCTATTATCCTCGTGCCTTTGCTGAGGACTGTATTCACTTCAACGACAGTGTTGTGGCTATCCTGAAGAATCGACCGGAGATCAGTATCGTTGCCATTGCCAGCCCATTCGCCACGCCTGTGTCGACGGACTTCATGCTGCTTAACAGAAACAATGATACTTTCACCGAAGCTGACACTTCGCTGGATGTAGCCGTCGAAGGCATCAAGGCGCTCGTCGAAGCCGTTCGAGCCCTCGGCAAACGAGTCGTTATTGTTGCCCCTCCGCCGGTCGCAAGTTTCGATATCGGTGATTGCCTCGAGCGAAAGGCACGGGGAAGCGTTATTCTCGGGCGCTACAGTGACTGCAAAATATATGTCAGCGAATACCGCCAGTTCCGATCCCGCACACTTGATTTATTGAACCAAGTGGCGTCGAAGGCTGACGTAGAGGTTGTTTCTTACCACGACTTTCTCTGCGATGACACAACATGCAAGACCGAGATCGACGGCAAATTCATTTATCGAGATAGCGGTCACCTTTCCTACGAGGGATCAGAGATCATCGCTCGCAAGACAAAACTTGCTGAAAGGCTGATCAGAGCTGCTCGTTAGATGTGGAGCCTCAACAGGTTGTCCTCGGTCAGCCCGAGTCTACTGACAGGTGGTTTGGATTGTAGTCTGCTGTGCGGGCGATGCCAATTGTACAACACGACGACACAACACCCACGGGCCCGAGGTTCGCGAGCTTTTGTATCCGTGGCATCCCTGGTCCGGGCGGCTTGACCTTGCCCCCAGATTTTATCCAGTTTTAAGTTTGCTCCAGCGGTTTTGTGAAGTGCTCCCCAATTTTGGGCCAGCGGGAGCTGGAATTTCCGGGATTATTGGCTCAGCTCGGCGGGGGTGCCGATGAGCCGTTCATAAGCGAAATCGGCACCTTGTTGCCGATAGCGCTGTGTGGCCGGAACTCGTTATAATCTCTACGCCAATCCTCCATCTTCGCACGCGCGTCGTCAAGGCTCATGAACCAATGGGCGTTCAGGCACTCGGCGCGGAACTTGCCGTTAAATGACTCGATGTAGCTGTTATCGGTCGGCTTGCCGAACCGGGAGAAATCGAGCACGACGCCCTTGTGGTAAGCCCACAGGTCGAGGTCTCGCGAGATGAATTCGCTGCCATTGTCCACACGAATGGAGGCTGGATAGCCGACCTGGCGGCATACCCGCTCAAGCGTCTGCACCACGTCTTCGCCTTTGTAGCTGAAGCGGGCGTCGACTGTCGGCGAGAAGCGAGAGAAGGTATCGACGACTGTTAAAACCCTGATCTTACGGCCGGTAGCCAACTGGTCGTGAACGAAATCCATCGCCCAGACATGATTGGAATGGGTCGGTTCCGTGCGATCAGCCCGCAGCTTCGCTTTGACCCGTCGCTTGGGAACCTTGTTGCGGAGCTGGAGGCCCATCTCCTTGTAAAGGCGATAGATTCGCTTCGGATTAACCGGCCATCATCACGCTTGAGCAACACGTGCCGCGTTGATAGCCGTAGCGCACCCGTGTCTGGCAGATGTCCTTGATCTTCAGCTTCAGCTCGGCCTGCTCGCCACGCCTGGACTTGTAGACATACAGCGACCGGTCGATCTTCAACACCGAGCATGCACGCCGGATCGAGACCTTCCAGTCCGCCTTGACCGTATCGACAAGCTTGCGTTTGCGGGCAGGCCTCAGAGCTTTTTTGACAGCACGTCCTGAAGCATGGCCTTGTCCAATGACAGGTCGGCGACGATCCGCTTCAGCTTAGCATTCTCCTCTTCAAGCTGCCGCAGACGCTTCATCTCCGAGGGCATCAGGCCGGCGTATTTTTTGCGCCAGTTGTAAAACGTCGCATCCGAAATGCCCGCCTTGCGACACACCTCACCGATTGGCGTGCCATCCTCTGCCTGCTTCAGCACGAACGCGATCTGCGCTTCCGAAAACTTCGAGGCCTTCATCGAATTCTCCTCTTCTTCCCATCGGGGATCATATGATCTGAACCCTTCAAACTGGACCAGTTTTGGTTAGAGTTTTCCGGTGCATTTTCCTGGCTGGGAAAGGAACGGAAGACGATGAAGGCATCGCAGTTTTCGGACGCGCAGAAGGCGTTCATTCTGAAGCAGGGTGATGAAGGTGTGCCGGTGGCGGAGATTTGCCGAAAGGCGGGCATCAGCCAGGCGACCTATTTCAATTGGAAGAAAAAGTACGCTGGCATGTTGCCGCCGGAGATGAAGAAGCTGAAACAGCTCGAAGACGAGAACGCTCGGCTGAAGAAGATCGTCGCGGACCTAACGTTGGACCGCGAGATGCTGCAGGATGTCATCCGCCGAAAGCTTTAAGGCCTGCTCGCAAGCGGGAGGTGGTTAAGGGCATGTGCCGCGATTGGGCGATCTCGATCCGGCAAGCTTGTAGGGCACTGAACTTCGATCGGTCGACCTACCACTACACCTCTCGCCGTGCCGATCAGGCCGGCCTGGAACGTCGTATTCGTGAGATTTGCGAGACCCGTGTCCGTTACGGCTACCGTCGTGTTCATGTACTCCTGGAACGCGAAGGTTGGGGCACCAATATCAAACGAACTTATCGGATTTACAGGGGCTTAGGCCTTCAACTACGAAATAAAACGCCGAAGCGCCGAGTCAAAGCCAAGCTACGGGAGGACCGGCAAAAGGCCGTTGAACCCAACGATGTCTGGGCGATGGACTTCGTTCACGACCAACTCGCGACCGGCAAGAAATTACGAGTGCTGACGGTGGTCGACACCTTCTCGCGCTATGTGCCGGTGCTTGATCCGCGGCATAGCTATCGGGGAGAAGATGTCGTGGAAACATTGGAACGGGTATGCCGGCAGGTCGGCTATCCGAAGACGATCCGTGTCGACCAGGGGACGGAGTTCGTGTCACGCGATCTCGACCTCTGGGCCTATGCCAAAGGCGTGACCTTGGACTTCTCACGCCCTGGCAAGCCGACTGACAACGCCTTCATCGAGGCGTTTAACGGCCGCTTCCGGGCGGAATGCCTGAACCAACACTGGTTCCTGACCCTTGCGGATGCCCGCGAAAAGATGGAGGATTGGCGTAGAGACTACAATGAGGTTCGGCCACATGGTGCGATCGGTAACAAGGTGCCGATCTCGCTGATGAATTCCGGAGGCGCAACCAGCCCGCCTCCCTGAGTGAAGCCGGAAAACTCCAGCCTCCGCTGGTCCAGAATCCTGGGGCGGTTCACATAAGTGGAAAATTCCAGTTCCAAATGGCCTAAACTATTGGAGGCACGTCATTATCAGTATCGTTGACGCTGCGTCCCACGCACAAGTTGCGCTTTCTCATCTGGGAGTCGAGCGCAACGAGGAGGTCAGGTCTAGCCGTTGAAACGCGTGTTTTCATTTATCCATAACGTGGATGCACGCCATCCAAACAATCGATTTTACCAACCTCCCCTGATGATGCATTACGAGAATGTCGATAACCTGACAAGATTGGCAATGTCGGACAAGTAAGTCGGGGAAGTCTACCAACGGGCCAGGAAGGTCGAAGGTTTTGAGGTCTATCATCTCAAGCGCGAATATTGTCGAACACCGATGGGCAAGCAATTGCTTCTGGCACCGTCTGACATGGCGCCAACTGCTCCATGCTTCCATCGGACAATAATTGCTTCAAGGCGGCAAGAAAGAGGAGGCCTTTGCATGCGCTCTCAGGTGCGGTGGAAGCTGTGCTGGGAAAACGAGTTGCAACTCGCCGACCATGTAGAACTCTCTGACTTCTTTCGCAAAACCTATGGGCCGACTGGGCTCTTTAATGCAAAGCCGTTTGAAGGTAGCCGAAGTTGGGCCGGAGCTAGGCCTGAGCTTCGGGCAATCGGCTATGACCAAAGTGGTGTCGCAGCTCACATGGGATTGCTGCGCCGCTTCATAAAGGTTGGCACGGTCGATCTGTTGGTGGCTGAGCTGGGATTGGACGGAGTGCGTCCCGATCTCGAGGGGCTCGGGATAGGGCATTCGCTCAGCATCGTGCTCCCGACACTGCAGGAGCTCGGAGTTCCGTTTGCTTTCGGGACGGTTCGGCCGGAGCTGCGGAAACATATTCAGAGGTTCGCCTTCACGGTATGGTGAGAATTTTGTCGGAAATCCGCGTGCGATCCACTCTCCCCGACGCGCGTCTCGACAAGCCGCCCATCCTCTATGCGCTGCCAGTCATCGCGCTCACCGGATTAGCCTTCGCAAGCCTGGCAATGGTCATCACAGCGCTTGCTCCGAGCTACGCCTATTTCGTGTCTTACCAGACGCTCGTTCTCACACCCATGTTGCTCCTGTGCGGCGCGGTCTTTCCGATCACCCAGTTGCCAGATGTTTGCCAGCAAGCAGCACATTTCCTGCCACTGGCACATGCAATCGACCTCATTCGTCCGGCGTTGCTTGGCCGTCCGGCCGCCGGCATGGGCGCGCATATCGGAGCGCTTGGCATCTATTGGCGGCGCTATTTCGTCGGCGTCTGATGCCTTGACGCCACTCACCAACACATAACAAGGAGATACGCGATGCAGTCTCGGGAATTGGGCAGCAGCGGCTTGAGAGTAAGCATGCTCGGTTTAGGCACCATGAGCTGGGGAGAGCAGAACACGGAAGTGGAGGCGCATGTGCAACTGGATGCAGCCTTGGATGCTGGCATAAACTTTGTCGATACCGCAGAGATGTACCCTGTGCCACCCCGCGTCGAGACACATGGGCTCGCGGAGCGTTACGTCGGGAGTTGGATACGCAAGACGCGCCGCAGGCAAGACATCGTACTCGCGACAAAAGCCGTAGGGCCTGCTCGCGCAGGCAAAGCGAGCTTGCCATACGTGCGTGACGGGCGTGTCAGCTATACACGCGCCAATCTGTTCGAGGCCGTTGACGCTAGTCTACAAAGGCTCCAGACGGACTATATCGACCTTTACCAACTGCATTGGCCCGACCGGAGCACCAATGTCTTCCAGTTACTAGACCACCAGTATGAACTCGACGACGACACGATCCCTGTCCTGGAAACTCTGGAGGCTTTGGACGCGCTTGTCAAAAGCGGCCGCGTCCGTCACATCGGGCTCTGCAACGAGACACCTTGGGGGCTTGGGCGCTTCCTGCATTACGCGGAGTCACGAGGTTTGTCCCGTATGATCAGTATGCAGAATCCATACAATCTACTCAACCTGGATTTCGAGAGCGGCCTGGCCGAGATGGCGCTGCGTGAACAGGTGGGGCTCCTCGCGTACTCACCGCTGGCGATGGGCACGCTAACTGGAAAGTACTTAGGGGGGCAGCGCCCAACTGGCTCGCGCCTGAACTTGTTCGGACGGTTCTTCCGTTACAGCAGCGAGAGGGCGCAGCACGCGGCACTCGCATATACAACGCTGTTCCGGGAACATGGCATCGATCCGGTGCACGGCGCATTGTCATTCGTCAGGAGCCGGCCATTTGTTTCAAGCACCCTTGTGGGCGCCACCTCCGCGCAACAATTGCAGCACAGCATCGCCAGCGTGGAAGTCAGCCTGTCACGCGAGGTGCTGGATGGGATCCAATCGATCTATCAACGCTACGGAACGCCCTCACCCTGATTAGGAGGTCGGCCTTCGGGTTCAAAGTGCCGTCGCCGTTTGATGAAGGTGACTATTTTGAAAATTGTCAGAAGAAACTGCGCCTTATGAACTCGCGCCGCTCTGCGCGACAAGAGAATTCTAGTGCTGGGCGCCGCACACATCTTCGCGAACAATGTCGAGAACACAAGCAATGACCCATTCCGCACTGTCACCTGAACCATTTGTGATCCTTGGGATGCCAAGGACTGGAACGCACTATCTCGAAGCTTTGCTAAATGAGCATCCGAACGTGTTGAGCAATGGCGAGTTACTTAACACCTATGATACAAATTGGCCCGATAAGGATCGCCTGTTACGGAGCGATCGTGAGCTCCTCGAGCTCGCCTACTTGCGCTTCCCGAGACGTAGCGACAAGAAGGTGACGCATGTTGGGTGCAAGATCAACGAGCCTCAGTTTATAGAGCGCCCGGGCTTTTTTGACGAGCTCGCCCGCTGGCCAGGGCTCAAGGTCATTTTCTTGTACCGGCGAAATACATTGGAGTCCCTGCGGTCGCTGGAGCAGGCAAGGCAAAGCCGGCAATGGCTTAAGTTCACTTCGGATGATGATGCGGCACCGCCGCCACGGGTAAAACTGCCCATCGCCTCCTGCGAGGCCTACTTTAATGCCGCCGAGGATTTCCACATTCGCGTCGAGCAGTCATTCGCTTCGGCCAGCTTGCTCGAGATCGAGTACGAGAGGCTCCTTAGTGAACCGGCCGCATGCTTGGAAACAATTTGGGATTTTCTGGGCGCTCCATCGCTTCAGCATTCTGGCCGCGCGATCCTTCAGCGCCAGGAATGGCGGCCGCTGGACGAAACGGTAGAGAATTTCGACGCGTTGCGCCGTCACTTTGCAGACGGACCTTATGCGAGATTCTTTGAGATTGATGACGAATTCGTCTCAAAGGGATAAACATCATATGTCGCATGGTAACCTCCAACGTCTTGAAGCGGAAGCAATTCATGTGCTTCGAGAAGTCGTTGCAACGTTTTCCAACCCGGTGATGCTTTATTCCATCGGCAAGGACTCGTCGGTCTTGCTGCATCTGGCGACGAAGGCGTTCTACCCGGCCAAACCACCTTTCCCCTTCCTGCACGTCGACACCCCGCGGGTTCACGATCTTCGTCACCGTTTCGCCGTCCAGACCCTGATCAACTGGCATCGCGCGGGCGAAGATGTGGAACGCGAACTGCCGGTACACTCTCCACCTTCCTTGGCCATGCGAATGTTCGCGATACCTACTGGTACCTGTCCGCCACGCCGGAACTGATGAACCATGCCGTACGGCGATTGGATAAGCGCTGGGAGGTTCGGTCATGAGACGCACGAAAGACCTGGCCGTGCTGATCGAGCGGTGATTCACAGATCGGCTCATGAAGCATCGAGTAAGCCTCCGGTGAAGGCCGCAGGTCAGGCCGCTTGAGCGTTGACGGTCGGCGGCGTCCAATTTCACGGAAGCAACTGCTCCAGCCTGGTAATCGACGTATCAGCGATGCGGGCAAGAACGTCGGCCAGCCACACCTGCGGATCGATGTCGTTGAGTTTTGCCGTCATAATCAATGTGGCCATGAAGGCCGCACGATCTGCACCGCGGTCTGATCCGGCGAAGAGCCAGGATTTTCTGCCGAGCGCAAAGCCTCTGAGCGCTCGCTCTGCCGCATTATTCGTCAGGCAAATCCGGCCGTCCTGCAGAAATGATGTGAAGCCATCCCAGCGCTTGAGCATGTAGTCGATCGCCTCCGCCACCGGAGAACTGCGTGAGAGCTTTGCCCGCTCGGTTTGAAGCCAGACCTGCAGATCATCGACGAGTGGCAGACAGTCTCTCCGGCGACGCTCCAGGCGTTGATCGGCCGTAAGCCCGTTGATCTCGCGCTCAATATCGAACAGGCCGTCGATCCGTTTGACGGCTTCGAGCGCCATAGGCGAGATCGGCGCGGCATTCTTTCCACGCTTGGCATTTGCGGCGATGTCGGCGAGCACGAAGAACTTACGCCGCGAGTGTGCCCAACAAAACGCCTGCCTTAGAGGATTTGGATCGCGATCAACCTTGAACAGCGGATTGTAGCCGCCATAGGCATCCGCCTGCAGAATGCCGTTGAAGGTCTTCAGGTGGCGCTCCGGATGCTCCTGCCGTCGGTCCCGCGAGGCATAGTAAAGGGCCGCCGGCGGAGAGAGCCCTCCGAACGGCCGATCGTCCCGGACATAGGTCCAGATGCGGCCCGTATCGGTCTTTCCCTTGGCCAGGATCGGCACGGTCGTGTCGTCGCCGTGCAGACGTTCGGCAGCAAGGACATGCGCCTCGATCAGGGAGTGAATGGGCTTCAACGCCGCGGCACATGCTCCAACCTGATCGGCCAGCGTCGACAAGCTGAGGTCGACGCCCTCGCGGGCGTAGCGCTCGCTCTGGCGATTGAGCGGCTGGTGCTGGGCGAACTTCTCAAACAGGATCATCGCCAGCAGGTTCGGCCCGGCAAAACCGCGGGGTGTCACATGGAAGGGTGCGGGTGACTGCGTGATCTTCTCACACTCGCGGCAGGTGAACTTCTCCCGCACCGTCTGGATGACCTTCCACTGACGCGGGATGACTTCCAAGGTCTCGGTAATGTCTTCGCCAAGCTTCGACAGTTTAACCGATCCACAACAGGCGCAATTCGTGGGAGCGGCGATTACGACGCGCTCACGCGGCAGGTGTTCGGGAAAGGGCTTGCGTGACGGACGCTTGCGCTCGAAGGCTTTGACGGCTGAAGCTTTGGCTGCGATCTCCGCCGCCAGTTCATCTTCACCGGCGTCCGCTTCCAACTCCTCGAGCTGCAGTTCCATCTGCTCCAGGAGCCGCGCCTTGCGCTCGGACCGGCTGCCGTAGAGTGCACGGCGAACCTTGTCGATCTCCAGCTTCAGCCGCGCGATCAGCGCCTCGGAATGCGATACGAGTGCCTTTGCGCTGGCGGCTTCTGCCTTGGCGGTCGCTGCTTCTGCTTCGGCTGCGACACGTCGAGCGCGTTCCTGGGCCAGCAGTGCAAGCGCACTGGCAAGGTCGTCCGGAAGCTCTTCGGTCGCATTGTTCATGACAGGATGGAATCATATTCGACCCTGTCATTCCAGTGTTTTTGCTTATCCGGCCGACGTCGGCCGCCAGGTCTTTTGCGGCATCCGCCAGTCGATACCTTCCAGCAGATAAGCGAGCTGCGCAGGCGTGATCACCACCGTGGCATCGGCCGCAGATGAAGCGCCCACGTTCCAGCTTCTTCGTGAACAGGCAAGCGCCCTGGCCGTCATGCCAGATCACCTTGATCAGACCGCCACAACTACCGACATTCTGCATACGTTTCCCGTTATTCGACGATTGCCTATCCTTGGCACCCGCTGTTCGGGAAGAAAGTGCAGGTCTCACCGTTCAGGCGTGGCAAAAGTTTAACCTGCATCTACACGGATGAGCGTCCAGATCTGTGCCGCGAGTTGCCGAATTGGATGTTCGATCAAAGCTATTGCACTACCATGGCGCTAGGGCTGCCTGAGATCAGCATTGCCGGTCTCAACGAATTGGCAGCGGCGCTGGCATCGTTCGGCGCGACTCACGCAAGAGGAGCAAAATCCCGTCCTTCGAGGAAGAAGGAGAAGGATGATGCGAAGCAGGCGACATCAAAATCGCGACCAACTCGTTCTGCAGTTGGGGCGCCAAAATCTTCAGGTTCCGGCGGTCAAGAACGTCAAAGGGTTGGTGGAAGCGCTGGCGGATCTTCTGCTGGAAGCTTTGGACGCGAACAGAATGACGAAGACGGGAGGCGTTGATGAACACGAAGATCACGCCTGACCATCTTGGCCGCGCCGCTGTGGTCTATGTCCGCCAGTCCACAATGACTCAGGTCACCGGCAATCTGGAAAGTCAGCGCCGGCAGTATGATCTGGCTGGAGCTGCCGCAACGACCGGCTTTGCATCGGTGACCGTAATCGATGACGATCTCGGCCGCTCCGGCTCAGGCAGCATGGAACGGCCTGGATTCGAACGGCTTGTGGCACAGGTCTGCTCCGGCGATGTGGGAGCGGTCTATTGCATCGAGGCATCCCGCCTGGCGCGCAATGGCAGGGACTGGCATCATCTGATCGACCTTTGCGCACTTGCCGGTACGCTGGTCATCGATCCGGATGGTGCCTATGACCCGCGGCTCGTCAACGATCGTCTGCTGCTTGGATTGAAAGGCACGATGTCGGAGTATGAGCTTAGCTTGATGCGTCAGCGCGGCATCGCAGCACGCGATTCCAAGGCAGGACGCGGGGAACTGCGGTTCATGTTGCCGCCGGGCTTGTGCTGGAGCGAAGTGGGCAAGATCGAGATCGACCCGGACGAACATGTGGCTGAGACGATCAGGCTGGTCTTTGCCAAATTCCGGGAGCTGGGAAGTGGACGACAGGTCTTTTTGTGGCTGCGGTCGGCCGATATCAAGATGCCGGTCGTTCTGCGCAATGTCGAGGTCTGCAAGCTCGTCTGGAAAGCGCCGGCGTACCACAGCGTCATGCAGATCCTCCACAACCCACTCTATGCGGGCGCCTACGCCTTCGGAAGACGCGCACAGCGAACGCGGATCATCGATGGTCCGCTCGCAAGGCCACTGGGGTGCGCAAACCCCGGGATGAATGGAGCGTGTTGCTGCGCGACAATCATCAAGGTTACATCAGTTGGCGGGAATACGAGGAGAACCACAAGCTACTGGCCGAGAACGCGCACATGAAGAAGAACTGCGATCGCAAGTCAGCGCGTGGCGGTCGTGCCCTTTTGACCGGGCTGATGCGATGCGGTCGCTGTGGCCGAATGATGCGCGTCTTCTACGGCAGCGCGAAGGGCAACGCGCATCGCTATCAGTGCCGCGGCGACGATGCACACGTGGGTGTCGGCCTTTGTATCGGCATTGGCGGCGTCAGGGTCGATCGCCCCGTTGCGGTCCAGATTCTGGAAGCGGTGTCTGATCGTGCCGTCGAAGCGGCAATCTTCGCCTCGGATCAAGTCGAGCGGTCCCGAAGAGATGTCATTGCGGCACTCGATCGGGACCTCGAAGGCTCACGCTACGAAGCGCTGTTGGCCAGTCGCAGGTATGAGCTTGTGGACCCGGCCAAGCGGCATGTTGCACGCGAACTGGAGGCCCGATGGAATGATGCCCTGGAGCGAGTGGGCGTGCTTGAGCGCAAGATCAAGGACCTGTCCGCGCTGTCAGCAGCGCGCCCCGTCATCGATCGTGGCCGACTCCTGCAGCTTGCCCAGGATCTCCCGACCGTCTGGAATGCGCCCTCCACTGAGACGAGAACAAAGCAGCGGCTCATTCACATCCTGGTTCAGGAGATTATTTGCGATCTCGACGATGCGACCAACGAGGCGGTGCTGTTGATCCATTGGACCGGAGGTCGGCACACAGAGGTGCGTGTGGCGCGAGTCGAGACCGGAAGATATCCTGCTGAGCTCGCACCATCGGCCGTCGAAGCACTGCGCAAACTGGGCGGACATTGGCCAGATCGGGAACTCGCGGTCTCCCTCAATCGGATGCTTTGCAAGACAGGTGATGGCGAGAGCTGGACGGCCGTGCGTGTTCGTGACATGCGCGAGCGTCTGGGAATTCCCGAATATGATGCCACCAAAGTGGAGATACCGATGATCAGCTTGATGAAAGCGGCGGAGAAACTCGGTATTTGCGTGGGATCGGCCAAAAGCCTGGTGCAGAGAGGAGTTCTTCCTGCAACGCAAATCCTTCCCGGCTCGCCGTGGATGGTTCCGGTAGATGCGTTAACCTCGGAAGCCGTCCGGATAGGGGTGCAGGGTGTCGTCGATCGACGCCCCAAGTTTTATGAAGATTATCAATACGATAAAGTCGTCCGGTTGCCCGGAATTTGATGGAGGGATGCATTATGAAGCGCACTGTCCACCGCGGCCGCGGAATACGAACAGGTGTCCACACATCGGGTCGCGCTTCAGCGCCTCCTGCACCATCAACGACAAACCGGGGAAGCCCTTTCGCATATCGGTGTGGCCTGTCGCCAGCCAGACCTTCACGCCACTCGGAACCGGAATCATCGCAGCCCCAGCACGCAATCGAGAATCCGGCCAAGGGCATCCGTATCGATGTCGCTATCCACGCGCACGCGCCGACCCCGTCCAAGCTCGATTGTCACATCGCTACGCTTCCGACGAGGGTGGGATGTGGTGGGCGATTCCGGTTGAACGGGAGAGACTGTCGAAGCGGCCTCGGATACGATCACCGGCACCAAAGTCGCCGTATCAGACCTTGGCTCCTCGATCCGGCAAAGCTCTTTGCGCCAACGGAACAACTGGCTGACATGGATGCCGGCCGCGCGGGCAATCTCGGAGATGACCGCGTCTGGCTCAAAGCACGCAGCGACAAGGCGCTCTTTATCTTCGCGTGACCAGCGCCGACGGCGCTCTACAGACGTGATCACCTCAATTGGATGCTTCGTCATATGACTACTCCTAGTGTTACCACTAGGACTGGCAGTCAGAAGCCCTCTATCGCAAGACGGCCTTCACCGTGGGCTTACTGCATCGAGGTGTAAGTTCCAACACCATTGCCTCCTATCGCGACACTTTCAGGCTGCTGTTTGCGTTCGCACAGACGCGCCTTGCGAGATCCCCGTCTCAGTTGAATCTGCGGGATATGGACGCTCCGTTCATCGGCGCATTCCTGCTCTGGAAGTAACCCACGCGGACTGAATCGCAGCACGAGCAATAGCATCAACCCGACCATTGGGAGTCGCATCTGGACGGCCGTATCGATGAGATGGGCTTTGAGTGGCCCTTCGGCGAGTGGAGCAGTGAAAAGCTGAAAAAGCGCAGGACCAAGGTTCTCGGCTTGTCCCCATATCAGCATGACGATCAAAGCGCCGAGCACGGCCCCCCAATTGTTGCCAGAGCCGCCGAGAATAACCATGGCCCAAATGAGGAATGTATAACGGAGGGGGTCGTCATAGCTCACCGGCGAGAATAGGCCATGCAGTGTCACATAGAGCGCGCCCGCAATACCGATGACCGCGGAACCAAGAATAAAGACCTGGAGATGGCGCTGTTTGACGTTCTTTCCCATCGCCTCTGCCGCCGTTTCGTTGTCCCGGATCGCGCGCATCATTCGCCCCCAGGGCGATTTCAAAGAGCACTCCGCGAGAAGCACGAGGACGAGAAGGACCACGGCAAGCAAAGATGCGAAGCACAATGCGACGAAGATAGTGGAAGCCGTACGGACGTCGGTCCCGACGTAATTCGCAGCTCCGCCAAACCAGTCCTGCTGCTGAAGGTTAGCCTCCTGTGGTACCGGCCAACGATCGATGCTCGTGATGTTCTTGACGCCTCGATCGAGCCACTCCTCGTTCTTGAGAACGATGATAATGATCTGACTGATGCCAAGCGTAGCAATGGCAAGGTAATCGGATCGCAGGCCGAGCGCTGTCTTGGCGACTACCCAGGCGGCGCCAGCCGCAAAGATACCGCCAAGGAGCCAGGATAGTGGCACCGGCAGTCCGAGCCCGCCGACATTGCCGGCCGACGCCGGATTCAGCGCTTCGACAGCAACGACCGCCGGATCAAAGACGATTCGGAAGCCAATGAGGCCCGCGATAAGCAGCACGGCGGCTAAGGTAAGACGCGTGATTTCGGGTGCCTTGGAACGATAGACGCGGGCAGTCAGAAATATGATAAGCGCGCCGAACGCGAGCGCCGCGAGTATCATCGGGGTTCCGGCAGACCAAGCCTCGGGGTTGAGTGGCATCGCGACGAGCGCGACCGCAAGGCCGCCAAAGGCGAAGAAGCCGGCCACGCCGACGTTGAAGAGACCGGCATAGCCCCATTGAATGTTTACCCCGAGTGCTGCAATGGCCACAATCAGGCCATCGCAAAGCAAGGTAAGCGCCAGCGTCCAGGATTGCGTGAGGCCGACGAGAAGATAGGCTAGCAGGACGGCAGTATAGAGGATCAATGGGCGTTTTACTTGTCTCATATGGAGGCACCCCGAAATAGTCCGGTCGGCTTGATCAGCAGAACGGCAACGAGAATTGCAAATGACACAGCGAATTTGTAATCGGTCGACAGGAGCTGCCCGAGGCCGTCCGGAACGAAGTTTGCCGGAAGAAGGTAAGCCAGAACCTTTTTCCACGCATAGGTAAACGTGACCTCGGAAAAGGCTATGAAGAACCCGCCCGCGACGGCTCCAACGGGGTTGCCTAGCCCACCCACCACCGCCGATGCGAAAATTGGCAACAGGAGCTGGAAGTAGGTGAACGGCTTGAAGCTTTTGTCCAGGCCATAGAGCACACCGGCAATGGTTGCCAGGGAGGCGGCGATCAGCCAAGTGATCTTGACCACTCGGTCAGGATTAATCCCAGAGAGCAGGGCGAGATCTTCGTTATCGGAGAAGGCGCGGAGCGACTTGCCTGTGCGTGTTCGGTTAAGAAACCGAAAGAGTGCGAGCACCACGATAGCCGCTGTCACAAGCGTGATGACCGTGCTCGTCCGCACCGCCAGACCTTCTTCCAAGCCGGTCATTGCGCGAAACTGGATCGCGGAAATGACAAAGCGGACGCCATCGGCGAAATTCTGCTCCTGGACGCCGATGGCCACCCTGGTCAGGCCGTTCATGATGAACATCACGCCCATAGAAACAATAACCAAGGTAACGGGTGCGACTTTTCGCCTTCTGTAGTAGCGGTAAACGGAACGGTCCGTGAAAAGGACGATCGCCGCCGAGGCTATGAGGCCGAGCGGCAAGGCGAGAAGCGCAGTCGGCAAAGGCCCAAAATTCACGCCATGCGACTGAAGAAACCATGTCCCCAGGATCGTAATTGCTGTCCCGAACGCCATGGTGTCGCCGTGGGCGAAGTTGGAGAAACGCAAAATTCCATAGACAAGCGTCACGCCGAGGGCACCCAGGGCAAGTTGCGCACCATAGGAAGCTGCTGGAACGACGACATAGTTCAGGAGCGCGACGATAGCATTGAGGATGTCCATGTATCAGCCCCCGAGGAAGGTTTTTCGAACGACGGGATCGGCCATGAGGGCTTCGCCCGTATCGGCGTGACGGTTGGCCCCTTGTACGAGCACGTAGCCTTTGTCGGCGATGTTCAATGCTTGCTGCGCGTTCTGCTCCACCATCAGGATGGAAACCCCCGTTCGGGAGATTTCAATGATCCGGTCGAAAAGCTCGTCCATGACGATGGGAGACACACCGGCCGTCGGTTCGTCGAGCATCAGAATATTCGGCTTGGTCATCAGGGCCCGACCGACCGCTACTTGCTGTCGCTGCCCGCCGGACAGTTCTCCGGCGCTCTGCCGGCGCTTTTCCCGCAGGATCGGGAAGAGTGCATAAATCTGCTCCATCGTGTCGCGGATGTCGTCGTTACGCAGAAAGGCTCCCATCTCCAGGTTCTCTTCAACCGACAGCGACGGAAAGATGTTGTGGGTCTGCGGCACGAACGCCATGCCTTTTGCCACGCGACCCTGGGGCGAGAGGTGGGTGATGTCCTCGCCGTCCAACTTTACGCTTCCGCCTCGCAGCGGCAGCATGCCGAAGACTGCTTTCATCGCGGTCGACTTGCCGGCTCCGTTAGGGCCGACAATCACTGCGATTTCGCCGCGCTCGACAGCAATCGTGCAGCCGTGGAGGATGTCCACCGGCCCATAACCGCCGGTCATGGTCTCGCCGATTAGAAATGCCATGGACCGACCTTTTGATCGACGACCCCATTGAAATCAGGCATGGGCTTTGTCCTTGTTTTTCAAGCCGCGCCCCAGATAGGCTTCAATCACCGCTTCGTTTTCCATGATGTGGGCCGCCGGCCCCTCAGCAAGCACGGCCCCTTCGGCCATAACAATCACCGGATCGCAAAGCCGCCCGATGAAATCCATGTCGTGCTCGATCACGCAGAAGGTGTAGCCACGCTCTCTATTGAGGCGGACGATAGCGTCGCCGATCGTGTTGAGGAGCGTACGATTAACGCCAGCGCCGACTTCGTCGAGGAAGACAATTTTTGCGTCGACCATCATCGTCCGGCCCAACTCCAGCAGCTTCTTCTGACCACCGGAGATCTGGCTCGCCTTCTGGTCGGCAAGGTGGGAGATCGTCAGGAATTCGAGAACTTCGTCCGCCTTTTTTGACAACGTCTTTTCTTCGGAGGCGATGGCTTTGCGGCGGAACCATGTGTTGTAAATACCTTCACCGGCTTGTCCCGAAGGCACCATCATCAGGTTCTCACGAACTGTCATGGAGCCGAACTCATGGGCGATCTGGAACGTCCGCAACATCCCTTTGTGAAAAAGCTCATGTGGGCTGAGACCGGTAATGTCCTCACCGTTCATAAGAACACGCCCGGACGTTGGCGGCATTCGCCCGGCAATCACGTTGAAGAGCGTGCTCTTGCCCGCGCCATTGGGACCAATGAGACCAGTAATCGACCCCTTTCTGACCCTCAGTGAGGTGCTATTAACGGCGCAAAACCCGCCGAAGTGCTTGCTCAGGTTTTCGACGACGATCATCTTGCCCTCACGTCGTTTGCGTTGCGGACCGCGCAGGCGGCAGTGAATAGGCAAGGCGGGCTTCCGACATAATCGGGAGCCCGCCACGCCCGTTCTTATTCGAAGACGTCTGTGACCTGCTTCCCATCCTTGATCGTGTAGATGCGATAGCTGCCCGCCGCCTCGCCGGGGCCGATCAGGTGAACGCCGGTGACACCCTCGTAGTCGATGCTTTTTCCTTCCGAGAGAAGTTTCAGGCCCTTCGCCAACTGGCCAGCATAGATTTTTTCGCCAGGACCGTTTGCGATCTCCATGACCTTCTTCTTGATATCCGCTCCTGACGTTGATTTTGCCGCCTGCATGGCAAGCGCCACCAATGCCGCAGCGTCATAGGATTCGCCGGTATAAGATGACGTCCCGTCAAAGCCTGCTGCCGTGGCCAGCTTCAGGAAGTTGGCGTGACCTTCGCTTTCGTTGCCGGGCACGTCGCCGAAGCTGCCAGCGAGCGGCTCGCCGATCCCCTTGATCAAGCTGTCGCCATACATCCCGTCCGGCAGATAGAACTTGGAGAAGGCGCCGCTGTCGAGTGCTGCCTGAATAACACCCTTTCCGCCCTGGTCGACGTAACCGGCGACGACGAGAAGATCTCCGCCGGCCGAGGCAAGCGCACCGATCTCCGCCGAATAATCGGCCTTTCCGTCCTCATGCGGTGCGGAAATGGTGATTGTGCCGCCCTGCCTCACAAATGCTTCCTTGAAAGAGTCCGCAAGACCCTTGCCGTAATCGTTATTCGTGTACGTCAGCGCGACCTTCTTTATATCGCGCTTCAGAATGGTTGTGGCCATGATCTCGCCCTGGCGGGCATCGGAAGGCGCAGTGCGGAAGAAGAGGTCATCGTCACTCACAGTGCTCAGTGCTGGCGAAGTGGCAGACGGCGATATCATGACAATTCCGTTCGGCTTCGCGACCGATTGAAGAACCGCACCGGTCACGCCCGAGCAGTCTGCGCCAACGATGGCGGCGACCTTTTCCGATGTCACCAGGCGTTGCGCTGCTGCAGTTGCTGCCGCGGCGTCCGTGCAGGTGGAATCCCCACGAATGGCTTGAAGTTCGCTGCCCTTGAAGAAGGCCTTCGAATTGTTGACTTCTGTGATTGCCAGTTCAGCCGATTTTGCCTGTAGGGGAGCGATCGACTCCAGCGGTCCGGTAAAGCCTAAGAGGAGGCCAATCTTCACGGTTTCGGCCGAAGCCGTGCTGGCCATCAACGCCAGGCCGGCTGCAGCGCAAATAATGGATTTCATGCGTATCTCCCTGTGTGCTGGTGAGGTTCGAGAAGGCGAATGCGAGGTCACGCACAGACGATGTTTGGCGGTCGGTGCGGATAGGTGTTTCAGTTTACGAACTGGAGACCGCTTGAAGCTACGGACACGAGTTCTGGCAGCGTTCGGTGTCGCCAAGACGCCCAATCGCCCGCACATCGCGCAGCGGAAAAAGTAAGCCTCTGTTGAGCCTCATTATTTGTTCCCTTGTCGTTATTTTTCAGCAAACTTACTCACTGCTAATGACATGTAAATTTCTACCAACTTATCTCTGTGATAGGAAAAGCGGAACACAGGGGTGTTGGCGCAGTGTTACCGCCACTTGGGCTGGGCATCACAAAGAGCTTTGGTGATTACCGAGTACAGGCCAACATTGAAGGATTTGAACCAGAAGCGTCAACGAAGAACCTGATTAGCAATGTTTGGTATTGGTAGCTCCGTGATATAGAATGTGGAATAGGCATCGATTTGGGGAGCTAAAATTTGAGCGTCGTCGATTTCCGGCTTGTTCGTCAACTTTGGATGTTTCTCGCGGTAGCCGAGGAAGAACACTTTGGTCGCGCAGCGAGCCGACTCGGGATGTCCCAGCCACCGCTCACCGAGCAAATCAAGGTTTTGGAGCAATCACTCAAGCTGCAACTCTTCGATCGCTCGCGGCGTGGCACCAAGCTCAGCGCAGCTGGTGCTGCAATCCTTCCCGCTGTCCGAAGGTTTGCAGGCCAGGTTGAACAGCTGGAAACGGTTATCAAAGAGGTCGCCGCAGGCCAGTCCGGGGTGCTGCACGTCGGAGCCATCACGTCTGCGATGCTTGACACAGTTCCGCCACTGCTCGATGAGCTTAGATCAACCCACCCGAACCTTACGGTTTTCGTGAAGGAGATCGATAGCGTCGAAGCGATCCCCGGCCTGGAAGCCGGAGAGCTTGATCTTGCCTTCGTTAGGCTCGAAGGAGAATTGGGCAGCGGAATTGCCACCATGCCGCTGACCGAGGATCGTCTTGCCGTTGCACTGCCGAAGGAACATCCTCTGGCAAGTTTGCCGAGGGTCCGCTTGAAATCGCTGGAAGCCGAGCAGCTGGTCATGTCCTCTCGCCAAGTGAGCCCGGTCTATTTCGATATGTTGGTTTCGGTCTGCCGTTCGCACGGTTTCGCACCTCGCGTTTTGCACGAAGTGCGGTCGGTAGCGTCGCAGATTGCCTATGTCAGCTGCGGCCAGGGCCTGGCTCTTGTGCCATCTTCCATGCGTAAACTTGCGCCGGATAACGTTGTGGTCCGGCCGCTCAAGGAAAGAGTAATGGTCGTCACCGCAGCGCTGGCGTGGAACAAGAACCGCTTTCATCCCATGGTCGACGTGGTCGTGTCGCAATTGAAATCTCGCGTCCAGAGGCGAGCAAAAGGCGCATGAATGAATATGTTCATCCACGCCGCAGGTGGATCTGGACGATCGACTATGCCGCTGCGATGAAGTCGGCGATCTCACGCCACATGGCGGGAGGATTTGAATACATCGGGAAATGTCCACAGTGGGGAATCTCCGCCAGTCGGACCCCATATGAGCGAAGCGCCGGCAGATAGGAGAGGGTGGCATACTGCTCTCCAAACATAAACATCTTGGGGCTGGGCAAATTGAGGAATTTCGGCAGCGGATCCCAATTGTCCGAGAAATCTACCATGGATTCGAAGATCGGGCGTACGGCCTTCACGCGCACCTTAGAGCGAAGGGAGGCCGCATAAAGGGCGCTTGAAAATGTCGGCGAGCCATGAATTCGCCCTACGAAATCGTTTAGGAATCGCTCATTGTCGGCGTCGGGATAATCGAGGATCTGCCTGGAAAGAAAACAATCCTCCGGTGCGAGATTACCCTTGATGTTAACGAAGCTGACAACCCGGTCCGGGTTCTGGTGAGCGAGCACCAAGGCGGCCAGCCCCCCCATGGAATGACCGACGAGATGAAACCGATCAAAGCCGGCGGCGTCAGCAACGCGAAGCGCAATCTCCGCCAGGAACGAAACGGAAATTTTCGACAGGTCGGAACAGTGCGTTTCGCCGCAGCCCGGCGCGTCGAATGCGAGGAAAGGATGTCCGTCGAAGGCGCCTTGGCGGACGAAATCAGCGTAGTCTTCCTTCGTGGATCCGAAACCGTGGAGAAACAGGAAGGGCTCTCTTTCTCCATCGCGATATATGGCCGAAACCGTCAGATCAGCGCCGACATGACTCTGATGAAACGTGGTTTTGTGAAATGGCTCATTCATCGGTGCAAATCCCTCATTTGTCGGCATGTGGTCACTAGCGCGCGTGAATAGTTTTATGGATACAAGCCGCGCTGCTCGCGCGCGGAGAGAACACGTTGGCACGCGATGATGAAAGCGGCTGTGCGTAGCGAGACTTTGCGTTCGTCAGCAACAGACCAGATGGAATCGAAGGCGCCAACCATGATACTCTCCAGTCGGGCGTTTATTTCATCTTCGGTCCAGAAAAAGGACGAGAAGTCTTGCACCCACTCAAAGTAGGAGACGGTCACTCCGCCGGCATTGGCCAAAACATCTGGCACGACGAGAATACCCCGCTCGTTGAGGACATCATCCGCGGCCGGTGTCGTCGGTCCGTTAGCACCTTCCACGACAATCTTCGTTTTCAGACGCTTAGCCCGTTCGGGAAGAAGCTGGCCTTCCAGCGCTGCCGGCACGAGAAACTCGGTGGGCACGAGCCAGAAGTTCTCAGTCGGGGCTTCCGCATGAGGCAGAAAGCCTGACAGTTGTCCCGTACGGGCCACGTGTTGGCTTGCCGCCATGACATTGATTCCGGCTTCGTCTACCAGGGTCGCAGAGTGGTCTTGCAGAGCAACTATCCTTGCTCCGGAACCCTCGAACAGGCGTGCCGCTGTACCCCCGACATTGCCAAAACCCTGAACTGCGACGCGCGCTCTTTCAACGGGGACGCCGCGCCGACGGCCGGCTTGCTGAGCTGCGATGAAGACACCTCGAGCCGTAGCCTCGTGGCGTCCGAGGGAACCGCCGAGTGCTACCGGCTTGCCGGTCACCACGCCGGTGGCAGTGCTCCCGTTATTCATAGAATAGGTGTCCATCATCCACGCCATCGTCTGCTCGTTCGTGCCGACGTCTGGCGCCGGTATGTCGCGGGCAGGGCCGATAAATCCGCCGAGTTCGGATGTGTAACGACGGGTTATGCGCTGGAGCTCACCTTCGGAGTGTTGGCGCGGGTCGAGGCGTATACCTCCTTTGGCGCCGCCAAAGGGCAGATTGAGGGCGGCGTTCTTGATCGTCATCCAGCCGGCAAGGGCCATGACCTCGTTGAGCGTGACAGACGGATGGAAGCGGACGCCGCCCTTGCCGGGCCCCCGTGACAAGGTATGCTGGACGCGATAGCCTTCATAATGGACGATGGTCCCGTCGTCGCGGATAATCGGCACATCAACGATAATCATGCGCTTGGGCCGCTTCAAGGTCTCCGTCCAGCGCGACAACGATCCAAGGTGGGGGGTAACGCAGTCGATCTGCTCAAGAAAACTTGCCCAGGGCTCAGGGGAGGCCGGATCCAGGTAGGACAATCCCTCGCGGGTTCGGTTGTTGCTCATCCGTGCCTCTCTCAGTCCGTCAAGGCGTCCACAAAGTGCCGAATCCCATCACATGCTATTCGAAGCGTGTCGGTGTCCAAGGCGTAGGCAAATCGGATATAGGGACCTAACCCAAAGGCGCTTCCGTGGACGACCGCGACGTTGCATTCTTCCAGCAGCGCGATCGCGACGTCCTCGTCTGTCTCCAGACGCGTGCCTGCCGGGGTTGTCTGTCCGAGAAGGCCCTTACAAGAGGCAAATGCATAGAAAGCCCCGCCAGGCGTTACGCAACGTATGCCGGGAGTCTCGTTTAGCATCCGAACCGCCAGGTCGCGGCGTTGCTGGAAAACACCGCGCGCCATTTCGATGAACGTCTGCGGCCCCGTCAGGGCCGCCAATGCCGCATGTTGGGCTATTGAACATGCCCCGGACGTCTGCTGCCCCTGGAGTTTCTCCATAGCGTCGAGCAGCCAGCGCGGGCCGGTACCGAAACCGATGCGCCAGCCGGTCATGGCATAGGCCTTCGAAACACCGTTCATCGTCAGTGTCCGCGACGCAAGCCTCGGTTCGACCTGTGCCAAGGTATGAAATGTCGCGCCGTCGAAGATCAGGTGCTCGTAAATATCGTCGGAAAGGACGAGAACATGCGGGTGCGCCAGCAAGACCTCCGCGAGCTCAGCTAACTCGTCTCGGCTGTAGACGGCGCCTGTCGGGTTCGATGGTGAGTTGAGGATAAGCCAGCGGGTTTTCGAAGAGATGGCTGCTTCCAGAGCTGCCGGAGTCAGCTTGAACCCAGTATGTTCGCCGCAGGAGACGATGGTCGGCACAGCACCGCAGAGCGACACGATTTCTGGGTAGCTCACCCAGTAGGGCGCCGGCACGATAACTTCGTCACCTTCATTCAATGTCGCCGCCAAGGCATTGAAGATGACCTGCTTGCCGCCACTGCAGACGATCGTGTCCTGCCAGGAGACGTCCAGTCCGTTCTCATTGCGGAACTTGGCCGCTACCGCCTCGCGCAGGGGACGGAGGCCCGCGACTTGGGTGTAGCGCGTGTGACCCGCGCGGATTGCCGATATGGCGGCATCACAGATATGAGCCGGTGTGTCGAAATCTGGCTCGCCGGCGCTCAGTGAAATAATCTTCGCGCCTGTTTCGCGGCGCGCCGCAACCCGATCGATCATCCGGTAAGTCGCGGACGGTTTGGCCGTGGCAAGGTGCCGATTGAGCATAGCAGCCTCGCTCATGCTTTGTCTCTCCAGGCGCCAAGCCCCATCAACTCAAGTGTCGTCTCACCTGCGGCGAGCCTTTCCATCATGCTGCGCTCTTTGGCCGCGCGCGCTTCGCCATTTGAAAGCGTCCGCTCGACTTCGCTCCTGGGCAGAATGAGAACGCCGTCATCGTCAGCGACCAGGAAATCCCCAGCTGCCGCGGGCACGCCGCCGAACAGCAGTGGCGCGCCAACTGAGGGGACACTTGCCTTGATGGTGCCACGCATGGAGATGCCGCGCGAGAAGACAGGGAAACGACGCGCCGCAAGTGCGGCCACGTCCCGCACGCCCCCGTCGATAACAAGTCCCGCAATGCCGGCCGCTTCGGCCGCAACGGTTAGAACCTCGCCCCAGTAGCCCGCAATATAATCGCCGGTGGCGACCACCAAAACGCTCCCCCGTGTGGCACGCTCCATGGCAATATGAATGGCGAGATTGTCGCCAGGTGCGCAGGCCAAAGGGTAAATGGGTGCGGCGACTGCAGCGCCGTTCCATACGGGACGTATTTCCGGATCGACAGAGCAGGGGAGACCAGATGCTTCGAAAAGCGTCGAGCTGCCTAAAGCGAGCGCCCGCGACGACGCATCAGCGGGCAGGTCCATCATAGGAGAAACGACGGTCATGACGGCTTCCTCTGGAGGAGGTGGTAGCCCAAAGTTTCCCGTGCCTGCTTCAGCGTTTGGCCGTCTGCAATGGCTTCACGGATTTTCGACTCGACACTCTCGATCTGACGAGCAATCTCGGCAACTTCCCGGGCCCGGCCGCGGGGCACGACAACGACACCGTTTGCATCGGCGACAACAATATCGCGCGGCACGACCCGGGCTTGGCCGATGGAGACCACTTCGTTGACCGAGCCGACCTCGACCCGGTCCTTGCCTGTGCGCATAAAGCGTCCACGGGTGAAAAGAGGATAATTGTCGCCGAGCGCCTTAGAGACATCACGGCAGACTCCGTCGATCACGGTTGCAGCGAAGCGCCGCACGCCGGCATATTGGGTCATGATGTCGCCCCAGACAGTGCAGTCGGTGCGGCCGCCATTGTCGATAACGACCACGTCGCCGTCTGCGACGTCATCAGCGAAATCGCCGACCGTGCCGGGTGGACTGGCCGCGGGAACATACTTTACTGTAAAGGCCGGTCCGACCACGGTCCCGCTATAGTTGGCGAGCGGCATGACATCGAAGCAGCGTCCGCCGAGACCCAGCTTATCGAGCGCGTCGGAGACGCCGGGGGTATCGAGCCCAGCGAAAAGCTCGACCAGTTCGCGATCGTCCTTCGTCATTGCGATTGCTCCTGTCTGATCGCTTCGAATTCCTTGTCGTGCATCACCTCTTCGACCGATCGGCCGGACCTGACGGCAGCAACCATCCCGTCCTGACGGCGCGCAATCCGCTCACCGAGATCGAGCACCTCCTCGATGCGGGCTGCCGGTACGAACACCGTGCCGCATCGGTCGGCAATGACGTAGTCGTTCTCGTGAACCAGGACCCCCGCAATTCTGACAGCCTCGCCTGAGCTGAGTTGAATCAGGCGGTTACGCGCGCTGACCATTGTCACGCCGCGACCATAGACCGGATAATCGATTGCCTCGCTGCCTTCGATATCGCGGCTGAACCCATCAATGACGGAGCCACGCAGGCCGCGCGTCTTGGCGGCATTCGCGAGAATATCGCCCCAGCAGGAAATGCCGTCGATGCCGCCTGCAATGACGAGAACCCGGTCGTCGCTGTTGACGCGCGCAATCACCGGGGAAATCAGGTGAACGGTCGGCGCCGTATCGCTTTTCGGCCCGAGTTGGATGGTGCTTGCGCGCCCAACGATCTTCGGGCAAGCCCAGAGGGGACGAAGCCCCACCGTCGCACCGGCGAGATCGAGAAAATCAAGGGCGTCCGAGACTGTATTGGTGTCAAGTCCTGCAAGACGATCGAGAAAGGAGAGATGTGTCATGGCGCTTTGTCCGTCATTGGTTCCAGCGCCGAGTGTCCTCCAAGTTAATTATTCTGGAAATTCCTAAGGAACGATCGCTGTGATAGCCAAGCCGGATGAGGATCACCGCCACCGATGTGATAGATGGAACGATGAGATTGCAAACGGCCGATGGGGCTTTGATATTTTGCCTGCGTCAGAAGTGCCGCCGAATTTGCATTGGCGGCAAATACTCGACTGAAGACCGGAGTGAACGGATGGAACTGGATGTCGAACGCCTGCGAAGCTGGATTGGGCGCAAAGAAACAAGATCCGAGTCATTGACGCCTTCGCCGAAGGAGCGCTTCAACGCTACGTTCGATCGCGCTGGTGATATATCGATAGGCGCGGTCGCCCCGTCATGATCCACCTCTCCCTCGCCCTGCCTACCGCCCCCATTTCCTCGACATCGCGCAGGCTCAGATTAAAGCGGAAGTAGAGCCAGACAGCACGCGCTACGATTTCGATCGGATAACGGTAGTTCTTCTAGGTCGGTGCACGCACGGTCATGGGCGCGCTGCTACCTCAATTTCCTTACCGCTCAATCAATGTGACAGTACCGGCCGCGGCGATACTTCAGGATTGGCTTAGCTCCTTCCATGCGTCAAAACTCCACTTGATGAGTGCCATATCAAGGCATAACCCAATCGGCCATTCTCCGATTGCCGGAGAATCGCCGGACATGACTCGGAGCAGGTGCCATTTCTCCGCAGCCATCCCGGATATTGCAAAAGGATTGATATCATGTGCTTTGAATGCAATTCCTCCTCTCTCAGCCGTCGCTCCCTGCTGAAATTTGCCGGCATCGGAGGCGTGGCCGCCATGACTGCAGGCTTTGGCATGACCATGCCGGCATTCGCCTCGAACGCCCCCGCCCTCCTGCCGGATGAAGCACTGGCAAAACTCCAAGAAGGGAACAAGAAATTCGTCGCCGACGCGGAAGCCTGCGTCCCCAATATTTCCAAGCGCCGGCGGGACGTCGCCAAGAGCCAGGCACCCTGGGCGATCGTGCTCACCTGTTCCGACAGCCGTGTCGTGCCGGAACTTGTATTCGGCGGCGTGACGCTCGGGGAACTCTTCGTTGCCCGCAATGCCGGAAACGTGGTCGACACCGATGTGCTCGGCACGATCGAATATGGCACCGAACATCTGCATGCGCCGCTGATCGTCGTCATGGGCCACAAGCGTTGCGGGGCGGTCTCCGCCGCCTGCGAGGTCGTGTCCAAGGGCACCAAGCTCGCAGGCTCAATCGGCAAGATGACCCAGCCGATCCTGCCCGTGGCTTTGGCGGAGACCGATCGCGGCGACAGTTTTGTCGACAAGACCGTCCATGCCAATGCCTTCAACGGCGCCGAGCGCATCCTCACCGAAAGCGCGATCGTTTCTCGCCTGGTCGAGGAAGGCAAGGTGAAGATCGTGCCCGCCTATTATGATCTCGATACCGGCGTGGTCGATTTCCTGCACAAGGTCTAACCGACGAGGCGACTTCATGTTGCCGACGGCTATCCGCGGGCGCCTCGTCGCGCTCGCGGAACCATAGTCGCGGATGACACTTGCCGCCCGCAACATCACCGCGCAGTTGCGCTTCTCCCTTGCTGTTGAAAGACATGACGTTTTACTATTAGCCAGGAGCGCACCACCGCAATCCACAATGGTCAACGCTGAGACGCAAAGCCGGATATCCCATCTATATGTCGCCTCACAGGCTCTCATCGCGGCAGGCATCGGGAAAGGGTGAACAAGCAGGCGAGGCTTCGGTAAGCCCGTAGAATTACAATTGTAACGCGATATTGCGGCCGCCGACAGGGCAGATCGTGCCACGCCAACTGGTCGAAATCGCCGCCTCCAATGCGGATTGAGTTGGCAATTACAGGGAATGCCGACGATGGTCGACGAGGAAGCTGTCTTTGTTCGCGTCGCGGGCATAGCCCTTATGGGTTGCCGCGGAGATGGATAGTATTGCAAAATCCGACGACAACCAGCGCTCCATTCTCCAGCTTTTTAGCACAAGGCCTATAATACCGAGATCGTTGGTCACATAGGCTGTCTGGATGCGAAAATGAGGTCTTCGATCTGCTGACTTGAAAAAATCGGGCCCGCCGCGATGATCGCTAGTCCTCGGTCTTTATAAGGATTGATAGTCCATGGAGCTCCGATCCCCGCTCCGACAGCGTCAGGCGTCGGTGGAGGTTCGCAAGCGACCAGAGCTGTACTCCCGGTTCGAATTTTCCTCTCTCGCCGATCGGCATGGGGTTGATCGGCTGGTTAGTTTTAATTTCGACAGCGGCGTGCTCGACCAGTTTTCCGATCTGGCTTACGATCTGCCGGGACATTGCTTCCTGATCGACCTCTCGATGCTGAGGATCAGCTCGTTCACCGTGTGATCAAGCAAGTCCCGAAGCAGGCTCCCCAGCTCGAACGGGCTGACTGCGCGAAGCGGCACGGCATCAACCTGCGCCTTCATGGCAACGATCTGCCGATCAAGATCGTCGACGGTTTGGAGGTGATGGCGCTTGAGCTTTACGCGGCTACGTCGCTTCCTTTGATGAATCCAGCCTTTTTCAATCCGCCAGTTCTGGAAAACTCGATTTCGTGATGCTCGCTCAACTTGTCGTCGACGACCAGTCCCAGTTCTAGATCGCCAGAGAGACGATTGCGGAACAGGAGACCGGTGGCGGGCCGAAACATCATCTGGTGCCGCAACGTGCGTCGCAGACCCAGGATCTGTTTCGCGAACTCTTTCACGCCAATCCTCCGGACGACCTGGCCAAGCGTATTGAGTGGCAGAGTCGGCAAATCGGTTGGGTCTAAAGTTGACGGGGGCACGAGCACGGTTCCATCTTGCCGAGCCTCTTTCGAAGTCTCGAATCGCATAGTGGATCGTCGGGAACGCAGCGGTCGCGGCGTTCGACCCTGGTATCAACTTTTCTGGAATTGCCGCTTCTGCATTGAACTTCCGGAAAGATATGGTACCTCTCGGCCTCTCCTAGCTGTCTGTCAGCCGTCGCGGCGCTTGCGGTCGTCGGCCTTTCGGCGACTGATTCCGATCCGGCACGTCCTTCCGAAATGACTTGCAGTAGCTGTATGTTCGCCGACGTTCAGATGGGTACTGCAAGTCTGTTAGTACGGGCGCAAGGAGAAGACCGCAATGAAGCGATTTGTGATAGCTGTCGACACCGCCCTCCGGTTAGCGAAAGATGCGGCACACGTACACGACACCCACCACTTGGTCGCCCCCACGCTGTTGCGATCGCAGGTGCTGTCGCATCTCTACGCGGCAGTTCGCCATGGCGATCTGACAAAGGCAGACGCGGCAGTCAGCGCGCAATTCACTCGGGAGTCAGCAGTTCCTGGATTGAGGCTACCTGGACGAATGTTCGCGCCGCCGCTGCAAGGTCGGGATCCATGGTCACCAAAGCACGCAGCCAGTCCGCATCGGTGACGTCGCCCACCCGGGCTTCCCGCCTCCGCCAGCGCCTCGGTGCAGCACAGGATCGCCTAGCCTCAGCTTTCTGTTCTTGTTGGCGAACCTGGTTCTCGCGCGTTGAACTCGATTGATAACCTCCGGGCAAAAGCCGGCAAGCTACCGCACGGGGTCGCATGCGACCTCAAAGGGTGAGCATGGAACGAGTTTCAATCATGCCGCCACGGTTAGCCGCGGTCCAGGTCCGCTTCAAAATCGGGTGAGTTGCGGGTATCGAAGGCCAAGTCATGCAATTACTTGGATCGCTCCGGGCTTTGTTCCGATGCCATGATCACCCCGTAAAAGGGAGCGCCAGTGATATCTCTTTTAGACGCGTCCTTGTGCCGAGCCCTGACAGCTTTGATGAGCTGCTTCGGCGTCATGTCAGCAGTCGCGAGCTCCACTATGGTCCGGGCAATCGGTTCGATTTCGGACATTTGAACGCGTGCCATTCGAACCTCGGTTATGAACCGCCGCCGGAATATTCTACGCCTAATCGACGTGCGGTTAGAGCGCGGCGGAGATCGTCGGATCGATGAGATCGCTCCGCAGTGCCCGCAATCTCGCCAGGATGCGCTCCTCGTCGGCGCCGGCAAGCCTGCTGTACCCGACCACATCAGCGGCCAGGATTGCAGCCAGCTTTCGGGTCTCGCTCATGGCGCCGTCTCCTTGCTTTCAGGATAGCAGGGAGACAGAGGGCACGAAAGGACTTTCAGCCGCCGTTTAGCTCTCGAGTTTCCGACCCGCGCTACCCGCCCAGGCTGGACAGCAATTCGTCGAGCTGCTCCAACTGCTCCGGCAATGCGACCGCCGAGCCCTGCAGCGCTTCCTCAAGCGCTTCCTTGGATTTCGTGGAAAGTCAGAAGTGTCCTGCCGCCCTGGCCCTCGAAGGTCACGGTCGTGATCGCGCCCTCGTCGACCTCGTCGTTGGTCCATACGATGCGTTCGTTCGGCACCACCTCGAGATACTTGCCATAGAAGGCCATGGTGTCCGAACCGCCGGCGCCGAATTCCAGCCGATATTTGCCGCCGGTGCGGACGTCCATCTCGCCCGATACGAGCGAAATGCCGGGCACGGATTTCGGCACCCACCAGCGTTGGAACAGCTCCGGCTGGCTCCACGCCTTGTAAACCGTGCTCGGCGGCGCATCGAATGTCCTGGTTACCAGAAGTGCGCGATCCCCTTTGCGCTCGACTGACGTGGGGATCTGCGCACCAAATGCACCTTTAACTTGCTCAGTCATCGCGTCCCTCCTGTTTTATCTCGCTGATGATTTCGTCCAATGCTTCGAAGCGGGCCTCGAACAGCCTGCGATGCGCCTCGATCCACTCGGCCTCCGCCTTGAGGCCGCGTTTCCCAAGCTTGCAGGTTCTCACCCGTCCGACCTTCTGCGTGACGACGAGCCCGGCCCGCTCGAGAACCTGGACGTGCTTCTTCATGCCGGTCAGCGTCATCTGGAACGTGTCCGCGAGACTGGTGATCGACGCGTCCCCCCACCCAAGCTGATCGATGATCCCGCGGCGGGTCGCATCGGACAGCGCCGCAAACGAGAGATCGAGGGGAGGGCCTACATACTGAACCAAATGGTTCAGTATGTAGCTTATTCGGAAGCGAAAGCCTTCCGAGCCGTCTGCGGTGATCATTTGAGCCCGCCATGGGCGAGACCTGCCACGAGATAGCGCTGGAGGAAGAGCGCCACCAGATAGACCGGTACGATGCCGGCGAGCGAGGCAGCTGCCATCTGGCCGAACTTGACCAGCCGATCCCCCAGGGAGCGAGATGCCGACAGGAAGCGTGCGGGTCTCGTCGGAAAAGGTAAAGGCGGAGGCAAAGAGGAACTCGTTATAGGCGAGGAAGCCAAAACCGGATCGATCCCGGGCGAAGGAATCCTCCCCATCGGAGCTCGCGATGTCGGACGGCAAACGAGCCGCTGGCAAATCAAGCCAATCTCATCCTCTCTGACGCGACTGGCCGCGTTCTTCTGTTCGCTGTCGGCGAACGACGGTGAGCGTGGTTATGCCCGCCTCATCGGCGGCACGCAAAAATGCTTCCCGGAACTGTTCTGGCGCGATCCGGCCGCTAATCGCATCCACGCAGGCTTTAACGGCACTGACGTATTCCTCGCCGTCATCCGACGGCCAGTACTTGATCAGGATATGAGCCGCGTCGCCGAGCGTGCGCACGACCTTGCGCACTGGCCGACCGCTCAGGGTCAGACCTACGGGCGTGAATGTCGACAATGCGTTCCAGTTCATTGCCCTCGACCCCTAAAGAACGGATATTATCAAGGACTATATACGTGCATCCTAAAATTCGGAAATACAGATTGTTGGATGCGAGATGCTGCTAAAGGCTTCCGCCTCGAACGGGGAGGGCGCTCTACGACCTGATGTCGGAGCGCCCCAAGCTGCGTCGACCGTTGTTGCGATGCAGGCGATAACAGCGCGCAGGTCGGCGACAATCCGCTTCAGCTTGGCATTCTCCTCCTCGAGCTGCCGCAGCCGCTTCATCTCCGAGGGCACAGGCCGGCGTATTTTTTGCGCCAGTTGTAAAAGGTGGCGTCCGAAATCCCTGCCTTGCGGCACACTTCGCCGACCGGTGTGTCCTCCGCCGCCTGCATCAACACAGATGCGATCTGCGCTTCCGAAAACCTCGAGGCCTTCATCGAATTCTCCTCTTCTTCCCACCAGGGATCATAAGTGGAAATTTCCAGGTCTGAATGGCCTAATTTAACGGGGGCACGTCAGATACATAGCGGCCGTTTGGGTGCACTATCAGAGAGTAACCCGAACCGTGGAGCCGACGCACTAAAATGATGTGCACTTCAGCCTCCAAACCAAGCGGCGGTGCTCGTTCTCGCGGCATTCGAACTAGGCCGTAAACTCATAAAATTACCTGTTGTTTAGTCCCGCCGATGATTCAAGGCTTCCGAATGAGGGAGCCTTGGAATGACGCGCCGCCGCTACGAACTCACCGGCCACGAATGGCAATCCTGTCGCCGCTGTTGCCCAACAAACCGCGTGGTTTCCCCGCGTCTATGATCGGCGGGTGCCAAATGGCATCCTGTGGCGGTTTCGGACGGACTCGCCCTGGGCGGAAATTCCGGAGCGCTATGGTCCGCCGACCACCTCCTACAACCGCTTCATCCGCTGGCGGAAGGCCGGTGTCTGGGATCGGCTTCTTGAAGCCGTTTCCGAGGCTTACGATAGCGACATCGTCATGATTGACTCAACCAGTGTCCGCGTTCACCAGCACGCAGCCACGGGAAAAAGGGGATGGAGACGATGGCGGCATGGGACGTTCCCGTGGCTGGCTCACGGGCAAAATCCACGCGCTCGTCGACGCCGAAGGTCGCCCCGTCAACCTCGGTCTCACCGGCGGGCAGATCGCCGACTGCACCGAGGCCGACTCGCTGACGGACGAGCTCGGCGACGGAGATATCCTGCTGGCTGACAAGGGCTACGACAGTACTGCCATGGCCCAAGGCCGCCGAGCGAAAGCCTGGGCCAACATACCGCCGAAGACCAACCGGAAGGGGCTCTGGCGTTGCATTGCTGTCGCCCACACTCTTCCGACCGCTGCGCGATCGCGGGCAGCTCGTTTCGTCCTTGGCCGCCGTGTTGAAAGGCCCGGACTGGTCATGTTGGCAAGCCTTCTGCATCGTAGTCAGGGAACCCTGTCTTAACGTGCCCTCAATGAAAAGCTGGAGCGGTGCTTCGTCCCTGAACGGCTGAGAGTGTCTCCAATGCCGCACACGGAAGTGCGGGTTGCTGACCAGGAACAACTCCGCTTCATGTCGGGCCTCATCTAGACGCCCAAGGGGATCCGAGCTCGGAGCAAAAATTCGCCGGAATAACAGCCAGTGGCGTGTGAACCTCCTGCGGCAGGTGAGCCTCTCCACCACTGCATCCTCCGCAATGGCTACCGATCCTCATCCATTCCGCTTCCCCAGCTCGAAGGATTCGTGCAATGTTTGCTGTATCTTTCGTGCAGATGGGAGCCGCCGTGGATACCGATGCCCATAAGCGCTTTGTGCTGGACTTTATGGCATTGCGCGCGATGAACGTCACAGACAGCGTCACCGTCGACGCCATCGTGGATTACGGGATCGACAAAGGCCTAAGCTTGGGCGAAGTGGAGGCCGCTCTGATTCATGCGAGCAACCAGCAGTGGATCTTGCTGGTTGGACCCAATGTACACCTTGTCACAAGCTGGGTATGCGCAGATCTGGCCTGCGAACAACAACTCGCCCTCCCGCTGATCTTAAGCTTGGTATCTCATTGCGGCAAACAACTCCAATTGCGTCTTTTGAATTCGCGGAAAGGAGATTACCGTCAGAGTAAGCAATCGACGGAGCGTGCACCGGAAGCCAACCACGTCCGCGTATTAATGCCTGACACCGACGAAAAGCGACTTCAAGGATTGCGTGCGGCTTCGCTGAGCGACTAGTGGCCTGCTGCCGGTTTTTCGGACACCGAGTTAGGCTAATCCGACCTTGTTTTCAAATTCCATCGGGCTGAGGTAGCCCAGTGTCGAATGCCGACGCTTCGGATTGTAGAAGTGCTCGATGTAGTCGAACACGTCCGACTTTGCATCGTCCCTGGTCCTGTAGACTTTGCGAGCTGTTCGTTCCGTTTTGAGTGATGTGAAGAAGCTTTCCATCGCGGCATTGTCCCAGACGTTGCCGGACCGGCTCATCGAGCAGGTGATGCCGTGATCGGCCATGAGACGCTGGAACTGCTCGCTGGTGTATTGGCTACCCTGGTCCGAATGGTGGAGAAGCGCATCCGGCTTGCCTCTGCGCCAGATCGCCATGATCAGCGCATCTGTGACGAGCTGGGCCGTCATGTTGGCATTCATCGACCAGCCGACGACACGGCGGGAGAACAGGTCGATGGCGGCAGCCACATAGAGCCAGCCCTCAGCCGTCCATAGATAGGTAAAATCGGCCACCCACTTCTGGTTCGGCCTTCCCGCCGAAAACTGACGGTCAAGAACATTCGGCATGATGACCGGGCGCTCACCGTCGTCTTTCGGCAAACCCCGCCTTCTCGGTCTTGCTCTCAATTCGTTGTCGTGCATGAGACGCTCGACGCGATGCAGCATGCAGCCCACAGGAAAAGCCTTCCGCGAGAAGATCATGCCAGACACGCCGCGCGCCGTAGGTGCGGTCGCTGTCCTTCAAGCTGTCCTTGATCTTGTCGAGCAGAGCCTCGTCATACCGGGCATGCTGGCTCGGTGACCGATGTAACCAGGCATGAAAGCCGGAACGCGATACA
Organism: Rhizobium sp. NXC14; assembly: GCF_002117485.1. Classification (NCBI taxonomy): domain Bacteria; kingdom Pseudomonadati; phylum Pseudomonadota; class Alphaproteobacteria; order Hyphomicrobiales; family Rhizobiaceae; genus Rhizobium; species Rhizobium sp. NXC14. The sequence continues at coordinate 120,369 of NZ_CP021031.1, forward strand.
CCCAGCGCTTCGCAGAGCCATGCCACCGGCCAGATCGAGCGGTGCTTTGCAATGAACGCGAACTTCATATCACGTCCTTCGCAAAGTAGGCGGCGGCCTTTTTTAAGATGTCGCGCTCCGCCTTCAGCTTGGCGACTTCTTTCCGAAGCCTCTCGATCTCAAGCTGCTCGGGCTTCATCTGCCCGTGACCAGGAAAAGCCTGCACAGGGTCGGAGCCGTATTCCTTTACCCACTTGCGCAGGACATTCTCATGAACATCCAGATCGCGGGATGCCTGCGCAACGCTGACCCCACGCTCTCGCACCAACTTCACTGCCTCAAGCTTGTACTCGCGGCTGAACTTCCTTCGTTGCATTCATGCGCTCCAGTTTCATTGAAAACACCTTAACTCGGTGTCCACGAAACCGGCAGCAGGCCAGTCCACCGATTAGAGGACAGAGACGTTCTCAGCCTTCGACTTGCCTGTCTTGCGGTCCTGTCCCACCTCGAAGCTGACCTTGTCACCTTCGCGGAGCGAGCCGCCATTTTGCAAGGCAGACACGTGAACGAACACATCTTGTCCGCCGTTCTCAGGCGTTATGAAGCCGAAGCCTTTGTCATCATTGAAGAATTTCACCGTACCTGTTGGCATCAGAAGTCTGTTTCCTGTGTGGTTCGTTCAGTTGGAAGCGAAAGCTACATCTACAGCGCTTGTCGATCAACCGTGAGCAACAGGGGCGTCCTAAAATCGACCAGTGCTGTCTGACGATCGGTCGCGATGTTCTAGTGGCCAACTCTTCTTGGATGCAGAGCCTCAGCCCAAGTACCGGGTAAGAACCTGAATGCCTGTGCCGATCCTGCCGTGCTGGACCTTCGCCATGGGCGATCAGCTCATTTATCACCATTGCCACCATTCTGTCGAAAGCTGCAAACCCTATACTGACATTCGCGCCGGCCGTCTCCGCACTTGGCATACTCGGAGCTGGCACTTTCAACAGGTGTGCTGCGACTACGGCCAGTTTCATCCGGATGGCACGGGATTTGCTGCGTCTCTGATGGCCCTCTGAGGGGTCTAATCAACCAGTGAGAGTGACATGGCGTCGAATACGGATCAACCGGGACTGTTGCACACCCCTAGAGCATCTAAAGGCGTTGGCTGATCAACGCACATAACTGCACCGTTGCCGGCAAGTCCGACTAATTGCTGCCGTGTGTGTGAGACTGCGCACAGAGAAACGCATCCGACTTCGATTTGAGGCCAACAACGGCCCTACTGCAGCTTCACCGGATTTCATCATGCGTGAGCACTTTACATGTGGCGATCATTCGCCCCTGCCAAATCTCTACCCGCCCTGGGCGGGGCATTTCGCGGGGGTGTATATGGAAATCACAAGCGTGCGCCGGTTCCTGGTGGCAGGCCTGTCTGAGCGCAGAATGAGAGAACTACGGAAAATTCTGCGAGAGCTTGATGACGCACTCGGCGTTTCGGCCAGGAAATCGAACGCTGCGGAAAAGGATCCGGTTTTGCTTGTCGCCGTGGATCACGACGCGGCGGTCGGACTGCCCCTTTCGTTCGGGCCCATTGCCATAGTCCCACGCACCCTTCCAGATGTGGATAACTTGCTTCGGCGCGGCTTCGCCGACTACATAACTTATCCATTCAGCGCCTTGGAGATTCAAAGGCGGCTCTTTGGAATGCCGTCGGCAAGTGGTCGCGCGGATATGCCGACAAATGTGGGCGTTCCATCGATGGTGCGATCCGCATGTGGGTTCCTTGAGGTCAATATTGCCCGTACGGTTGGCGTCAAGGAACTGGCCTCAAGAATGGGCACGAACCGAAATACCTTGAACAAGGCGTTCAATCAGGCGTTTGGCGTCGGTCCCATTACTTGGCTGCGCCAGCGTCGTTGCGCGGTGGCGGCACAGCTATTGCGCGAAGGATCGGAGAGTATTCTCAACATCGCACTCAGAGTCGGTTACGAAGATCCGAATAATTTCTCAACCGCGTTCCGCAAGATTTATGATGTAAGCGCGATTTTCGCTGCACGTTGACGCCAAGCCGTTGATTGGCATCGGATCAACGTTTGGAACCGTATTGTGTCAGGCGGCTTCGGTTCTGGCGAAGTTGAACGGCAGCAGGTCGACGATGTGGGCCCTTTCGTCCCGCTGCGGCAACTCAGTGAGCACGTAGCGCAGCCAGGCAAGCGGGTCTACGCCACAGGCGCGGCAAGTGAGCATCAGACTGTAGATCACTGCGCTGGCCTTGGCTCCGTCGGCGGTGTCGCTGAACAGCCACGATTTTCTTCCGGTGGCAAAAACTCTGATTTCGCGTTCCAGAATGTTGTTATCGATCGGCATCCTGCCGTCGCTGGTATAGCGTGTCAGGTAATCCCATTGGTTCAGGGTGTAGGCGACGGCGTCGCCGAGCTTGGTATCCGGCACGACCTTCGGCGCGATGGCGTCGAGCCACGCCTTTAGGGCGTTCAGGACAGGCAAGCTGTGCTGTTGGCGGAAACGGCGAATGCAATCAGCCGTCGTCTCACCGGCATCCGGGGTTTTGTCTCTTGCCTGCTTTTCGATCCGGTATAGCTGCTCGAAGAACCGGAGTGCCTGTTCCGGCGGTCCGCCTCCATTCTTCCGGGTTTTGAGAGCCTCGACGAAGCGCCGTCGTGAATGAGCCATGCATCCGACATGGGTTGCGCCATGCAATGTGCGCCACGCGGTGTAGCCATCGCTCACCAATATGCCGCGGTAGTCACCGAGGAAGGTCTGGGGGTGGATCTGGCCTCGGCCGGGCTGATAATCGAGCAGTACGATTGGCTGGTCACTATCCTCGCTACTGCGATAAGCCCACATATACGATGTGCTGGTGGCCTCCTTGTCCTTTTCCTTCAGGACCTGGACTGTGGTCTCATCGCCGTGAATGAGAGGCTGCGATCGCAGCCGCAGTTTCAGGGCGTCATAGATGCGATGCAGATGCTTCTCGCTTGAACCGATGACCCAGTGAGCGAGAGCGCCGCGGCTGATCGGCACGCCGGCCCGCTCGAATGTCTGCGCCACGCGGTAGAGCGGTGTGCCATCGACGTATTTGTGGACGAGCGCGAAGGCTAGCGTCGAAGCGGTAGCGATGCTGCCCGGCAGGGGCTGCGTCGGCATCGGTGCGATCACGACGGGTGTGTTGATGCCGGTGCGGTCGCAATGGCGGCAGGCATATTTGAACCGGACGTTCTGCAGGACCTTTGCCTTGACTTCAATATGAAGCTGCTCGGTAACGGCCTCGCCCATGCGATGCATTTGACTATCGCAGCACGGGCAAGCCTTCTGATCGTCGGGAAGGTCATATTCGACACGCTCACGCGGCAGGTCTTCCGGCAGAGGTCTGCGGCCGCGCATGACCCAGCGCTCCGATGATTGCCGTCAATGCATCTACGTCACCGCATTCCAGCGTCAGCTTCACGCCGTTCGGCAGTGACGCGCTCACCTTCGCTGGAGAGGGCAGCGGCCGGTTCCTCTCTGCTTTCCGAGGCAGCTCTTCACCAAACTCAAACTCGTCGCTGGCCGCGGTGATTTGCACCGGAATAAAAGACGATGTCGAAGACGGCGGCGACGCAAGCGGCTGGGTGTGCTTCCGTATCCATTTCCAAACGAGGTTCGCGTTGACCCCGTGTTCGCGCGCGAGTTTCGATACCGATGCGCCAGGTTCAAGGCAGGCCGCAATAAGGCGGTCTTTCGAACTTTGATCGAAACGGCGTCTCCCATTCCGACCGACCAGCCGCACGGCAAGTTTTCGACCTTCTTCCATCACTTGGTGTCCACCTATTTTGGTGGACACCTCATGCCAAAGCTCACTCAATTGCAGAAGGTGCGGGGAAAATCGCGCTTACTTTATGATCAAGGTCCTATGGAGTTCCGGAAGAAATTCAAAACGCATAAACTTGCTGAGGATGCCAACGACGCGCGGGGATGATCCCAAGATTGTCTTTTGGTGATGTCGCGTGCCGGTTGAAATTACGCTTGGCTCTGGATCAATCCGATGCTGTCTATTGTTCATAAAGCAAAGGCGTTCGGCTGAAGGATGGTGAGGCGCTGGCGTCCGGTTTCCGGTATCTTGGCCCACTTCAAGGCGGAGATCGAGCGGCTAACCTCCGCGGCTGGCGCCATGGAACCTGCGATCTCTGCATGGGCCGGTAATCTGAGCAACACGCCCTCTTCCAGAGCGCAGCGAGCAAGATAGGCCTTCAGGCGCTTATAGACGCTTTGGCTTGCGATTGGTAGCTATGCGTCGTCAGACGCCTGATAGGGTCCGCGCGCGCTTGCGATCATTTTTATGGCGAGGTTAAGAACCGTAGCTCCAGGCGCTGTCCGATCAGATCAATCGCTCTCGGAATAATGCAATGGCCGGGCATTCGCATGATCATCGTCTAGTGTTCGGCGGCGGGCGCAACCATGGCGGATTGCGTATCCTCAACAGTCAAATAGTGTAACACTCAAAGATTTGAGTGACGCAATCAGAAGCATGGATTGTTCAGTCCGTGCACAAGATATCGCCGTAAGCAAACGGGAATGCCATTGGCAAGTTGGCACTACCGGGGTCTGAACACTCAATCAGAGAGGCAGGCGGTTTGCTTTCGGAGCTCCCCAGTCACAACCGAGCTATGATTGGAACTTGGGGGCCTCCTTTTCGGCACTCGAACCAAGGGAGCACTGCGATGACCCAGTATATTTTTGAAAGAACTGGTGGAACTCTTTCCGTGCCCAACGTGAAGGCCATCGTCGAAGAGGCCGGCTACGATCCCGCAGTCCTAGCCTACACGCAGGTCGATTCGAAAAAGGTTAATGCAACCGGGACCCTCGTCATGGCTCCGAGCACGCTGGAGCATGCCGCAAAGAAATTGGGATACAAGGGAACTGCCGTGACGGTAGTAGATGGCGTTGCCGAAGAGGCCCATTCCTCATCGAACCGTGCTAGGTCCGTTGCGCCGAGTATCGGTAACCTACTTGGCGCCACGGATTATGGCGTAACCATCAGCATGGGCCAGAATACCGTCGCAGCCCTGTCGAGCGGCAACTATTCCCTTTTTGGCTTCAAGGGAGTGCAAACAAGTGCCGGCGGCGGCGTGCCGCTCGTCTGGTTCAAATCCGATGATTTCGGGCTGGACACCGAGGTGTCTTGGGAAGTCCAGTACGAGGCTTACACATCCAGGTCCGCGATCATTCCCAACGGTCAGATCAAGGGCTTGAGCTCTTACGCGATCGATCTCGGTCAAACGCTGGAAGTTGAGACGCCCCAAGGCACGGGCAGCGTCGTCGACGGCACGGAAGGAGTGATTTCGATCGAAAATCGGACGACGACGCAGGTTACGTGCGGGATTTCCGAAGTCGTCGACAGTACAGCTCAGCCCCTCTGCGCTTTTCCACTTTATGGCAATGGCCTAGATGCGATCATACCGATCCAAAAGGTCATGTTGACATTTTCCACCAATACGGTGAATACCGGCACCGTAATCGAGAAAGCGTATAGTCAGAGCATTCTCATCGATCTGACCGCAAAGTCCCATCGGGAAGTTGCCTTCGACATCAACAATGGCTGGTCGTGGGGCGGTTTCAGCTGGGCTCAAGCCATCCGCCCATCGACCAACGTCGTACCGCTGTTGATCGAGAGCAACGCCTAGTCTGCTGACCTGCGTTAATCAGTGGGACTGGGGTAGGAAATCCTGCCCCAGTTGTTGACTGGCCGCAGATTGGTTCTCGCCAGCCTAGCAGCCCTGCCTCCCGCCTTCACCAGGGAAGCCTTGTGCGGCGCCGCTCGCGCATCGATCTGCGAGACAATTGGTTCCCACAGATGGTAAGCCTCTCTTGTAATATGGAAACTAAGGGAGATTCCGAATGCGAGCGTCCTGGCATATAACATCGCTCTCTCCATGGTCCCGTCGACCGTAGGAGCGCTCACCGACGGCGGCTATTTTCTTCATGCTATGTTTGCAGTTGGCGAACGACGCTGCGCGACCAACCATTTGCCTTTCCTACACAAAGGATTACCAGCGAATATGCGCGGTTACGAAACGGTTATAACAGAGGGTCAGACATTCTTTGTAACTACCGGAGGCGTTGGCGACAGCGAAGGTCCACTATCGAAAATTGCTGAGACAATACCAACGTTCCTTTTGTCGTGCTGTTGCTGCACCGATGAAGCGCCTGCAGCTTTTGAATACGTACCGCGCCTTTGCCGAATGCACCGAAGCTCAAGGTCCCAGGGGAAGACCTGGCCTCGAAGTGTGCCGACGCCGCCGAACCGCGGCTTAGCGAAGGAGCTGAGCGTGTCATTCACCTGCAACACCTGGGCAAGATTGCCGCTATTGCCGACGACAACGGTGAGCTTGCCCGTCAGGCTGTTTGCTTCGTACCTTCAATAGGCGTCCCATGTGTCTCGCCAACCCAACGCAGCCGCATTGCAGTGCGGCGCATCGACATGTCTCTGTCCGACAATGTTAGTAATCCGACATAGCGATTTCGACCCATTGTATTTACAGTACTTATCATCTGGCACGACTATTGCTTCGTGGGTCCACAAACCACGTGAACCCTTCAAGCGCTATCAAGTGATAGAACAATGTTCCGATTCTTGCGATGCCGCTCCAGAGGCGATTCCACGTCGAAATGAGGCTCGTCAACATTGTTGCTTCTAATCTCGATCCGATGAGGCTGATAACCGGGATACTTGAAGGATACCTTGATCGAGACGGTGCCATCGATGATCGTTGTGAGAATATGATCGAGATGGCTCAAGGAGGTGAGGCTATCCTTGATGGTGCGGGCAACCTCCGTCTCGAGCTGCGTCGGCGCAGCCTCATCGTGCGTGGCGGTAACGCTGACGGTCGGAAGGTCCATGTCCGGAAAGTACTGAACCGCCAGCTGTTTGAATGCCCAAAGCTCGCCAAATCCAAACATCACAAACAGCAATATCGCTGGTATGGGATTGCGGATCGAGAAGGCGGAGAAATTCATCAGTTTTTCTCCGCAATTTTCACGAGGTCATTGTCTGAGAGAAATGCACCGCCCGACGTGACGACCTTTGCCGACCGGTCGATGCCGGAGATGATTTCGACCTCGCCATCGTTGCGGCGGCCGGTTTCCACGCGGACCCGCCGCACCCGCTTGCCCTGGCCGGCGGTAAAGACGTAGCTGATGCAATCCCGGAACACGATCGCCGTCTCGGGGACGGTGAGCGCCGGTGTGGTCTGCAGCTCGACATTGCCAGTGACATAAAGGCCGGTGCGCGGACGAACCTCGGACGGAAGCGCAACATAGACGATCCCACGGCTGGTGTCGGTGCTGACCGAGGGGCCGACCAGCCGCACCTTGCCGGCAATGGCGTGACCGTCCGGTCCGTTGATCGCAACGCTCAAACCCTCCGAAATCCGCGGCAGATAACGCGCCGACACTTCCGCCTGCCATTCGACGCGCTGCTGGCGCACCATGCGGAAGAGCTCGGTGCCGGTGGAGACGACTGCGCCGAGATCGCCCGAACGCGAGATTATGAGGCCATCGTCGGCGGCGGTGATGGTCGTCTGCGCAAGCTTGATCTTTTCGCTGTCGAGCGCGGCCTCCTCGGATGCCAGGCTTGCCGTCGCCATCTGCTCGTCGGCGAAATATTCGGTGATCTTCTCGTCGGAAAGAGCGCCGGATGAACGAAGCTGGCGTGCAAGATCCGCATTTGCCTTGGCCTTTGTCAGATTTGCCTTGGCGAAGACGACAGCCGCCTCCTGTTTGCGAAGGTCTGCCAGTACGCTGTCCTGCGAAAGCCGGGCGAGCGTCTGCCCTTTCGTGACCACGGTGCCGACATCGACCAGGACGTCGGTGATGCGCAGGCCGCTCGTTTCGGACGCAACGATTGCTTCCTGCCACGGTTTCAGCCAGCCGCTCGCGGGAACGGTTTCCGGCCAGTCTCGTATTGCCGGCGCCGTCAGAGAAACGGTCAAAGCAGGTGCGGCCGCCTGTTCAGCCATGCTATTAGCGGAGGGAAACTGGAGTGCTGCACAGACAAGAACGGCAGCGAGTAGGATACACGGTTTTCTCAAATGGCAATTCCTCGCAGTTCACGGGTGTCCGCGCTCAACCGTGGCGTCAAAAATGTCGGCTGTTGTGGTGCAAAGTTGAAATGCCTGACGGTCTCGAAGGTGACAAAACTCAACTATTCAAAACATCTTGGCGGGACAAGTGATGTCGGGCTATTCCGCCATCCAAGGCAGCAGTTTTTTGTCGGCTGCGAGGCGGTGAATAGGGCTAAATCGCCTCGTAAGGTTCGCGTGGGAGAATAGTGCCTGTTGCGCCGACGTTTGCTGAGTCTGGTCATCCTATTGCGTACGCTGCTTCCTCGACAGCCTGGCCTACACGCATGCGGATGGCCTCGGAAATCACCTCTCCATGGGCGAGTTATTACGGGTGGCATAGATTGCGGTCGGCATCGCAAGCGCTTCAAAGAACCCGAACAGAGGGCGCAACTGATGCTCGACGACAAGCGAATGTCGCTCGCCCCCGCCCGTCGCAGCGATGATGATAGGCTTGCCCCTCAGCGATGTTGGATCGAGCAAATCGAAATAGTGCTTGAATAGGCCGGTGTAACTGCCCTTGTAGGTGGGTGAGCCTACGACCAGGACGTCTGCCTCTAGCATCTGGTCTACGACCCCGCGCGCTTGAGCGCTGAGGTCGTCTAGCCGTTTGGCTTTCAACAGTGAAGGTCCAAGGTCATCGACATCGAAGGACTGCGCCACCGCTTGCGTTTTGATCGCCAATTGCCCGACGATATGGTCGACGAATGTGCGCGTCGTGGACGGTCGTGTTATGTTGCCCGAGAAGCCAAATATCTTCGTTTGCGGCATGTTGATCTCCAAATGCTCAGCAGTTACAAGTCATTTACACTCTGTCATTCGTCCCTTACGGAATCGACGGCCTATTCGACGGTGACTGATTTCGCCAGGTTGCGCGGCTGATCGACGTCAGTGCCCGCAAACACGGCGGTATGATAGGCGAGCAATTGGATCGCCAGCGAGAAGATCATCGGGGCTATGATCTCGTCCACATTTGGAAGAACGATTGTTTGCATCGTGTCGAGCTTCAAGGCGCTAGCGCCCTTCTCGTCGGTGATCAAGATGATCCGTCCGCCGCGGGCCGCAACCTCCTGCATGTTTGAAACGGTCTTATCGAAAAAGCGGTCATGCGGTGCGATCACGACAACCGGCATGTTCTCGTCGATGAGAGCAATCGGACCGTGTTTCAGTTCGCCGGCAGCATAGCCTTGCGCGTGAATATAGGAAATCTCCTTTAGTTTCAGGGCGCCTTCCATGGCCAGAGGGAAGCTGGTGCCGCGGCCAAGATAGAGTACGGCGCGGCACTTTGCCAATTCACGCGAGAGAAGCTCAATCCTAGGTCGGATGCTGTTGAGCACCTGCCCCATGACGCGTGGCACCTCGGCAAGCCGGCCGACCAGTGTCTGTTCCTCCTTCTCCGTAAGGGTGCCACGCGCCCTGCCAGCAGCAACCGCGAGCGCAGCCAAAACGGCGAGCTGGCATGTAAAGGCCTTCGTAGACGCAACGCCAATCTCCGGACCGGCGAAGATCGGGAACACAGTGTCGGACTCCCGTGCTATCGTCGATTCGGGCGCGTTGACCACTGCACCGGTCTTCAAGCCGTGCTCCTTGCAATAGCGTAGGCAAGCAAGTGTATCGGCCGTCTCGCCCGATTGTGAGATGAAGAGAGCTGCCACCTGTGGCGAGAACGGGATTTCGCGGTACCGAAATTCTGACGCGACATCGATTTCGACCGGCAGACGTGCGTAGTGTTCGAACCAGTATTTGCCGATCAGCCCGGCAAAGTACGCAGTGCCGCAGGCGGAGATCGCCAAGCTTTGCACGTTGGCGAAGACCGTGTCGCGCCAAACCGCGACCACCGGGTTGTCGCTGAAGTTGATGTAATGACTGAGGGTATCGGAGATGGCCTCCGGCTGGTCGTAAATTTCCTTCTCCATGAAATGGCGATAGTTGCCCTTGTCGATCATAGGGGCCGTCACCAGCGAGATCTGCCGCGGTCGGGTGGTGACCTCGCCGTCGATATCGAAGATACGGACGCCAGTCTTGTCGATGACCGCCCAATCGCCGTCGATCAGGTAGGTGATCTCGTTGGTTAAGGGCGCCAGCGCAATCGCATCCGACCCAAGGAACATCTCGCCGCTTCCATGACCGATCGCGAGCGGCGGGCCATTACGGGCAGCCATGATAGTGGAAGGGTCATCCTCGAAGAGCAGAGCCAGCGAGTAAGCGCCTCGGACGCGCTTCAGCATCGCATGCATAGCTTCGCGCCGGCCCATGCCGTCCCGGCGAAGTCTTGCCACGAGATGCGCGATGACCTCCGTGTCGGTGTCGGTTTGGAACTCGGCGCCGGCCGCGGTCAGCTCATCCTTCAATTCGGCGAAATTCTCGATTATCCCATTGTGGACGACCGCGATGCCGTCGCTAAAATGTGGGTGGGCATTGCGTTCCGTCGGCGCGCCATGGGTTGCCCAGCGCGTATGGGCAATGCCGATTGTGCCCGCCAGAGGCTGTTCTTTCAGCTTTGCCTCAAGATTGAGGAGCTTGCCCTCACAGCGCCGGCGATTGAGCGCTCCACCGTCGATCGTCGCGACGCCCGCCGAATCGTAGCCACGATATTCAAGGCGTTTCAATGCGTCTATCAGCCGGTCCGAAACCGGATGATGGCCGACAATACCTACAATCCCGCACATACACTCTCCGGTTTTCGCATATGGGCCACAAGGCACTCACCTAGTCCCGTGAGCGAAGCTACAATCACTCTTTAATCGCCATGCCAGCTATCATTCCGTCAGAACTTCGTGGCAGAGCCGTCATTCTGTCGCGCTAAGTAAATTCAGCGCGTTCTAACGGCACTGGACTTGTTGGAAAAATCGATTCTTTGGATCGCACCCATTTGCGTCATGGATCATCATGGCACCAATGATGGCTGCTGAGCGCATCATGACGGACGTTACTCCTGCCTTGGGAAACCGGCCGGTTTATGTCCGCGGCGGCACGCATCATCCCAGCGTCCGCTCACACCGCCTTCTAAGAGTCCCCTTGGAGCGGGGCTTGTGGGAAAGCCTCCCTGACAATAAATATCGTCTCAACGCTCAGGAAAACTCGCCACAAAGGATGACTTTTCGTGTCAATTTACTGTTGGAAGTTTATACGGGTTATCGCATTTGCACCTGCTGCTACGATCATGCTGACCGCGCATAACATATCGGCGCAGGAATCGTTCACCACGGTGCAATGGCCTAACACGCCAACGGCACGGATTGAGGCACTTGCGATTCTCCAGACCTTGAATGCAAATCTCCTGAGTAATGCTAGCGCCACTTTGACACTCGATCGTTGGTGTGCCGGACACAAGCTCGCACCGCAAGGTTCTAAGATCGTTGCACAGCGGGTTCGCGGGCGAAACAAGCCCGTCGATAGGCGCATCCGAGAACTTCTGGCGGTCGGCCCCGACGAGCCCATCGCCTATCGACATGTCCGCCTCGTTTGCGGCAATCGCGTCCTTTCTGAGGCCGACAATTGGTATGTTCCGGCAAGGCTGACAATGGACATGAATAAAGCGTTGAATACGAGCGACGTCGCCTTTGGCAGAGCCGTCCAATCTCTTAATTTCACCCGCACAAATCTATCTTCCAATTTGCTGTGGTCGCCTCTTCCAGAAGGATGGGACGTAGAAAAGGAGCTACCGACACCCGCAACGGGATCATCTCTTGTACTACCGCCCTTTCTTCTCGAACATCATGCAGTGCTGAAGCTTCAGGACGGCACTCCGTTCAGTGCGCTGGTCGAAAGCTATACGAGCAATGTATTGGACTTCCCTGCTCCACCTCTGCTTGCCCACTAGCTGCCCATTGGCGCTACGACCAAAAGCGCAGCGCCCGGGACGGTATTGTCGATCGCGACCGTAAGACAGCGTCGCCGTTGCCGAAGCTCGTCGGGGGCGTTTGTACCGGCGCGCTTGTAGCGGTCGGTACTATTCGGTGTGGTCGATGGCGATCCGCTTGACGTTGGTTCGCTCCTTCTCGGTCTTCGGCAGCGTCACGGCGGTGGAAAGATGTCCCTCGTAGGACGACAGATGGGGTGAGTTCGCGTGGTAGTTTGGTACGGTCGTTTATTGCGGTCAGGTCGCCGATTAGATTGGTCCGCCTCATTCTTCTGGTCCCATAGTGTGAGGGCCGCACAGTCGATCCGGAGACAAGCGCGATACTGCGAAGACATCAATAACCGCAGCTACGGACAGTAGAAAGGTGCTTGACCTCACCACGCCGAAATAGAGAACACAACCCCATCAATACGGTCCCCGATGTCCCGTGAGGGACGGTGGCGGTAACCTTGTCAGTCGACCGGTGGCCAAGTGGTACGCCGTGGCCACGTCGAAGTGCCCGACCGCACACTCAACGGCCTCGGAAAGACGGTAACCCGGCGTGGAAGCAAGACGCTTAACAACCATCCGCATTCAAAGAGCCAATTCACGACGTGACGACAAATCGTGCCAACGTGACAAACCCGATTTGAGAACCAGCCGTAGAATCGGATCACGCACCAAGGGAGGTCCCACGTTGTTCTTGATGTGCGCTTAATCATCCGTAACGTCAATGCTTTGTATTCAAACAAAGAATTTCACAGAGTGGGTGGTCGCAGTTATGGGGAGTCCCGTAATAACCAAACCTCGTAACATTAGGAGCTTTAGAAGCATGTATTTGGAAACAGAATCCAATGATATCATCGAGGGCCCCAATGGTAACGATATAATCGGTGGTCCGGGCGGCGATCATGGCGATGAAGGTCTCTCCGGCAGGCCGTACGACGAGGATCTCGATGGTGAAGCAGGCACATTCTTCGTGGCAGGACATGAAGGCTCCGACACGTTCGTTTTCCATTCTCACTATCCGACGGGCCCTATACACTGGGGGGCTAATTTTGAGCCGATCCCGGTACTGACGATCGGGGATTTTAATCCGGCTCAAGATACTGTCGCTTTCGATGCGAAGGGACTAGGCAACGATAATAGTGGTGCGAACTTTATCAATCACGGCGACCCTCAGGCGGGTTCCACCGTTGATACCTTCTATGAGGGCAATGCCTCGGGTGCGAGCGGTGAACACGTCGTGGTAATCACAGACCAGAGTTTCGCCAGCGGGTCTGACGCAACGAGCGCTATATCCGGAGAGAGGGGCGGCGACATCATCGTCTACCACAACGCCGATACCAGGACCGTCGAGTTAGCGTATGTTACTTCGCCTGATCACGTGGATGTCTTCGCTCACTTGGCGGAGGTAGATAGCGTCTCAGACCTGACTAACATGTACCTTGCCCCCTCCGACTTCACCTTTGTCTGATCGCAGGAGGCCTGGCGGGTTCGCGCGCCAAGCCTCCAGTTGCTGCGTCGCTTCCGCTTGTTCATGTTCCCGCGTCGGGAAACCGCGGGTAGGCCGCCAAAATCCTTTGCATGATCCGGTTGTTCGACGGTCGGCCTATCGTCTTGTGCCCAGTTGCCGCTGCGCCTCCAGCTCGTATCCGCTTCAGCAGCCGACGCACCCGTCGCAGCGTCAATGACTGCGACAGGGTACCGGCTTCCTTGCGGCACATGGCACCATTGAGGTTCTCGTGATCGTCCAGCGCGGCCGGTGCATAGGCGATGTCACGTTGTCGTGGGGGAGGCGGTTGCGCTTTTATCGAAGCGGGGCGGGCCAGCAGCCAGGCGTCATCGCCCGGGCGGCCAGGCTCCGACCGCAACTGAGAATCCCAGGCGGTTACAGCAATTTTTGCTCACTGTGAGTTGCCTCGAACGAACGCTTGATTAGCCTCCGAACGCTGGCAGGTTCAAGCCGCCTGCAGGTGATGCAGGGGGCTTAGCAGGTTAGGAGCTGCATATTATGCTTACTCCGATTGACTGTGTTCGATCTTGAGAATGGCTTCCTCGATCGACGCCACTCCGAGCAGCACCAATGCATCGGCCAAACAACGCTCTATGTCACCGATACTTAGGCCCTCGATTACGGCAACCTCTTCAAGCGTGCGGCCCTGTTTCAGCCACCGGAGCGAGTTCATTTGCAGGGGGCAAAGGGGCAATGTGTTCGCCATCATCCTCTCCAAGCAATTTATAAGAATTCATGGAGGTCTCGCGTCGTTACCACGTGGCCTCGCTCCCGACCGCGGCTGCGCATGTTTACGACTTTCGCTATGGAGCGCGAAGCGTTGGGATGAAGAATAGCCACTAGAGATTTACCCCGTGGCCGGCGACGAGGATGGGCGCTAAGCCGAGCTGCGGCACGACCGGTATAGAAAGCCGCGGGGGAAACGGCTGTCGTCGAGCAGGGATCGACAACAGCCGAGTGAACCTGATGACAGGCGTTGATGCCCCTCCCAGGCCAGGAGCCACGTTGGACTTTCGGCTATTCTCCGGGGTCCGAATGGCGGTGAGATTTCGTTTCGGGCTGGTTCCATTATAGGACCGTTGATGCTGCTCGATAGCTGGCATCATCGCAAGATCACCTCACGAACGCGAAAGGCGCGCGCCCAGTTGGCTCCGGTCCGTCGAGGACATCGACACGGCCGCCGGCGTTCCGAAAACGGGCACGGCGGCGCTGCATGGTTTCGTGCTGAACAAGGGCCTTGGCGACAAGTTGCTCGGCAAGGCCTCCTTCACTGCCGCCTACAGCCGCTAATCGTTCATTGGAATTGGAGATTATCGTGAAGAAACTTATTCTCGTACCGTTCCTGCTGGCCTCGATGACGGGTGTTGTCTTCGGCGCCACTCCATTCAAGACGGTGCCCTAGGAATGGAAATCGGCACGTCGCAAGCTGAGCTATCACTCATTGAATGGATGGACCCCATCCAAGCAATCGATTTGATCGATGTACCGCAAGCACTTTATCACGGCGTCATCAAGTTGGCGGATGCTGCGGCCCCGCGCAAGGGATGGCAGGCTGTGCCCGGTCGCTTTGAACAGAAGTATAGAACTTAGAACTTAAGATCGACAATTTCGGGTTCTTCGCGTTTTAGTGCAGGTAGAGGGTTTATGATGGCTGAAGTGAAGCGAGCTCAGAGGCAGACGGGGGTGGCGCTTTGGCGTCAGATAGCGGATAGCATCCGCGAAGCGATCACAGGCGGCGCTTATGACGAGACCGACATGGTGCCGTGGGAAATGGCATCTGCAGAGCAATTTTTCGTCAACCGCCATACGCTCCGCAGTCCCCTTACAAACCTCGCCCAGGAAGGCATCGTCGGTGCCGCACAGGGAGGGGGTACGCTGATCGATCCACAGGAGAAACTCAATCTCACGTTTATCGGCCAGGTGCACCGTGGTTTGCGCCTCTATTTCCCTTATTCTCGCCCGAACCGAAATAATATGGGATGGCGAATAGGGTTTATCAGGTCGAGGACAAGTCTGGTTGCCGCTCTTGTGGTGCTGAGCGCGCCGGCGCTGCCTGTCAAAGCCCAGGAGCCAAATTTCCAGATCGGCAGTTCCGTCATCAGCGAGCTGAAATACAAGCCGGGCTTCAAGCATTTCGACTACATCAATCCCGAGGCGCCTAAGGGCGGCAATCTGCGCCTTTCCGCCTCCGGTACCTACGATACCTTCAACCCGTTGCTTTCGAAGGGGGTAAAGGCGGTTGGCCTGACCCTGCCTTTTGAAACACTTATGAAATCGCCTGATGACGAGCTGCTCTCCTCCTATGGGCTGCTGGCAGAAGGCGTTTCCTTTCCCGAGGACGTATCGCGAGCGACGTTCCGGCTGCGCAAGGAGGCCCAGTGGGCCGACGGAAGCTCGGTGACGCCGGAGGACGTCGTTTTCAGTTTCGACCGATCGAAGGAGCTCAATCCGCTCCTGTCCAACTACTACAAGCATGTCGTTAAGGCCGTGAAGACGGGCGAACGCGACGTGACCTTCATCTTCGACGAGAAGAACAATAAGGAGCTTCCCAATATTCTTGGACAGCTGATGGTCCTTCCGAAGAATTGGTGGGAGGGTGCGGGGCCGGACGGCAAGCCGCGCGATATTTCCAAGACGACGCTCGAGCCCGTGATGGGTTCGGGTCCTTATAAAATCGCTTCCTTCTCGCCCGGCGCAACGATCCGCTACGAATTGCGCGACGACTATTGGGGCAAGGACCTCAACGTGAATGTCGGGCAGAACAATTTTGGCTCGATCACTTACACCTATTTCGCTGACCGGGACGTGCAGTTCGAGGCTTTTAGGGCCGGTAACAGCGACTATTGGCAGGAGACGGCCGCTGCCCGCTGGGCAACCGGATATGATTTCCCCGCCGTCAAGGACGGGCGCGTGACGAAAGAGGACGTCGCCAACCCAGTGCGCGCAAAGGGCGTCATGCAGGCTCTAGTACCCAACATGCGGCGCGACTTGTTCAAGGACATCAGGGTTCGCAAGGCGTTGAATTACGGTTTCGATTTTGAGGAGTTGAACCGCTCGCTTGCTCTCAACAGCTACCAGCGCATCAACAGCTATTTCTGGAACACCGACCTCGCCTCCTCCGGATTGCCTCAGGGGCGGGAACTTGAAATATTGCAGGGCCTGAAGGACAAGGTTCCGCCGGAGGTCTTCACCACTCCTTATTCCAATCCGGTCGGTGGTGATCCGCAGAAAAGTCGCGAAAACCTCCGCACCGCGATCTCATTGTTGAAAGAAGCCGGGTGGGAACTCAAGAATAACCGGATGGTCAACACCAAAACTGGCCAGCCAATGAATTTCGAGATCCTGTTGTCGAGCCCCACGTTGGAGCGCTGGGCGGTGCCCTATGCCAACAACCTGAAGAAAATCGGGATAGATGCTCGGGTTCGGACTGTGGATGCCTCGCAATATACAAACCGAGTGCGTAGCTTCGACTACGACATGATCTGGAATACCTGGGTTGAGACGATTAATCCCGGCAACGAGCAGGCCATGTTTTGGGGGTCCGGCTCGGCCAACCAGCAAGGCTCTCGCAATTATGCCGGCATCGCCAACCCGGCCGTCGATGAGCTTATTCGCATGATCATCTTCGCGCCCAACCGCGATGAACAGGTCGCCGCGATCAAGGCTATGGACCGAGTGCTCTTGGCGGGGAACTATGTCGTGCCACTGTATTATCGCGACAAGCAATCGATCGCTTACTGGAACACGATCACGCATCCGGCGGAGTTTCCGACCTATAGCCTCGGCTTCCCTGATGCCTGGTGGTCCACCACCGCGAAATGAGCAGGCTTGCAATGCAGGGGCTGTGGGCTCCGGAGGCTGAAGGCTGATGGGCGCCTATATCATTCGCCGCCTGCTTTTGATGATCCCGACCATCGTCGGCATTATGGCGATTTCCTTCGTCGTGGTTCAATTCGCCCCGGGTGGTCCGGTCGAGCAGGTGATCGCCCAGCTGACCGGCCAAGCCGACAGCGCCGATCAGCGCCTGTCCGGTGGCGGGGATCTTCTCGGCGCAGGAGGCGGCGAAGAAAACTCGAAATATCGCGGCGCCCAGGGGCTCGATCCGGAGCTGATCGCCAAGCTCGAAAAACAATTCGGTTTCGACAAGCCGCCGCTGACGCGTTTCGGCGAGATGATGTGGAACTACATCCGCTTCGATTTCGGTGAGAGCTTCTTCCGCAACACCTCGGTGCTCGACCTCATCAAGGAGAAGCTGCCGGTGTCGATCTCGCTCGGCATCTGGATCCTGATCTTCTCCTATGCGATTTCCATTCCGCTCGGCATCCGCAAGGCGGTCAAGGACGGATCGACCTTCGATGTCTGGACCTCGGGCGTCATCGTCGTCGGCTATGCCGTTCCGAGCTTCCTCTTCGGCATCCTGCTGATCGTGCTTTTCGCCGGCGGCTCCTTCTACGACTGGTTTCCGTTGCGCGGCCTCGTTTCCGACAATTTCGACCAGCTCGCCTGGTGGCAGAAGCCGCTCGACTATTTCTGGCACCTCACTCTGCCGCTGATCTCGCTTTCGCTAGCCGCCTTTGCTACGACGACGCTCTTGACCAAGAATTCCTTCATCGAGGAGATCAAGAAGCAATATGTCGTCACCGCCCGCGCCAAGGGTCTGAATGAGCGGCAGGTGCTTTACGGCCATGTTTTCCGCAACGCCATGCTGATCATCATCGCCGGTTTTCCCGGTGCCTTCATCTCCGCTTTCTTCACTGGCTCGCTGCTGATCGAGAACATCTTTTCGCTCGATGGCCTCGGCCGCCTCGGCTATCTCTCGGTGGTCAACCGCGATTATCCGATCGTCTTCGCGACACTCTATATCTTCTCGCTACTCGGTCTTTTCGTCAGCCTGATCTCAGACCTGATCTATACCTGGATCGATCCGCGCATCGATTTCGAGCGGAGGGATGTCTGATGGACGCCGCCGCAAACCCTGCCACCGCAACCCCGGTCAAACCGCCGCGCAAGGGGCTGCTGTCGCCGACCAATATCCGTCGGTGGAAGAATTTCCGGGCGAACGGCCGCGGCTACTGGTCGCTGTGGCTTTTCCTGCTGCTGTTCGTGCTCAGCCTTTTCGCGGAATTCCTCGCCAACGACCGGCCGATCATCGCCTCCTATAAGGGCGAGATCCTGTTTCCGGTGTTGATCGACTATCCCGAGGAGAAATTCGGCGGCTTTCTCGCCGAAACCGACTACCGCTCCTCGGTGATAGCAGATGAGATCAATGCCAATGGCTGGATGATCTGGCCGCCGATCCATTATTCCTACCGCTCGGTCAACTCGAACATTCCGCATTCGGCTCCGACTCCCCCCTTCTGGCTGATGACCAAGGAGGAGCGTTGCTCAGGTTATCCGCAAGGCGCGAACGATCCCGGCTGCACGCTCGGCAATCTCAACTGGCTCGGCACCGATGACCAAGCGCGTGACGTGCTGGCGCGCGTTATCTACGGCTTCCGCATATCGGTGCTGTTCGGCCTGGCGTTGACCATCTGCTCGGCGATCATCGGCGTCACGGCAGGGGCGGTGCAGGGCTATTTCGGCGGCCTGACCGATCTCTTGCTGCAGCGCTTCATCGAAATATGGTCGTCGATGCCTGTGCTTTATATCCTGCTCATTATCGCCGCGATCCTGCCGCCCGGCTTCTTCGTGCTGCTCGGAATCATGCTGCTCTTCTCCTGGGTCAGCTTTGTCGGCGTCGTGCGCGCAGAGTTCCTGCGCGCCCGCAATTTCGAATATGTCCGCGCCGCCCGTGCGCTCGGCGTCAACAACCGCACCATCATGTGGCGCCACCTGCTGCCGAACGCCATGGTGGCGACGCTCACCTTTCTGCCCTTCATTCTCTCAGGCTCGATCACGACGCTGACCTCGCTCGATTTCCTCGGCTTCGGCATGCCGCCCGGCTCCCCTTCGCTCGGCGAAATGATCGCCCAGGGCAAGACCAACCTGCAGGCGCCTTGGCTCGGGCTGACGGCCTTCTTCACCATGTCGATCATGCTTTCTCTTTTGATCTTCATCGGCGAAGCCGTGCGCGACGCCTTCGATCCGAGGAAGACGTTTCAATGAGTGACATGACAGAACCGCTCCTTTCCGTCCGCGATCTCTCGGTTGCCTTTCATCAGGGCGGCGAAACCTCGCTTGCCGTCGATCGGATCTCGTTCGATATCGCCAAAGGCGAGGTCGTAGCGCTCGTCGGCGAATCCGGCTCCGGCAAATCGGTCTCGGCCAACTCGATCCTGCGCCTTCTGCCTTATCCCTCGGCAAGCCACCCCTCCGGGGAAATCCTGTTCAAGGGCAAGGATCTCTTGAAGGCATCGGAGCGGGCGCTGCGCGAGGTGCGCGGCAATGACATCACCATGATCTTCCAGGAGCCGATGACCTCGCTCAATCCGCTTCATACGATCGAGAAGCAGATCGCCGAGATCCTCGCCCTGCACCAGGGGCTCACCGGCCAGTCGGCGCGGATGCGCGTGCTGGAACTGTTGAACCAGGTCGGCATCCGCGAGCCTGAGAAGCGGTTGAAGGCCTATCCGCACGAACTCTCCGGCGGTCAGCGCCAGCGCGTCATGATCGCCATGGCGCTCGCCAACCGGCCGGAACTGCTGATCGCCGACGAACCGACAACAGCGCTCGACGTCACCGTACAGGCGCAGATTCTAGAGCTTCTCCGGCAGTTGAAGACGGCGCACGGCATGTCGCTGCTGTTCATCACCCACGATCTCGGCATCGTGCGCAAATTCGCCGACCGCGTCTGCGTCATGACCAAGGGCCGGATCGTCGAAACCGGGACGGTCGAGGAGGTCTTCGCCAATCCGAAGCACGACTATACCCGCCATCTTTTCGCTTCCGAACCGCGCGGCGAGCCGCCGCTTGCCGATCCGTCGAAGCCGGTGGTGATGGAAGGCTCGGATATCCGCGTCTGGTTCCCGATCAAGGCGGGGCTGATGCGCCGCGTCGTCGATCATGTGAAGGCGGTCGACGGCATCGATCTTTCGCTGCGCGCCGGACAGACGCTCGGAGTCGTCGGCGAATCCGGTTCGGGCAAGACCACGCTCGGGCTTGCCCTCACCCGTCTGATCTCGTCGCAGGGACGGATTGCCTTTTTCGGCAAAGATATAGCCGGTTATTCTTTCAGCGAAATGCGGCCGTTACGCAACCAGCTGCAGATCGTCTTCCAGGACCCCTACGGTTCGCTCAGCCCGCGCATGTCGGTCGGCGATATCATTGCCGAAGGGCTGAAAGTGCATGAGCGCGCCTTGAGCGCCGAGGAGCGCGACCAGCGTGTCTGCTGGGCGCTGGAGGAGGTGGGCCTCGATCCCCTGACCCGCTGGCGCTATCCGCACGAGTTTTCAGGCGGCCAGCGCCAGCGCATCGCCATAGCTCGCGCCATGGTGCTGAAGCCGCGTTTCGTCATGCTCGACGAGCCGACATCCGCGCTCGACATGAGCGTGCAGGCCCAGGTCGTCGACCTCCTGCGCGATCTGCAAAAGAAACACGACCTCGCCTATCTCTTCATCAGCCACGACCTGAAGGTGGTGAAGGCGCTCGCCAACGACGTCATCGTCATGCGGTTCGGCAAGGTGGTGGAGCAAGGTCCCTCCGCGGAAATCTTCCGCGCGCCCAAGGACGATTACACCAAGGCGCTGATGGCAGCCGCGTTCAACATCGAGGCGGTGCCGACGCCCGCCGTGCAGCAGTAAAGAAGATCATGTCAGTTCGTCCGCCCATGATCCGAAGTTCGCCACTAACACTGTTGCTCCGCAATCATACCTGCCGCGTCTCCGCGAATAGCTCTGGCAATGGGAGCGCAATATATATTGCGCCACGAACCCTTGGCGAAGGATGAGGTCGAATGGGTTGACAGCCGACCCTTTTGTACCGCTAGGGACCGCCGCCATGGCTGAGAAATAGATGGAAACCTTGTTCCGATGGTGACCACTCCATTCCGTTGATCCTGCCAGCCAAGAGCGGCCTCGGTGGCGGTCGAGTGCATTGATCATTCCATGTTGCGTTGATGAATCGTTTCTCCTGATAAACGCGCGCTTCTGTTGGCGAGCCGCAATTTCCAAGCAAAAGGATCCGCGCGTACGCGAATGAAACAGCAGGCGGCGCAGCGGTTGATCGAGCCGCACAGGTGGTTGGTATACGAGCTGACGAGCAGATCGTGTTCGCCGCTGGCAATATACCGCTCAGATGCGGGCGCGCGATCTGGTTCCAGCGTGACGACATTAAGGCCTGTGTTTGGACGAGCAGGTTTCACAGCGAGGCGGGAAACCTCGGCGGAGTTCTCTCCACTGACAGTAGTGGCGATCATGCGGTTTGCTCGCATCTTCCAAGACTCACAGGCTCATCATTGGTCATCATCTTGCGTTAGCCAATCCGCACTAGGCGACGTGGTTATGACCGCTGGAAGAACAGGCGCCGGTTACTCTTGACTTAAGGCTCTCTTTCCCATTCCAAGATACCGCGCACCATCTTCCCGGCCTGCGTAGACGGAGCGCTTTCAATGATCAGGGTGTCACCGTTGATGCGATAGCTCCGTTGCTGTTCGGAGCCCACCCAGTTCTGGTCGCCCGCAATGTCAATTTTCGTGATGAAACGATCACTCTCCAGCCGATATTTACCGGAGTATGTATACAAGCTTCGGAAGGCGGCACTCTGCTCGTCCGCACCCTCGGCCGGCTTGCGGTTTTCGGCGGAGATGAGAACGAACATGCGATTCGATGATGAGAAGAAGACATAGCCGTCGGGGCGCTCCCCGAACGGGGAGGCCTTTTGTTCCCTTGTGTCCATGTCTTCCATCACCCACCGTGTAAGCTTCCATGAGCCGGTGAGCGTTTGGGTATCAACTAAAGCAGGGTGTACATTAGGATGTGTGACCATTGTGAAGCTCCCGTGGATCTGGCGCTGTAATAACGCTCCATGGTCAGTTGCTCGGTCATCCTAGATCGCTTTTCTTGCGTTACCCGATATCAAATTCATCTGCCGCCATGCCAATCGAATATGCCCCCGACGACGACCGAGGTGCATCTGCTGATCCTAGCAAGAACGATTAGACTCTGATTGCCACAGTCCGCAAATGCGCGGTTGCACATAGTGGCACGCTCTGCGGGCGGCAATCATCGTGTTCGCCATCAGCATGGCGATGGTCATTTGGGTCAACCGCACCTCGAACAGGCGTGATGACCGCAGCGACCTTCGGGGCCCCGGCAAATGCCACATTACAGACGAGACGTGTCTTTCCATGGCCCTTCTTCGGGGCTGCAGCGCGGTTGATAGCAACGTCGATGACCGTTGCCCCGGGCTTGACCCAATCCGCCTTGACCATCTCCGGGTGGCCGACGGCGCGGCAACAAGGATATCTGCCCTGTGGCAGACGGCCGACAGGTTCCTGGTGCGCGAAGAACGGCCGATGACCACGGCGTTTATGCCCGACAGGTTCTCCCCATGCGTGCGGCGTACGAAAACCATCGCCCCGCTGGCGTGCAGGACACCAGGCCGGCTTCGAGATCGCCGGACGCAAGCTTGCCGGCGTTGACAACATGCAGACCATCGACGGCCTTTTCCGACAGGATCGACTGGATGATGGGCTCGCTGTTCAACGGCTTCGGCAGCGGCAGTTGTACGAGAATGCCGTGAATGGAGGGGTCGGCGTTGAGCGTTGCTACATGAGTGCAGCGAACTCTTCCTGCGTCGTCTCGGCAGGCGGCGTATGCTGCACCGACTTGAAACCGCATTCCCCGGCCATTTTGCTCTTGGAATTGACATAGGTGCGGCTTGCAGGATCGTTGGCGACGATTACAACCGCAAGACCGGTTTTGACACCGCTTTGTTTTTCCAAAGAAGTGGCTGCCACCTTGACCGTTTCGATTACCGCACCGGCGACCTAGTTGCCATTAATCACTGTCGTCATGCGTGTCTCCCAATGGCTAGCGTTGGAAACTCGACGCCCATCTGTGCCAGGTCGTCCCAAAGGCTTTCTGTGAAACCGCGTAGAACGATAAGTTTCGAATGTATCATTCGAGATCCGCGAGATGTGACCAATCAGGCAGGCGGTGGAGCCCGACCGCGGAGCTGGCCGCCGAACAGTGAGACTTCTATCGCCGCGGAGAAATGGAAACGCCTCGTTCGAAATATCCTCATCGACGATCGACTGCAGGATCAACCGCGCCTTAGGGCCCGCGATCGCCATCTGCGCCCACTGATCAGTCGCCGATGCCAGCCGCACGTCAAGATCCGGCCACAGCGTCTGCGAGCAGAATTCAAGGTGGTTCATCACGCCTGCCGCATAGGCTGTTGTGGTCGTCATGAAAAAGTGATCATCCGACAGGCGGCTGGTTGTGCCGTCATCGTAGATCATGCCGTTCTTCGCGCAGCATCAGACCATAGCGAGCCCTGCCGACTGGCAGCTTCAAGCATTGCAGTAGACGCGGTTGAGGAACTCGCCCCCGTCCTTCCCGCAGATCTCGATCTTGCCGTGCATCGAGACGTCACAAAGGCCGGCATTCTTGCTAACGTTCAGCACTTTCCGGTCCACGCTCTCCCGCCAGCCGCTTTCGCCGCAGGGCGGGAGTCAGGACGAGCGCTACCAAAGTCCGGTCTCAACGAACTGGGCGCCGTTCTTCCTTCCCGTTCGTGAGCGTCGTTCTGACAATCGACGAAAGCTTTGCCCTTGACGCCAGGAATGTTCCACAGCGGCTTTGCTAGAGGCGCGCCAATGTCTCCTTCTATAGGCCCGAAGTCGACCGCGGTTGCCTTCAAGCCTGTCCGGCGAGCAGTTCGGCTGCGCGCTGGGCGCCGTCGGCCGCGCTTGCGGCCAAGCCTGTCGTCGAATGGGCACTTCCGGCAGGGTCGAGGCCCCTGGTCGTCGGGTACCCGCAACGCCGCGTGCTCTGTTTCGGCTTATGCCGCCTCGCTATCGATCCTCGAAGCGATCCCCGCTCCATTAAGGGAGCGGCGGTTGCGCCTTGCGTCGAGGTGGAGGACGAGTATTGGGTTTCATCCTGATCAGCTTTAGCTATGTTCGCCGCGTGCCGAATCCCTGAATGTATAGATCCTTGGCAATTGCTCGGAGCGCGGCGATCGCCAGACCAAAAAAGCAGGCTAAGTGACCCAGAGCGAACAAAGAAGCCGCTAAGGTAACGACGACTACCGCAGAGCGCTAAAAGACCCCTACGACGCACATTTCCAACTTTTCACTGCCGACGCCCAGCTAATCGCGCGCGTGTTGCCTGGGGGCTGGAAGGGCCGTAATCATCGCATCTTTCAAACCACGAAGCTCTCCGCCCGTCACTCGCCTGATTTGTCCTTCGGCAGCTCCACCTGTACGGCGTTCCAGTTGGGCGGGTTCTGCCGGAGAATGTTGCGAACAAAAAAATCCAGCAGTTTGCGGTTAGTGAAAGTGCCAGGCGCACCATGATCCGCACCAGGCACATAGACCATTTCAAAATCTTTTCCCGCCTTAATGAGCCGATCGGCAAGCTGGAAAGTGGAGGAGGGATCGACATTTTTATCCATTTCGCCGACGACCAGCATCAATTTTCCGCGAAGTCTGTGGGCATTGTCTATGTCGGAGGACTGCGAATATTCAATTCCGACCGGCCAACCCATCCATTGTTCGTTCCACCAGAGTTTGTCCATACGGTTGTCATAACAACCGCTGTTGGCGACCGCAACCTTATAGAACTCGGGGTGGAAGAGCAGCGCACCCACTGCATTTTGCCCTCCGGCAGAGCCACCGAAAATTCCGACATTGGAGATGTCGTACCAAGGAAACTCCACGGCCGCCGCCTTGTGCCAGAGGATGCGATCTGGAAAGCCCGCGTCCTTCAGGTTTCTCCAGATGACGTCATGAAAGGAGCGCGAGCGGTTGTTAGTGCCCATGCCATCGATCTGCACGACGATGAAACCTAATTGCGTGAGCGGGTCAGTCACCGGCCGGAATGATTTAGGGACAAACGAGCCCTGCGGGCCGGCATAGATGCTCTCCACCACTGGATATCTTCTCTTCGGATCGAAGTTCGCCGGCAGATGAATGACGCCCCAGATATCGGTCTTACCGTCCCGCCCTTTAGCATGAAAGCTGATCGGCGGTTGCCAGCCGGCAGCGATCAGCTCGGAGATTTCCCCGGTCTCGACATCCATCAGTTTGGCGTTGTCTTTGGCGCGATAGAGCGTCGTGCGCGCTGGCAGATCGACGCGCGACGATAGGTCGACATAGTAGCGGCCGCTGGCCGAGAATTCTATGTGGTGGTTGGCCGGCTCGGGTGTGAGCGCGGTCAGCCCCTTCCCGTTGAAGCCAATGCGGTACGCGTGGACGAAATAGGGATCCTCGTCCGGGTTCATACCGCTTGCTTCGAACCAAATCACACGCTGGGTCGGATCGACATAGTTCACCGACCGCACCACCCAATCACCACTGGTGATTTGGTTCTTCAGCGCGCCGGTCCGGCCGTCGAACAGATACAGATGCTCGTGCCCGTCGCGTTCCGACGCCCAGATGATCTCCTTGCCGTCATCGACATCATAACGGAATGTCTTCCCAGTCCGGTACTGGTCCCCCGACAGCGGTAGGTAATTGACGAAGGTCTTGCTCGCCTCCTCGACTAGCGCGCGCGTGCGGCCGGTGGTGGCATCCACCTCAATCAGACGATAGATCTGATGGCCGCGCTGGTTGTATAAGAAGGTGAAGCCGCGCGCGTCCTTCCACCACTTTATCGGCGATATGTGAAACGGGTTCGAAAACAGGACATTTTCGATTACGATGGGGCGCCGACCGGCAATATCGAATAGCACCGGCTGGGGAACTGACAGCACGTCACCCGCCTTAGGATAGACGATGGAAGAAAATTTGGGTTGAAGCTGGTCCGTTGGCGAGGATTCGAGGTAGTGTACCTCCCGCTTTTCACCAGGACGGATGCGATAGGCCGCAAGGTGGCGCGAGTCAGGAGACCAGCGGAGCGTGGAAAAGGCATAGTAGTTGCCTTCCGATCCGTCCCAGCTCAGAGGAACATCCTTGGAGCCGTCCTCGCTGCGTAGGAAGATATTGTAGTTCTTGATATAGGCGCTCCATTTGCCGTCCGGCGACACGCTCGTCTTGCCGGGATCGTTTGTCGCCGCCGGCGTGTAGTCGTACCTCACCTCCTGATAGTCCGGATCGCTCGGAAGCAATTCGGTGTAGGTGCAGGTGTAGCTCGCAAGGTCGCAGCTCCATAACTCTTTCCCGCTGCGGAAGATGAGCCTGCTACCACTGTCGGTCAGTTTGAAGCGGTCGAACGGAAGGTTTTCGGGCTTATGGCTCCTGTGGCTCACCTTGTTCAGCGCAGCCGCTAGGCGGACCTGATCGAAAGCAGACCGCTTCTCGCCTGTGGCGGCGTTGACCAGCAAGAACTCGTGTTCGCCGTGACTGCTCCTGCGGTAGGCGAAGGTCTCCTCGGTTACCCAGAAAGGCACTTCGGGGAGATTAACAGCGAGCCGGCGATAGCGGTCGTTGATGGTGAGCGCCCGCTCGAAGTCCGTCACCGCCAGCGGCGGATCCTCAGGGGCCGGACCGTTCGTCAGCGGCTGCGTGCCTGCTCCAGGCACACTGATCAGCGCGGACGTCAAAGCTGCTGTCGTCAACAGGGCGCGTTGCCTGCCTTCAAATTTGTCCATTACCGTTTCCTTTGATTTACACGTCTAATCCCGGTGTGCAGCAGCAGTTTTAGGATGCCACAACCCTGTCGCACAACCGCCGGGTAGTCCCGGCCGTCCGGAAATAGCCATTACCGTTTGAGGTTGAATTGAAGGCGCCCCTGTCTTTGGCTCTATCGAGGAGAAAATCTCGTGCGCAACAGACTGATTTCGAAGTGAAACGCTTCTGGATCGGAGTCGCAAGAATCAGAACCTAAGTCTATCACCTGACAGCGCTGTAGTGGTTCACGTGTTTGATCCATACACCAGCAATCGCCGTGCCAGATGAGAAACTCTCGATAGAAGAACGTCGCGGGGTCGAAACCGCAATGTAGGATTCCTGCATTGTCGGGCAAAGGGCATCTCGATGCGCATACCGCAATGCGATCCAATGCGGCTCCGCAGGCTTGGCGAGTCACATCGCGGCTATAGAGGGACGAAGCGAAAGTCTCGGGCAAGCTCACGGTTGCCATTGGCAATAGCGGCAATCTTGCCAAGGTGCTAGGCCGCGGTTCGTCGATGTCGGCCACTCCAGGACTTCCTGGCGCTGGCGCGTTGAATTCGACCTTAAGATTCGAAGCGCCGGGCGAAGCCGCGGTCGCGACCTCGCGTCAGCGATGCAGCTCGCGTGTTTTGGCATAGCAGCGAGCCTCGAGAACTCCTCGGCCGCAACTGTATCCGCCAGCTATCCCCGAAATCATAATGGTACCTGGAGGAAGCTGCGTCTCGTTCCATGGGCGCTCCTGGAGGGTTCTCCAAGCGTAGCAGCAGTGGTCGACGATATCCTCGTAGGACTTGAAGACGCGGTTTGAGAGCCAGTTGTCCCCCATGAACTGCCAGATGTTTTCGACCGGGTTCAACTCGGGCGATTTTGGCGGTAGTGGCAGGATGGTGATGTTTTCAGGAACGACGAGATTGTTGGACATATCCCGCTTGGTCCATGATGAGAACGGCGTAAGCATTGTCAGCAACGTTGCGGGAGATCTCAATCAAGTGCTGGTTCATGGATGAGTGTCGCACCACGGCATGACGAGAGCGGCAGCCTTGCCCTGCTTGGGGCAGATGGCACCGAAGATATAGGCCGACCGGGTTCGCTGGTCGTGCGGCGCGGAGGGCCTTGATCCCCGCTTGGCCCAGCGGCGGGTGATCTTGTTCTTCTCGCCTATCCGCGCTTCGTCCTGGCGGGACCGGCGGTGATTTCTGCCACAGCGGCGGGGAAGTTTTTTTAAATGCCTCCGCCGCCTCCGGATCCTGCGCATGATGTCTTGGGCGAGCCGAGAGCTTGCGATACCCCATGGCACGCACTTCGCGACCCAGGGTCTCCTCGCTCACTGAGATGCGGAACTCTTCCCAAATCCATTGGGCCAGATCACACAGACGCCACCGAACGACGCCATCAAGATAAGGCGTCGGCCCGCGCTCGATGGCTTGCGCCAACGCCGTTCGCTGTTCGTCGTTCAGGAGAGAAGGCTTTCCCGGAGCCTTGCCGTTGATCAGCCCGTCCGGACCGCGAGTATTGAAGCGCACCACCCAGTCGCGCACGATCTGAACTGTCACGCTGCCAAGCCGGGCGGCATCGGCGCGCGAGCCACCATCATATGCGAACGAAAGAAGCCGCCGCGCCTGATCGGCATCGCGCGTCTGACGGGCCAGACGCCGCAACATGGACCCGTCGAAATCCGAACGCAAAGAAAGCGCTGAACCCATCGCAAACCTCCTGTTTGCGCCAAAGATTGAGATTCGTTGGCCGTTGGGAATCCCCACGCGAGTCACGCTCAATGACGGCTGGTATTAGCTGTGCCCCAAGTTAGGCGTTCGCGCAGTAATAAAGTCTTCCAGGAGCACCGAAAGACATCGTTTCGTTGCCCTCTGAGCACCTGGCGGATCAAGCCGCGGCTATGACCTGTACAGGGCACGATTTCCTTCACGGCGGACCGGTCGTCGCGGCCGAGGACAAGTCCGAGACGCACCGCTGCCAACATTGCCGGCGAGATTGCAGTGTTGCGCCGACAGCGGCTGACGGACAAGCACATCGCCAAGCAGACAGGCGTGTCTGCGGCAACGGTGAGCCGGGTGCTCAAACCCGCCGGTCTTTCCCGGCAGATATCGAGCCGGCCGAACCGGTGCGGCGCCATGAGCGCGAGCGGCCTGGAGAAATGATCCATGATCGCACCCGCCAAAGTTCGCGCAGAGGCAAAGGCTGGCGTGCCGGCTGGGATCACGTTCACGTCGCAATCGATGACGCCTCGCGCGTTGCCTTCTCGCAGATATTGTCAGACGGAAAGAAGGACAGCGCGGTTGCCTTTCTCAGGGCCGGTGCCGACCTACTCGGCGGCCACCTTTTGGCAACTCTGCCTGTAAGGGTTCAATGTCGCGTAGCATTGTCCGATATATCACAATGTCGGGCATGCAAAACGGCGGGTTCGACCGATTACGCTGCATTAAAAAGAGTTTTGCTTATGGCAGGCATATTGCGTGCAGCCATTTGGAGGGCGCAAGAGAGCAACGAAAATTGCGCGGAGAATCGAAATGTAAAAGCACACTTTCCGCCGGGGCCTGCATCCGATCCTTCTGCAGTAGGACGATTCGGATGCAAACAAACTAAGAGGTCGTACAGAGATAGTCGAACCAAGGCTGCGCAGGAACTTGGTGCAGCCCCTCGCGCGGATGCCAACTCTGCATTCGTTCCAACCCGGCGAGATCCTCGATGTCCATAGAGACGCTGTCATGGCAACTCCGGGAGGGGCTGATGTTTCATAATGAAATGGATTCACTGCTGCAGGAAATCCGCGATTACTTCAGAGCCGGTTGCGCTTGCCGCAATTCTTCGCAGGGACGGAAGACGGCCGGCAGGCAAGCAGCTGGGCCAACTCCTGCATCGGCATGGGCGGCCGGTAAGGCCCGAGGACTCGGGCACCTCCTTGTGATCGAAGCTCTCGATGTGATCGGTTTGCCGGCCATCAAAATCCTATTCACTATGATGGCTGCCGGCTTGCTGGCAACCACCGCCTTTACTGCGGATCCGATCCCCGCAGATCTTAGAGAAATGGCGCTGGCTACCTTCAAGGCTTTGCCATCCACCACGCCGGCAGTCGTCAACAACCCGATCACACCGGAGAAAATCGTCCTAGGCACGGCACTATTCTTCGATCCCCGCGTCTCGGCGTCCGGCGTTTTCTCATGCAACTCGTGCCACAACCTAGCCACCGGGGGCGACGACAATCTTGAAACCTCGATTGGCCATGGTTGGCAGAAGGGGCCGCGCAACGCGCCTACGGCACTGAACGCTGTCTTTAACATCGCACAGTTCTGGGACGGTCGCGCCGAAGACCTGAAGGCTCAAGCTCAGGGACCGGTCCAATCCAGTGTCGAAATGGCCAATACACCGGGTCAAGTCATTGCCACGCTTAAATCAATGCCGCAATATGTCGAGTGGTTCAGTGCAGCTTTCGCGGGTGATACCGATCCCGTCACCTTCGGCAACTTCGCCAAGGCAATCGAAGCCTTTGAAGCCACTCTGGTCACACCGGCTCCCTTCGATGCCTTTCTCAATGGCGATGAAGCCGCCATGACTTCCGAACAGAAACAGGGCCTGACGCTTTTCATGGAAAAAGGCTGCTCATCGTGCCATGCCGGTACCAACGTTGGGGGGGAGGGCTATTACCGTTTTGGCATTGTTGAAAAGCCCAGCGCCGACGTCCTGCCGGAAAAGGACAAGGGCCGTTTTGCCGTTACGAATGCATCCGACGATATCTATGTCTTCCGCGCGGCACGGCTGCGCAACGTAGCACTCACCGCGCCATACTTTCATTCGGGTAAGGTTTGGGATCTCAAGGCCGTCGCCATCATGGGGACCGCCCAGCTTGGCGAAGCATTGAAGGAAGAAGAAGTTGACCTGATCGTGGCCTTCCATAACTCGCTGACCGGAAAGGTACCGGAGATCGCCTATCCCGTTTTGCCCGCCGAGACGGCGGGAACACCCCAACCTGTTTCGCAGATCTTAGGAAATAAAGGCTAGAGCAGGCTACGGGGATCGCAATCAAGGACGATTGCACGTAATCGTCGCATCAGTTTTAAGTCCCTGCTTCCGCACTGAGTTCCGTTGTGGGAATGTATGGTGGAAACATGCAAGATAGTCACGATGTTTCCGTGCAGATCAATCCTTTCAGCTCCCGCCGGCCCAAATCGGGGAGCACTTCACAAATGGGGCAAAGCTTACTTCAAAATGGATTAGTTCAACGGGGTAAGGTCAGCAGCCATCTATGGCGGTTATGTCTCAAATTGGACCGTTCGTAACGTCGAGGTCGATCATACCGGGTTGGCGAAATCCGGTTCCATCACCTTCCGCACCGGCTGGAACATCACGATCGAAAACAGCACGATCAACGACGTCAACGGCGACGGCATATGGATCGAGAAGATCAAGGGCGTCACGCTCCTCAACAACACCGTCACCAACGCCCACGGCGCTGCGGCGGATACCGTACAGTTAAACGACAGCAGCAACATCGTCATCAGCTGCAATTATTTCGATCAAACAGGTGCCGTGATGCGAGAGGGCGTACTGACGCTCGTCTGGCCCGTGGACGCAGTGATCGAGGGGAACACCATCATCGGCGGCGGCTTCGGGATCAGCGCGCAGCCCGGCACGATATCGCCATCCATGATAACGATATCTCTAGCTATGGCGGCTACAGCTGGTCTTGCGCCATCGGTCTCGGCGACTCGGGCGACACGCGCAACCACGATATATCAGGCAACTATATCCATGACGGCGTCTGGGGCGTATCGATCAGCTCCGCTGGCACGGCGACCTATGTTCGTGAGGTCATTCGATGACCGTGAGCGTCCGGCGAACGCATTTTCGCGTTGTCGAGGGATTGAGCTATAGGACGCGTTTCGTTTCATGACGCGCTCGATTATTTCGGATGCGGTCGGGGGCGAGAGCCATGCGAAGACGGCTTCGATTACGTTATGGCTGCTGCAGGCCATTGGGCCTTCCTCGCTCCCTATAAGCGCCTGGCGGTGTCCGCATCTGCAAGAATACAACTTATAAGAAAATAGTCCAGAAAACGAGGATAAAGGTGAACGAACGGTAACCTAACGTGTGATAATTCACGCAAGGCAAGTTGCACGATAAGGCGAGAAGCGCTCGGCCACCGCAGAGCACGGGCGGCTTGGGGGGCCGCCAACCTTACCCTTCGCGGCGCCCGCCCCGGGGGCCTGAGGGGGTAAGGTCGGAGAGAAATCGGGCTGAATTGCCGCTCAGCTCAGCAGGCCATCCATATGGATGAAGACGGTCAGCGTATCCGCATCGTGATGCTGCGGAGTTCCATCGTTAATCCCATAGCTGAAGGTTTCGCTCACATGCCCGTCTTGGTGGGGGAGCTTCGTTTCATCCAGCGTGTAGGCATAATTGCCTTCTCGATCCACGTGGATAACGCCGGACTCCCCTGTCAGCGTCAGGCCGTGCTTGCCGACGGTTTCGTCGCCGAAGCGGCGAAGCGCCAAGGTTCCTTTGTCGGAGCTTTCGTTGTCCAGAAGATTGCCGCGGTGGGCGTCGCCCGTATCGGTAAAGATCTTCAGGTTATCATGAACAGCGACGATCGCGGGGTCTGCGGCCGCGTGCGTCGCCGCGGCACCCTTGGCGCCGGAGCTCGCAAGCACCGTCTCGACATCGGCGACTGTACGGTTGCCGCTTACGGAAAAGCTGTGCGCATCGACGATCGCAGGCGATATGCTGTAAGCCTTGACGCCGCTCTCGATGGTATTGCTGTAGAAGGAACCCGATGCCGGCCGGTCGACTTTTAGCGCCGATTGCGAGAGGTCGTCGAAGACATTGTCGTGAACCTCGATGTTAGTGCGGACATAGCTGGTGCCGTCGACGGTAGCGGTAATCGCTACGCCCCACGTACCGTCATGGATGTGGTTCCCTGCAATATCATAATCTCTTGAATTGCCCTGATCGCCCAGGCCGATGCCGAAAGACCAGTCGTAACCGTGAAAGCCCGATATATCGTTGTCGCGGATGGCGACATTTTTTCCCGCCGGCGCGCTGATGCCGAAGCCGCCGCCGATGATCGTATTGTCCTCAACCACTGCATCTGTGGCCCGCACCAGCGCTATGACGCCTTTCCAACTGTCGGCTTGCGTCTGATCGAGATGATTGCCCTGGATCAGAATATTGCTGCTGTCGTTCACCTGGACCGCATCGGCCCTGGCGCCATGGCTGTTTGTAACCGTGTTGTTGAGAAGTTTGATGCCATCGACCCTTTCGATCCAGAAACCGTCGCCTTTAACATCAGATATCTTGCTGTCTTCGACCGTGACGTTCTTGCTGTTGCGAAAAGTCACCGACCCCGCTTCTGCCGACGATCCGGCCTTGTCGACCTCGACGTGTCTGACCGTCCAGTTCGAGACATTGCCGCCATAAATGGCCGCACCGCCGCTATTGGATATTTTGAGATTCTCGATGACGATGTTCGATGCGTAAAGGCTGTGAATGCCGTCATCGCCGCTATGGATGACGGGTGCGGCACCCGTGCCGTAGCTGCCGATCTTGATCGGCGCGCTCTCGGTGCCGGAATATTTGATATCGAATTGCTCGTTGAAGACACTTCCCTTGGCGAGCAGCACGCTGTCGCCCGGTTTCAGCGTCAAGGATTCCACTTTGGACAAAGTCGCAAAAGCCGAGTTCTCGCCCGTTCCGCCGTTGCGGTCGGAGCCAGTCGCTGAGTTCACATAGTAGACTGTCATATCACCAATGTTGCCCTGTTCGTCGGATCGCTACATCGCCACTCGAATCGACCGGAACCGGCCGTCCGAACGCGGCGGGGGCAACCCGCCACGGAAAAAGGGCGAGAAGATGTTGTCAATGGGGCAGCAGCCAAGCTCGCGCACCTTCTTCACAGACAACGGCCCGAACTCCGATCAATCGCGAGACAGCTGCAAGCCGGTCTCATAAATCGGCGACCCGGAGGTAATAAATCCCGGCTGTACTATCGTATCTTCCCTCCCCTTAGGACGCGCTGCAGGTGATTCTCCCCGGTCTCCGCTTCAATCCCGAAGGCCTGCCATACCGAGCGCCTCGACGAATTTTGCCACTAGGTCGGCGGGCTGGCGCCCAGCCCAGATCTGTGGACCAGGTGCGATGCGGCGATCCTCTCGCTCGCCATCGTCGAAAGCAAAATGGGGCAGCCGCGACAGTCGCCGCGGCGCGGACACTTGACCGGGATCCCGGCCTCGCCGTTTTGTTTGCACGTGGGCTTTCTCCGGACGTTTATGCTCATGGCGTGGATGCACTCTATCCAATTGTTCGATTTTACCGATCACGCGATCGTTGATAGAGGCGCTTTAGCCACGCTCGGATGTACCTGTCCGGAATTACCAGAGGTCTTGAGCTGGACGCATAGTGATTCATGATGCTTATCACGAGCGTCCTGGCTCCGTCTTAAGCGGTGGTTCGGGTTCTCGCGGGCTATAGCTTATGACATCAATAGCTCGAGGCTTGCCAGCGACGCTGCTGCGCGGCGCCTAATGCCCCTGAAGCAACTATAGAATTCGCAAGGAGATTTTGTCATGCAGTACCGTGAACTCGGCCACAGTGTCCTAACTATTAGACCGCATCGCCGACTGGCTTCCACGCTCCGAGCTTGTGGGCGACCTCGGCATCACCGAAGAGAAACCTCAATAGGACATTCTCTTCCGGAATCGCATAGCCACCTTTGACCGCGAGATTCTGGTTGTGTTCGATCTCCTGGTAAAGCCTGCTGCCGCTGTCAGCTATCAGATCCCGCAGGACCTTGTCAGAGAAGTCGAAGCGAAGCTGCAGCTTGATCGCCATGAGGTCCGGCAGAGCATCCGGCCGCATCGTGACGAGGACCTTTCTGAACTCCTCCGAGCGCAGCAGCATACGTGCGATGTTCTCGGCGCCGACCTGGGCTTTATGGCCCGCCGGGACAATGTGCTTCATCCAGCGAATTCGACGCCGGAAAACCTCATAGATCCGCTTGCCATAGCCCGCCCTCGGCTGCTCTGGCTCATCCCCTTCCGACCCAACCGGCTTGAACGTTCGGATTCTCTGGCGACGCAGCCAGTCTGCATCGGCCACCCAGTCGTGCACCTTTTGCCGTCCCAGGCGCCGTTCAGCTACGGTTTCTATGAGGCCGAGATGGGGGCGTATGAAATCCAACAGTTCCGCAAAGCGATGCTCATAAAGCAAAGTCTGCACGATCTTGCCGATGGTCACCAGGGAGCGCGGTCCTGGTTTCAGGAGGAAGTTTAGACGCCACGCCAGGATCATCCAGACAAACACGACGAGGAAAGCTGCCTGAGGCGGCGTGAAGCTGCCATCTTTTGGGAAAACCAGCCAGGAGCAGGCTCCGACGTTCGGCAATCGGCACGGTTGCCCCAAAAGCGAAAAGAACTCGAAGTAGAGAACAAGCGAGACTGCGAGAAGGGCCAAAGGAATCTAAACGGCAAGGTGCAGCTGCGCGCGTAGTCGCGTCACTGGTGAGACGATTGCGTAAAACGCGATGAAGAGCGCGAGAAAACTAAGGAAGCCGTCCAGAGTCACCGCGTTCCTCCCTTGCCAGTTGGATACACGCTTAAATCCGAAAAACCTTGGCAATTATCGCGTTCAAAGTCGACGTAGTCTCGAAAGATCGGGACCAGGGCGTCGGCCTCAACCGGAGTGTACCCGGGAGATTGGCAAAGGATCACGTAATCGAACGGCTTGGCGGCCCGATAATCTTCAATCGACACCATCTGAAACGGTATTGGCGGTTCTACGGCGTGCGGCAAAGCACGGAGCTCTTCCTTTGAACTCGCATCGCGGAGACGTGGGATGTATCGCAACTCAAGGACGCCGCACGTAGTGTCGAATTCCCGGAAAAAGAAGGGCATAAGATCATCGCCGCTCTGCGCATGATGCACATAGGTCAGCGATCGCAGCCACCGGCACGCCAATGCGTATGAAAGATAGTTGGCCGGCGAAATGCGCTCCCTGCCATGCGGCGGGACAGCCGCAGCGCGCTCACTTGGAGCAAGGCCAAGAAGCCTTCCGCCGATTTCCATCCAGGATAGATCTCCCAAACCGGTCCCGAGATCTGAATGAGCGTCGGTGTGGGTCAGGGTAATCGGCACGGCGCCGTTTTTGGAAAGCGCTTCCAAGATGGGAAATGCTTCATCGTGGTGGACGACATACCAACCCTTGGGTCGCTGAGCGGACGGATCGCGGTTCAATCCGCACGGGCCTTCGAGGAAAACCCGAAGTTGTGCCTCGTTCCAGGGGCGCGTCGTTGACGGTGCCCGAGGCCGTTGGTCGATTGAGCAGACGTCATCTAGAAATATGTCGAGGTCGATATCGGCGATGTTCAAGAGTTGTTTCCGTAGGTCAGGTATGTCCTGAAAAATAACGTTGTTTAAGGGTGCGATTCTCAAGGGCGCGTTGATCTCGATCCATGACAATGAAATGTTACCAACAGAATTTAATCGGCAAATACTGAAAGGATCGAAGAATGAACGAACAACCGCTGGTGCCGACTATTGATGGCATCCTGTCCGGCCTAGTTGTCGAGGGGCAGGGCTATGAGTTCAAGGCACTCCTGAACTTGGATGATCAACGTGGAAAGTCAAACTTCATTG
Source organism: Rhizobium sp. NXC14 (assembly GCF_002117485.1). NCBI lineage: Bacteria > Pseudomonadati > Pseudomonadota > Alphaproteobacteria > Hyphomicrobiales > Rhizobiaceae > Rhizobium > Rhizobium sp. NXC14. The sequence continues at coordinate 157,168 of NZ_CP021031.1, forward strand.
ATGATGTCGTGGCGTTCTTGAACGCTGGACCTGGGCACCTAATCGTCGGCGTACATGAAAAGAGGGGGTCTTCGCGCGCTTCGAGCCAATGGAGGGTGATCGCGATGCCCTACAACGCCGCATCACTTCAATCATTCAGGACAACATAGACCCTAAGCCATTGGGCGTTCATGTGAAGTTCCTCGATTTAGACGCGGGAGGGTTCATTCTGTGGCTCGCTCTCCCTGACCATCGCCTGCGGCCGTATCAGAATAAGATTACCGGCGGCTTTTATTTGCGCACCGGTGCGCAAAACACGCCGATCCCCCGTGACCAACTCCACGCGTTGTTTACGCCGATCGAGAAGCTGGAAGCCGATACGGTGCAGCTAATGGAGCGCGAGAATGCGGCTGTCGAGGCGCGCGCCATCATGCAGAACAACGGCGCTACGCTGCATATCGCGATCGTGCCACAAGAGCATTATGAACGGGAGCGGGCGCCTTTCGATACCGGGCGGGGTGGTTGCGCGCAAGAAGGCGATCGCCGAGCCTGAGGCCCTGAAGGCCGCTCTCGTCGCCGCGACCAAGTTGCCCGACACCGTCATCGCCCGCCAGCTCGAGCGTACGGACCTCAGCAGTTCGAAGATCGGCGATGCACAGCGTGCCACCATCGAGGCTGCGGGCCTCGCTCTCCAGCAGGCCAGCGTGCTGAAGCCCGAGGTGGATGTCAAGGCCGTCGTAGCCGACCTGATCGATCCGTCCTTCGGCGCTTCCTTGGGCAATAGGGCCATACCTCCGGAAGAAGGCCGATGGCAATGCTCGATACCGCAGCGCGACAGCCGGAGAACCAGGAAATCGAGAGGCGGCCCGTCCGCCTTTCGGTGTTTGATCGTCCGCTCGTCGGCTTGCTCTTTCCGCTGTCGCTGCTCGCCCTCTGGGAAGCGCTCTTTCGTCTCGGACTGGTCGAGGGGCGTCTCATACCGGCGCCTTCACGCATCTTCGAAACCGTCTTTGCGCTGGTGGTCGGCGGCGAGCTCGCCGGACACGTCGCCATCACCCTGTGGCGCGTGCTCGCAGGCTTCTTCGCCGGCGCGGTGGTCGGCACGGTCCTGGGGGCGCTGACAGGCTATTCGGCCAGCCTCCGACGATTGCTCGATCCGACGCTGCAGGCCTTGCGCGCCATTCCCTCCATCGCCTGGGTTCCGCTGTTCATCCTCTGGTTCGGCATTTTCGAAGCTTCGAAGATCGCCTTGATCGCGGTCGGCGTGTTCTTCCCCGTCTATCTCGGTGTTTATGGCGCGGTGCAGGGGGTCGACCGGAAGAGTGTCGAGGTCGGCCGGGTCTTCCGCCTTTCCGGCCTGGATCTTGTACGACGCATCCTGCTGCCCTCGGTCCTGCCGGGATATGTGCTGGCGTTGCGGGCAGGCCTCGGCCTCGGCTGGATGTTCGTCGTCGCCGCCGAATTCATGGGCGCTTCGCAAGGGCTCGGCTATCTCCTGGTCGATGGTCAGCAGCTCGGAAAGCCCGACCAGATTCTCGCGACGATGCTGGTCTTCGCCGTGGTCGGCAAGTTCACCGATACATGCCTGCTCGCTCTTTCCGCACCTTTCGTGCGCTGGCAGGACAACCATGCCCGGGAGCACTGAGATGCTGGAGATCAGCCACCTCGGAAAGATCTACCCGAACGGGGCGCACGCGCTCGAAGACTTCACGCTGCAGGTCGGTGAGGGTGAGGTCGTGGCCATTATCGGCGGCTCCGGCTGCGGCAAGAGCACCCTGCTGCGGCTGGTCGCAGGTCTTGAACCCGCAACGCGCGGCGAAATCCGGCTTGGCGGCCGCCGTCTCGTCGAGCCGGACGAGCGAGTCAACATCGTCTTCCAGGAGCCGCGACTCTTTCCATGGCTGACGGTCACGGACAATATCGCCTTTGGTCTCAGGCACCTCGACAAGGGAGAGCGGTTGGCACGGGTGGAGGCCGTGCTGTCACGAATGGGCCTGTCGGGATATGGCGGCCGCTGGATTCGCGAGCTCTCCGGCGGTCAGGCGCAGCGCGTTGCACTCGCCCGCGGCCTGGTGACCAGACCTTCCGTGCTCCTGCTCGACGAGCCCTTCTCAGCGCTTGACGCAATGACCCGGACTGACCTGCAGGATCATCTCTCGGATCTCTGGCACGAGAATGGCAGCACTATGCTGCTCGTCACGCATGATATCGAGGAGGCGGTCGCACTCGCTGATCGGATCATTGTGATGCGGCCGTGGCCGGGTCGCATCCTTGAGGTTGTGCCGGTCGATCTGCCACGCAGACGGGACCGCAATTCGCCAGGCTTTGCAAGCGTGAAGCGCGAACTGTCGTTACTCCTGGAACGATCCCTCGACCGCACTGATGACAAACATCTCGCTGGCAGGCGATGAGAGACGATCCCGCCGGGCGGTGCATCCTGGAGACTGCCGCGAGAGAACTGATCTTTTCGAAGCCGCGCGATAGTTGGAAGAAATTCTTTATAAAAACTATAGATTTTCATGATTTCGGCTGAAATCTTCCGCCGCTTTCGACAGGAATGGAATAATGGCAATCGACAAGCCTCTCGACTTTCTATGGTTCATCCCCTCGTCCGGTGACGGCGCCTATCTGTCGGACGATCTCAGCCGCCCGGCGGATCCCGGCTATTTCCGCCAGATCGCGAAAGCTGCCGACCGGCTGGGATATTCCGGCGTGCTTATCCCGACGGGGGCGGCGTGCGAAGAATCCTTCATTCTGGCCGCGGATCTCGCCGCCCATACCCAGCGGCTGAAATTCCTGGTGGCCATTCGGCCGGGCACGGCATCGCCGGCCTATTATGCGCGCCTCGCCGCGACGCTCGACCGCGTTTCCAACGGCCGCCTGCTGATTAACATCGTGGTCGGCGGCAGTGCCCAGGAGCTCGCCGGTGACGGCATTTTCCTGCCGCATGACGAACGCTACGATCATGCCGGCGAGTTCTTCCAGGTGTTCAACTCGCTGGTCGAGACCGGTAAGGCCAACCTCGACGGTAAGTATATCAAGGCCATCGATGCGAGACTTGGCCTGCCCCCGGTACAGGAACCGCGTCCTCCGCTCTATTTCGGCGGCTCGTCCGACGCTGCGATCGCCTTTTCCGGCGGCATCACCGACAAGTACCTGACTTGGGGCGAACCGCCGGCGCAAGTGGCAGAGAAGATTGCCAAGGTCCGCAAGGCCGCTGCGGCGCAGGGCAAGCACGTCACCTTCGGCATCCGTCTCCACTTCATCGTTCGCGAGACCGATGAAGAGGCCTGGGCCGCGGCCGACCGGCTGATTTCCAAGCTCTCCGACGAAACGATTGCCGCAGCGCAGGAGGTGTTCGCGAAGAGTTCGGATTCGGTCGGCCAGGCGCGCATGGTCGCCCTGCATCAGGGACGCCGCGACAAGCTCGAAGTCTCTCCAAATCTCTGGGCGGGGATTGGTCTCGTCCGCACGGGCGCGGGAACCGCGCTGGTCGGATCTCCGAAGACGATCGCGGCACGTCTGAGGGAATATCAGGAACTCGGGATCGATACCGTCATCGCCTCCGGCTATCCGCATCTGGAAGAAGCCTACCGGGTTTCCGAGTTGCTCTTCCCCGAGTTCGGCCTGCCCGGCCCCCATGGCCAGATCCGCTCCTCCTTCGGCGAACGCCGGGTCTTTGGGGGAGGTGGACATGGCGGGAATGTGAAGATCGCATCCGCCTCCTGAGACGCCGCCATTCGCCATCCTCCGCGGCGCTCACACCGCCGCGCTAAAATCGGCTGCCAGCACCGCATCCTTCAGCGCCCGCGAATAGGGATGCTGCGGGTTGTCAGGGACGGGGCGGGCCTGGCCGCGTTCGACGATTTCGCCCTTGCGCATGATGATGTTGTTGTCGCTGATGTAGTAGGCGGTGGCGAGGTCTTGGGTGATGTAGATGATCGAAGGGCCGAGCTCGTTTTTCAGGAGGCCGAACAGGTTGACGATCGCCATGCGCAGCGAAGCGTCGACCATGGAAACCGGCTCGTCGGCAACCAGCAGGCGGGGCTGCGGGATCAACGCGCGGGCGATAGCGAGCCGTTGGAGCTGGCCGCCGGAGAGTTCGTGGGGACAGCGGCCTTTTATCTCTTCAGCGTCAGGCCGACGTGATAGAGCGCGGCATCGGCCATGCGCTCGGCCTCTTTGCGGTCCGGCCGCTTTCCTGAGAAATTCCGGGCCGTCTCGAAGAGGTAGCGGTCGACCCGTTTCAGCGGATTAAAGGCTCCGAAGGGGTTCTGCAGCACCGGCCGGGCATCCTTCATGAGCGCCGTGCGTTCGGATCGGCTATGGATCGAGACGGTCTTGCCAACAAATCCAGCCGCCCTTGCGTCGGCGTGGTCTGGCCGAGGATCATTGCCGCGATCGTCAATTTTCCCGAGCCGGATTCGCCGACGATCGACAGGATCTGCTGTTCGACTCCGACTTCGAAGCTGACGTCCTTGACCGGCGTGATCAGGCGCCGGCCGAGCATGCCGCCTGGCGGTAGACTTTCGTGACATTCGAGAGGTGAAGCAGAGCAGTCAAACCTGATCTCCCGAAGAAGATCGCATAATGGATCGAAGGGAACTGCCCCGGCAGGCAAGCAAGACGATAACATAGTCGTCGGACGTCCCTAGCGGATTTCTTCTCGCCTCTTCATCGACTTGGGCAGAGCCGCCGGCAGGCTAAAGAGCGAGGAGTTACGGGGGAAGCGACTATGCTTGCGGGAGCGAATAGCGCGTCAGAACCGCGTCCTCTCCGTCGATGGTCACTTCGATGACTGCGTTGACCATATCCTGGGCGCCTGGCAGATCCTGCAATATGAGGGCAAACAATTCTCGTTGCTGCGCGGGAAGCACCTGCGGGACAATGATCACTAGGCCCGCATGCAATTACTCTTTTCGCGTACAGCTTCCGGAAGTCGCGGGCATTGTTCGTTACGAACGTAAAATCCGCCTCGGTGATCCGAGGCATCAGGTCTCAATCGGTCTCGCCGCTCAGTCCCAGCCAATTTACATGGAAACAAGCGTGGCCGGGCTGGCCAGAGCTTACTTCAAAATGGATTATTTCAACGGGGCAAGGTCACTACGCATGAGGAATTTCTTGAAGTGAATTGCTAAGCCGCCGTTAGAGGTGTCGCAGGCCTATTCTGGCGCGCCCTCGAGGAGGCCGTCATAGACTGCCATCAGCGCGTTGTTAATAGCCTGTCCAAGAGCATTGCCTGCTTCGCGGACTGCGTCTTCGGTTCCATCACGCGCCGCCTTGGCTAGATCAAAACCCTGTTCGCCGACAATCTGCTTGGCAACCTCGATCGCCCAGATACCAAAGTCACCTCGATTGTCGATTTTGATGCGTTCTTCCATTCTTCGTCCTCTACATCTGCGCAGTGCGCTTCCGCCATGACCAGGCTTATCGATGTCCCGCACCCATGGTGCTTCGTCCCTATGATTGATTTTGCACATCTGCACAAGCTAGCCACGACAAACGTTAGCGTATTGCGTCAGCGCAGCATGTCTACTTGACCATCCGTCGTTTGGATGGCTTCCATCCAAACAATCGATTTTGCGGAAGAAGTGCCATGATCCATAGAGGACATCATTTGATCGCCATCAAATACATTGATGGCCTTCCGAAGCGGTGCGCGAATGGAGGCTTTTAGTAGCAAACGGAACAAATCGGAGCCGTAGCGTCGCGAATGTGCTCTTGGAACGAGGGCTACATCGGACAGCAGACGAATAAGTTTTGTGCGCCAATAGCCATGAAACTCAGTCGCTTAGAAGAGCCTGACTGAAAAAGCCTCCCCAACGCTGAGTGATCGGTCGTACGAATCGACAAAAATTAAATAGGGTCCCCGAATGCACCGAGATTTTCGAAATGACATCCAGGCGTTGCGTGGCTTGGCTGTTTTACTGGTCGTCGTCTATCACGCACGTATTGGGCCGCTTACAGCTGGCTACGTAGGCGTCGACATTTTTTTCGTAATTTCTGGCTTTCTCATCACCAAGTTAGTTAGCACGCAGCTTGAGCAATCACAGTTCAGGTTCTCTGAATTTTATTTACCGACGTGCAAAGCGTCTATTGCCGGCGGAACCGTTGAAAGGCAGCTGTAAAATGTGCCCCTTAGTTGAATCACCGTCGAAATGAGAAACGGATGGACATCGCTCTCCTTTTCACCGGCTTCATAGACGAAATAAGCAATAACCCTAAAACACCCGATGAAGCGTGCGGCCCCTCCGCTGCTCTTCAGGTCGTCTCGCGCTGTGGTTAGAAGCCCGTCTAAGGCGAGTAGTTTTCATTTCACCCTGATGCTGGTTGCATATTAACCGGTCTACGTACGAAATCCTGGGAGGCAAATATCGAGCCCAAATGATTACGCATCGTCAAGATATCGACGGCCTGCGTGCCGTAGCAGTAATTTTTGTGATTCTTTATCACTGTGGATTTGACCGCATTCTCCCCGGTGGATTTATCGGGGTGGACATTTTTTTCGTGATCTCAGGATACCTGATTACCAAAATCATTCTTGCTGACGTTGGGGATGGCCGATTCTCGATTGGAAACTTTTATAGTCGCCGCGCAAAACGAATTCTTCCCGCTGTCGTGGTCATGTATGCCGTTGTGATGGCGGCTTCTTATTTTACGATGCTGCCTTACGAAAGCTTGCGGGTCTTTAAGTCTGTCACTTCCTCCGCACTTTGTGCCTCAAATGCTTACTTCTATTTTACAACTGGATATTTCGATGATTCCTCGGAATTCAATCCAGTCCTGCACACATGGTCGTTGTCGGTCGAAGAGCAGTTCTACATCTTTTTTCCCCTGATCGTCATGCTGGCAGGCCGATATGGGCGCAGGGCAACCGGGATGGCCATAGCCGGGCTTTTTGCGGTCAGTATCATTGCTTCCATTATCACTGTTCCAATCAACCGCTCCGCAGCCTTTTATTTTGTACAGTATCGCGCCTGGGAACTGCTCGTGGGCGCTCTCATCGCAGGACCGGCACTGCCGAAATTCGCTGATGCGCGGATCAACGATGTGCTTTCGGCAATTGGCGCTTTGCTCATCGGCTTCAGCGCATTGCTGCTGTCGAAGACGTCCGAGTTTCCCGGATTGACGGCGTTGCCCGCGACCGCAGGCACGGCGCTGATCATCTGGACCGGCCCAGGCACACTTGTTGGCAAGCTACTCTCGTTGAGGGCCGCCACTGCCATAGGCCTGATCTCATACTCCCTCTATCTGTGGCATTGGCCGATTTGGGTGTTTTCGAACCAGTACGGGGCATGGGAGCATGGCTGGCAATTGGTGCCGATCGCTTTGAGTCTCGTCGTCGGATATGTTTCGTGGCGATTTGTCGAAACGCCGTTCCGAACAATGAGATACCGACCTGCCGTGTCCGTAGCCGCCGGGGCTGCTTCAATCGCATCGGTAGCAATGCTGGCATTTGTCGGGCAACTCGCTGCCGATCAAATGAACGAGGACAACACGGCCGTTGAACGGGTGGCGGAATTTGCTGACTACGACCCTTCCAAGGCCTTTCGCAGTGGACAATGCTTCCTCACGTCAAACGACGGCATCGAAAAATACGATCGTGATGCCTGCCTGGCTCTATCAAACAATCAGCAAAACATAGCGCTTGTCGGTGATAGTCACGCCGCTCATCTATATCCCGGGCTACGAGCGCTTTCGGGCGCCAATGTCATTCAAGCGAACGCATCAGGATGTCGTCCCACTCTCGACGCCGAAGGCGAAGAACGCTGCATCGAACTCATGAACTACATGTTCAAGGATTTCTTGCCGAGTCATAAAGTCGATGTTCTCGTGTTGGCTGGACGCTGGACAAAAGATGACGTGAAACTCATCAGGAAGACGGTGGATTACCTATCACCGTTTGCAAAAAAGATCGTCGTCTTCGGACCAGTGGCAGAGTATAAATCATCCCTGCCGCGGTTGCTCGCACACAGTCTCTACGACAAGCAACCATTTAAAGCCGCCGATCATCTGGTGCCTCGACAACACATCGGTCTGGACATTCAAGACGCGTTGGCCGGAAGCGGGGCAACATACATCTCTACCTATAAGACGATGTGCAACCCAGATTGTGTGGTGTGGACAAAAAGCGGAGACCCGGTCCAATTCGACTATGGGCACTTCACCGCGGACGGCTCCCGCATTCTGATTTCAAGAGTCAAGCAGGCCCTCGTCGTTCAGCGATAAAGGCATGCCCATCACCGCGCTTTTAGTTGAACTAATCCTTCGATCGCGGTTCAGCAGGGATAGGGCGAGGGCATGTGGCGGATGTTTGAACATTCGGACATTCAGATTGTAAACCGCCCATCTTTCATGCGCAAGGCGCGGAGCGCGGCCAAGTGGTCGGGCTGAACAAGCCCCTGCTCGACATGCATGGTGCCATCGTGGGTGATCTGAACCCTTCAAACTGGACCAGTTTTGGTTAGAGTTTTCCGGTGCATTTTCCTGGCTGGGAAAGGAACGGAAGACGATGAAGGCATCGCAGTTTTCGGACGCGCAGAAGGCGTTCATTCTGAAGCAGGGTGATGAAGGTGTGCCGGTGGCGGAGATTTGCCGAAAGGCGGGCATCAGCCAGGCGACCTATTTCAATTGGAAGAAAAAGTACGCTGGCATGTTGCCGCCGGAGATGAAGAAGCTGAAACAGCTCGAAGACGAGAACGCTCGGCTGAAGAAGATCGTCGCGGACCTAACGTTGGACCGCGAGATGCTGCAGGATGTCATCCGCCGAAAGCTTTAAGGCCTGCTCGCAAGCGGGAGGTGGTTAAGGGCATGTGCCGCGATTGGGCGATCTCGATCCGGCAAGCTTGTAGGGCACTGAACTTCGATCGGTCGACCTACCACTACACCTCTCGCCGTGCCGATCAGGCCGGCCTGGAACGTCGTATTCGTGAGATTTGCGAGACCCGTGTCCGTTACGGCTACCGTCGTGTTCATGTACTCCTGGAACGCGAAGGTTGGGGCACCAATATCAAACGAACTTATCGGATTTACAGGGGCTTAGGCCTTCAACTACGAAATAAAACGCCGAAGCGCCGAGTCAAAGCCAAGCTACGGGAGGACCGGCAAAAGGCCGTTGAACCCAACGATGTCTGGGCGATGGACTTCGTTCACGACCAACTCGCGACCGGCAAGAAATTACGAGTGCTGACGGTGGTCGACACCTTCTCGCGCTATGTGCCGGTGCTTGATCCGCGGCATAGCTATCGGGGAGAAGATGTCGTGGAAACATTGGAACGGGTATGCCGGCAGGTCGGCTATCCGAAGACGATCCGTGTCGACCAGGGGACGGAGTTCGTGTCACGCGATCTCGACCTCTGGGCCTATGCCAAAGGCGTGACCTTGGACTTCTCACGCCCTGGCAAGCCGACTGACAACGCCTTCATCGAGGCGTTTAACGGCCGCTTCCGGGCGGAATGCCTGAACCAACACTGGTTCCTGACCCTTGCGGATGCCCGCGAAAAGATGGAGGATTGGCGTAGAGACTACAATGAGGTTCGGCCACATGGTGCGATCGGTAACAAGGTGCCGATCTCGCTGATGAATTCCGGAGGCGCAACCAGCCCGCCTCCCTGAGTGAAGCCGGAAAACTCCAGCCTCCGCTGGTCCAGAATCCTGGGGCGGTTCAAAACCGCCGAGGCTCTAATCGCCGCTGGATGAAAGTTCAGTGGCAGGTCAGGCACGTCAGCAGCTCCATAGCTCATTCCCGCTGCGGAAGATGAGCCTGCTACCACTGTCGGTCAGTTTGAAGCGGTCGAACGGAAGGTTTTCGGGCTTATGGCTCCTGTGGCTCACCTTGTTCAGCGCAGCCGCTAGGCGGACCTGATCGAAAGCAGACCGCTTCTCGCCTGTGGCGGCGTTGACCAGCAAGAACTCGTGTTCGCCGTGACTGCTCCTGCGGTAGGCGAAGGTCTCCTCGGTTACCCAGAAAGGCACTTCGGGGAGATTAACAGCGAGCCGGCGATAGCGGTCGTTGATGGTGAGCGCCCGCTCGAAGTCCGTCACCGCCAGCGGCGGATCCTCAGGGGCCGGACCGTTCGTCAGCGGCTGCGTGCCTGCTCCAGGCACACTGATCAGCGCGGACGTCAAAGCTGCTGTCGTCAACAGGGCGCGTTGCCTGCCTTCAAATTTGTCCATTACCGTTTCCTTTGATTTACACGTCTAATCCCGGTGTGCAGCAGCAGTTTTAGGATGCCACAACCCTGTCGCACAACCGCCGGGTAGTCCCGGCCGTCCGGAAATAGCCATTACCGTTTGAGGTTGAATTGAAGGCGCCCCTGTCTTTGGCTCTATCGAGGAGAAAATCTCGTGCGCAACAGACTGATTTCGAAGTGAAACGCTTCTGGATCGGAGTCGCAAGAATCAGAACCTAAGTCTATCACCTGACAGCGCTGTAGTGGTTCACGTGTTTGATCCATACACCAGCAATCGCCGTGCCAGATGAGAAACTCTCGATAGAAGAACGTCGCGGGGTCGAAACCGCAATGTAGGATTCCTGCATTGTCGGGCAAAGGGCATCTCGATGCGCATACCGCAATGCGATCCAATGCGGCTCCGCAGGCTTGGCGAGTCACATCGCGGCTATAGAGGGACGAAGCGAAAGTCTCGGGCAAGCTCACGGTTGCCATTGGCAATAGCGGCAATCTTGCCAAGGTGCTAGGCCGCGGTTCGTCGATGTCGGCCACTCCAGGACTTCCTGGCGCTGGCGCGTTGAATTCGACCTTAAGATTCGAAGCGCCGGGCGAAGCCGCGGTCGCGACCTCGCGTCAGCGATGCAGCTCGCGTGTTTTGGCATAGCAGCGAGCCTCGAGAACTCCTCGGCCGCAACTGTATCCGCCAGCTATCCCCGAAATCATAATGGTACCTGGAGGAAGCTGCGTCTCGACCGTGGCTGAACAATAAGAATGGGAAGCCCTTCGGCCAAATCTTGATTGTCATTCATTCTCGAGCTCCCAGTCTGTAAACTCGATCTTCGCCGCTCTATCCTTCGATTGGCATGAGATTTGCCCAATGTACGTGGCAGACTTCAGGCCTCGAGACATGTGCAGAAGGGAGAGAAGGTACAGTGAAGAGCTTTTCCATTCCAGATCACGTTGCCTCGATGTTGGTGAGAGACCTGAATCTATCAAATCTCCCGGCATGGTGCCAACGGCGATCGGAGATCCACACGCGGCCGTTGCTCGCGTCGATAGCGGGCCCGATATTTTCTATTTCACCACAATCATGGACGGGCTACCTGCGTCATCACCCACGCGTGCAGCCAGCGCAAAGTGTTAGCGGATGTCGAAACTTTTCAAGCCTTCCCCAGCATCTTCTCCTCCGCACTTAGAAGTTGCAAGTCGCATCGCGAAGCCGATGCGATGGCGGACAATTCACAAACGAGCACAAGGAAATCCTTACGTGAGATCCTCACCGAAAGAGACCGCCACCGCGGCCATCCCGCTTCATCGAGTGCATCCCCCGTATTTCTGCAAGGGGATGATCCTTGCTGCGACCGTGATCGTCCTCGTACCGAATAGTCAGGTTTCGGCTGAGGACAAGGGTGCATGTCTTGCTTATAAGAATGGGAAGATTGAGTGCGCGGATACAGAACTTGAACCGCGCGAAGAATGGGGAGAATACCAAACATGTGCCTATTATCGCGGCGAAATATCTAACGAATGCATGCGAATAATCAGAGGGTGGTACCGGGAGAGTCGCCGCGAGATTCCACCGCGCCGAGCTTTAAGAGCAGTCGGCGACGAGGTCACGAGCCCGGTAAAATCCGCGACAGCCTGGCAAACCGTTCACCACTTACATCAGGCAGCCTTCGTTGGTGAGAGCAAGGAGTTAGAAGAACTTGCAGCCTCAGTTGGTTGGGAGAGGAAGAAGATGGAAGAACTTCCAGCGGGTACAAAGTTTAACCACGCTAATAGGGATGGGGTGTGGGGCGGTTCAGGGCAAAGCGGGCACACGGGCGAAGCAATTTGGATGACCTCAGAAAACGATGTAAACGCGGCACGCGGCTATGCAGGTAGTTCTGGAAAGTACTTTGTTGTCGAGGCGCAAAAGCCCCTTAAATTAGCGGTCATGGATGAGCAGGGTACTCAAGTGGAACCTGACGAACTAAGCGCATGGGCTACCTTGGCGCAGAGATACGGCTTGGATGGAGTGAAGACGGAATATGGAAGCTCGTACGAGGTGGTTTTATTTGACAGAAGCAAGATTGCACCTGTGGAAGAACGTGGTTTTAATTAGCACAGACGCCAGCACGACGCCATCGAGATAGGTGCCGTCCTCGTTGAGGCGGATGAAGTTTGGGAGTTCGGTCATGTACTGTCTCCTAAGTGCGTGTTTCCCGAAGGGAAAGCCCTTTCGGGCGAAGCCTCCCCGGACAGAGGGGAGGGCGAAAAGCCCGCCCCACGGCGGCGGGCGGACTGTCAACTGGCGTTGCGCGGTAGGTGCGGGATCTTCTCAGGTCCGCTCGCGGACTGGCACGGAAGATTTTCCACCTTCACGGGCCGCTTGACCGGCCTGGCCGACGATGTCATGGGGCGGAAACAAGCGGCATCGTCAACTTAACGGAATGTGGAATTGGATGTGCGATGAAGGCTCATGACAGACCGTGATCCACTCTATCGCCGACATCGCTTTCCCGCTGAAGTTATTGCCCACGCCGTGTGGCTCTATTTCCGTTTCCCTCTGAGCCTGCAAGTGGTCGAGGACTTGCTGGCTGCCCGTAGGATCGTCGATCATCCGGTCGGCTTGGGGACAAGTGGCATCTCGATGAAGCCGTTGTTTCAATCCGCGGCAAGAAGCATTGGCTGGCGCGCAGTTGATCACGACGGTTTCGTCTTGGAGGTTCTCGTACAAAGCCGCCGAAATGCAAAGGCTGCCAATCGCCTGATGGGTCAGGGACGGTCGCCGCGTGCGATGATCACCGACAAGCTGCAGTCCTACGGCGCGGCAAAGCGAGAGATCATGCGGGTAGAGCATCGCTCCCACAAAGGGATGAATAATCGGGCGGAGAATTCACACCAACCAGTCCGGCGGCGAGAGCGGATCATGAAGCGCTTCAAGTCACAGCCACATCTACAACGCTTCGTCTCCATCATGATCCGATCGCCAACCGATTTCAAATCCCGCGCCACGACATCTCCTCGGCCACCAACGCGAACTGCGCACGGCGGCGATGAGCCTGTGGGCCAAAATTGCCCGATCATGAGAGATATCTGCGGATGGCGTCTTTCGCTGGCCTTTCATCCGTTAAGTTTACGATGCCTCCAAAACCTGATCATTCAGGGCCGCCAAAGCAAACATCGACATCCAGTGTTTCGGCCGCTACACGCCAGTGGCTCGAGTGGATTTCAAGCAGGGAACCTACAGGAAAGCCTGAACGTCGGGCCAACACCCCCAGGCGGCTCACGGGAGCTGCCTCATCGCTTAAGAGTGCCTTGGGCAGGCACAAGGATTGGAATGATACGGTCCGGTCCAAATCCTTGGCCTCCCCAGGGCGCGCGCAGGGACGCCATCTGCCGTCAGCCCGTCGGCTAGCGCAGACGCCTCTGTGTCTACCGGAGTACTTTGCTCAGGCACGGTTCTTCACCCGTCAGTCGCGTCGGTAGGTTTCAGAGCTCATGCCGCCATCGGAACCGATTTCTATTGTCACTTTGCCGGCCGCAATACTGAGGTTTTCCCGGAGTTAGCGCCACAGTAGACGATCTGGCACGGTTCTTGAGGGTCGCTTTGAGACCGATCACGGTGACAAGCGCGTTGTTCGAACCTCTCGTCTGCTCAAAACACAACCTGGAACTGCACGATGCAAAACAAGGCCATGAACTGCGAGTATCCAGCCATCTCAAAACGCGAAAAAGCATGCCTCGCCTGGACCGCGAAAGGTAAATCATCGCGGGCGATCGGGAAGGCATTGAGCATATCGGAGCACACGGTAAATTGTCATCTTAGAAATGCCATGCGAAAGTTAAACTGCAGCAGCAGAATGACTGCTGCCTTGAAAGCCGTTGAGCTCGGATTCATCAGATTGCATGATGAACCGGATCTATAGCTCGCATCGGGAGCTGCGGGACTAACCCCGAATGTGAGTAGAGGGGCCTTATCTGCCCAAGGCGCATCCGGCCGACCGTTACCGCGACATCGAAGCCTTCAAACGCAACCAGGCGATCAGGCTTGCCAATGCCAGTTGACATTCCAATCCAACCCGACGAGGTTTTCCCATGGGAAGCATCACCGACACCACGATCGATTACAGCGTCCACCCGCGCGTCAATTCCACCGATCCCTTCACGCCCCGTCCGCGCCCGGTCAAGCCGGCGCATGTGATCGGGAGCGACGTCGAGGCCATCCAGATCGCCGAGACTCTGGCCGCGAGCTTCAAGGTCGGGGCAGCATTGCGTGACCGTGAGGGACTGCTGCCGATCGCCGAGCTCGACGCCTATTCGCAGAGCGGTCTCTGGAGCATCAACGTGCCGAAAGCCTATGGTGGTCCGGAAGTCTCCTATGCCACGCTCGCCAAGGTGATCGCCATCATCGCTGCAGCCGATCCGGCCATCGCGCAGATCACCCAGAACCATCTGGCGATCGTCGCGACCGTCGATCTCGACGGCACGCCAGAGCAGAAGAAGCTGTTCTTCGGCTGGGCGCTCGAAGGGATCCGATACGGCAATGCCTTCTCCGAACTGAAGAGCAAGACGGTCGCCGATTTCGAGACCAAGGTCGTTCATGACGGCGACGAGGTGATCGTCGACGGCGAGAAATTCTACACGACCGGCGCGCTGCTTGCCCATATCGTGCCGATCGTCGGTGTCGACGAGACCGGCCAGGGCTATCTCGTCTTTGCCGACCGCGATGCCACCGGTCTCACCGTCACCAACAACTGGTCGAGCTTCGGTCAGCGCACCACCGCCTCGGGTTCGGTCAAGATCGAAAATGTGCGCGTGCCGAAGGCGCGGGCGCTGAAGGTCACCTCTTTCGACCATCCGACGGTGGGCGGCCCCGTCTCGCAGATCATCCAGTCGGCGATCGATGTCGGCATCGCCCGGGGCACGATCGACGATACGATCGAGTTCGTCAGCAAATATAGCCGCCCCTGGATCGACAGCGGCAAGGCGACGGCCGGCGAAGACCTCTTCACCATCGCCCAGATCGGCGACCTGAAGATCAAGCTGCATGCGGCCGAAGCGCTGCTCGAGATCGCCGGCCACGCGATCGACGCGGCGCGCGCCAATCCGACGCTGGAGACGGTCTCGGAGGCGACGATCAAGACAGGCGAATCCAAGGTTCTGACGACGGAGATTGCGATCCTGTCGACGAACAAACTGTTCGAACTTGCGGGAGCGCGCTCGACCCTCGCCGAGCATGGACTCGACCGCCACTGGCGCAATGCCCGCGTCCATACGCTGCATGATCCGGTGCGCTGGAAGTTCTACCACGTCGGCAATTATTATCTGAACGGCGTCCATCCGCCGCGCCACGCCTGGAACTGAGCCCAAGATGAGCACGAATGATCGCAAGCTGCACCGGGAGGCCGCGCTCACCGCCGGCCGTCCTGCGCCGCACATCGCCCCGCGTCGGAGCCTGGCCCATGTCATCCGCGATGATGCGGAGGCCATCAGGATCGCCAGGGACCTTGCGCTTGAATTCGCGGTCGGTGCCGCCCAGCGGGACCGCGAACGACGCCTTCCGCTCGCCGAGATCGACCGCTTCTCGCAGAGCGGTCTCTGGGCGATCGGCATCCCGAAAGCCTATGGCGGCGCCGGCGTCTCGGCGGTGACGCTGGCCGAGGTCACCGCCATCATCTCGGCTGCGGATTCCTCGATCGGGCAGATCCCGCAGAACCATTTCTACATGCTGGAGGCGTTGCGACTGAACGGCAGCGAGGAGCAGAAGCAGCACTACTTCCGGCGCGCGCTGGAAGGTGACCGTCTTGGCAACGCCTTCACCGAGATCGGCACGAAGACGCCGGTCGACTTCAAGACGCATTTCGCCGATCGCAACGGAAAGCTCTACCTGAACGGGCAGAAGTTTTACGCGACCGGCTCCCTCTTCGCCCACATCGTCGTCGCCGTGGCAAAGGGACCGAACGGCCGCGTCCATCTGATCTTCATCGACCGGGCGACTCCGGGGCTCGACTTCGTCGACGACTGGTCGTCCTTCGGGCAGCGTTCGACGGGCAGCGGCACCGTAACCTTCGACGACGTCGAAGTGACGCCGTTCCAGATCGTCGACCATGATGGAAGCTTCGAACAGCCGACGCCGATGGGTCCTTTCGCGCAGATCATCCATGCCGCCGTGCAGGTCGGCATCGCGCGCGGGGCGCTCGCCGAAACGATTTCCTATGTTCGAGCCCATGCGCGGCCATTTTTCGAACTTGCGATCGAGCACGGTTATGAGGATCCGCACACCATACACGGCGTCGGCGACGTGGCGATCAGAGTGCATGCGGCCGATGCGCTGCTCGCAAGGGCCGGCCGGATTGTCGACCGCGCCACCACAGAACCGACGGCGGTGAACGTAGCCGAGGCATCGATCGCTGTCGCGGAGGTCAAGGCGCTCGCGACGGAAGTGGCGCAGCTTGCCGCCACCAAGCTTATCGAGTTCGGTGGGGCGCGTTCGACGCTCGAAAGCTATGGGCTCGACCGCTTCTGGCGCAATGCCCGGACGCATTCGCTGCATGATCCGGTGCGCTGGAAATACCACCATATCGGAAACTTCTATCTGAACGGTATCCTGCCCCCGCGGCACGGCGCCCTCTGATTTTTAGATCGGGTTCTGTGGAGATACGAATGGAATCGCGCCTCGACATTGCCCTTGTCGCTCTGATCCGCCCCTGGTCAGACTCCTGGCGCTGTTGGTTGTTTCCTCGACGCGGGCGATGTCGCTCGCCGTGGCCGCGGTTCGTCATCAAGCCTCCATTGCCGGTAAGATGCCAAAGCGTCTTCAGTGCGGTGTGATTGCTCATCACCGGTCTGAATCATTCGAAGTTAAGTCTCACTAATTTTCCCGCTGGACTGAACGAATCAAGACACCAAGTTGCCGAGTTGTCCTTCTGGCCGGCGACGACCCGATCCCCATTGTTCACGCGCTTTGCCGCTGCAGGAGCGATACTTTAGCTTGGAGCCGAAAAAAACCAGCAGAAGGCCGGTGGACGGCTATAGACGGGTAGTCAGGTAGTCGCTATTCGTGATTTCCCGACTTAGCATCAAATCATTCCGTGGATCCAAGGCCTCTTATATTGAAAAAAATGCAACGCAGTTTTGCCGTTGAGTACAAAAACGGCAGGCGAAAACCCGATTCCAGGTCGAACTCGATCTGGGGAAACGTGGATCTAAAGTCCGTCGCTCGCGACCTAGAGGAAGAGGCGATGCTATTTCTGCCGGATAGCTCTCGGAGTGGCAAAACTGACAGCGAAGTTTCTTTTCCGGAACAAGATCAAGCCCAGTCGTTGTTAACACCGCCTCTCGAGGCGTCGAGAACTGCATCAGATACACAGGAGATGAGCATGGCCGACGAGACTGATACAGCAACCAGTGCCGATGTGCCGACCGTTGTTGAAACGCCAAATGCGCCGAAGAAACAGCGCAAACCGCGCGCCAAGACAGCGGCGGTGCTCGAGAACGCGTCAGCCGACGCTACGGCAGAGCCAGCAGCTGCACAGGCCCGGCCCGGTGGTGTGAAGAGGAGAGGGCGCAAGGCAAAGGTGATCGAAGCTACGGCGAGCGCCAAACGCGCACCTGTGCGCCGTGCTTCGAAGTCTATCCAGGCAGCGCCGGTCGCACCGATTACCGTGATCGACGAGATGGCAGACCTTTTGCAGTTGGAAGGGGAAAATCAGCGGCTGCGCAAGCTTCTGGCTGAAAAACTTCGCGCTGAAAATGCCGATCTGCGCAAACGGCTGAAGCTCGATTGATATAAGCCGCCGGTCATCGCCGGCCGCATTTCCACGCCTGTCGGGATATAATTTTGGCAACGGTTAATTCTGCTGCCGGAACTAAAACTTACTAGCTGCTTGCGGGATAAAACAACGCGAGGTCGGATAGATGGCGTCTCCCTGGAAATTTCTTGCCCGGCTGATCTCACCGGGTCGCGAACAAAAGCGAGAAAACGGCTCGGATCTGAAGCTTACGCCGGACACGTTGGCTATTTCCGGTCCGATCGAGACGCCTGCCGAGGCGAGAGTGAATGGCGCCGATCTACCGGTAAGCGAGGAGCTATCGCCTAACGGTCAAGCCGCTGCAGTTTCTGCAGAGCCTGTGCATGAAGCCGAAAACCGTGGCCGCGATAAGATCGAACGCGGAGCCGCCAAGATCATGGAGATTGCTAAATCCTCTCTTTCCGGCGACACTGGTTCTAACGTCACCGATGCACACTCCGCTACGAAGATCAATGGAAGTCTCGACGTCACATCGCGCAAGCGAAGAATTCGCTTCAATTACGCGGTGGCGAGTGAGAGCTTTTCCCAGGTTATCCTCACTGCAGACGAGCTAAGCCTCGATGAAGAGATAAGGTTCCTCAGGGGTCAGTTAGCCAGAAAGCTGAAGCTGCAAAATGCGCAGTTAAGAAAAATGCTGGAACGGTTTGAACGGTGTCGCGCATCTCATGAATGAACGCAGCGACTATCGGGGTCTGGCGGCGCATCACTGGTCGGGGTCGCCGAAGTAGAGCCTGCATTTCGCGCCCCGTCGACATCAAGATCGTAATCCACGGGTCATATACGGGGGCTATTCTGGTCGAACAACCGGCCGGCGCTGCGGCTGGCCACGTGCGCAGGCCCACGTTCCAATGCCTCGCAGGTTTGGCGCAAGCCGGCCTGGATAGGCAACGTCTCGTCCATTTGTCTTTCGGCCTGCAAATTTGGCTCTGACTCGGTTTTGATGCAGTTGTAACGATGCTGCCTTGCGGGTTTCCACAAAGGAATCAGCATGACGAGCACAAAGTTTCGCCCCTCTGATTTGGTACCGGCACGCTTCATCGCGAGCGCATCACCCACATTGACAATGAAACTTGCATCTTGCTTTCCCGTGCCGGCAATACCGCGGCTGTCCGGAATGCGGACGGATATCGCAAACGGTTCGAAGTCGCTATTGCCGCCAGGTCGCGGACCTTCCCCTGTCCGGGAAACGCGTCAGGCTGCTCGTGCAGACACGAAGGTTCGCTTGTGATGCAGTGCTCTGCGGGAGGCAGATATATGCTGAGCGGTTCGGCGATGTGCTGCCGCCCTATGCCAGACGAACTGGACGTCTTGAGCATGTCGTCCACCATTTGGCGCTTGCGCTCGGAGGACGCCCGGCGGCGCGTTTTGCCCAGCGGCTGATGCTTCCCGTCAGCAACGACACCTTGCTGCGCGTCATCAGCAGGCAAGGACTGCCAACGTCGACCCCGCCCTCGGTGGTTGGCATTGCATTTGATGGAGAGTGCCAGCCGTGCATTCCTGGACGCGGTCCGCAAATTGATGCGGCAGATCCGCAAGACGCTTGGCACAACGCGCGTCGATCCGAAGCTGACGACTGCGGCCGAACGCCTTCAATACGAAGGCTATCTCCGACGGGAACAGACCAACGCGGCCGTCATGGCGCTGACAAAGGACGGCATGACGATCAAGGAAATCGTGCGCCGCACTGGTCATAGCCGCGGCTTGGTCCGCCAGGTGCTCAGAGGGCAACGAAACGATGTCTTTCGGTCCAGAGAAAGCTCGTTGGAGAGCTATCTTGAATGGCTCGACGCGCAATGGGCTGCCGGCAAGCGGAACGGCACTGAGCTATGGCGGCGTTTGAGAGCAAAGGGTTTTCGCGGTTCGCGCCGGGTCGTGAGTGAATGGGCCACGCGGCGGAAGCGGGCCGACAAGGCGGATGCGGAATCGTTGACCCGCACCCCTCCGCCAGGACGATCGCTCGCCTCTTAACAACCAACAGAGAAAACCTGACGAAATCCGAATCCGTCACCATCGCGGCCATCGAAAGCGGCGTCCCGTTGCTCATTGCGACTCGCGATATCATTACCGACTTCCATGTGATGGTTCGGCGCAAAGCGGAAAACCAACTCACGTCTTGGATCGACCGCGCCCGCGACAGTCTGGTTTCATCCTTTGGCAACGGCGCAGAAAAAGACATTAAGGCGGTTCGGATGGCGATCGTCTCACCATGGTCTAATGGGCAAACCGAAGGGCAGATCACCAAGCTCAAGCTGGTGAAACGCCAAATGTACGGACGGGGAAAGCTTGATCTTCTTCAAGCTCGGCTGATCGGTGCAACATGAGAGAATTGCACCAAATCTGCGTCAGAGCCAATTTTGGAGGCCGATTGACATTGACGCAATACGAGAGTCTCATTCGTCTCGGTTCCAGCCGTTGCTTTCAGCAGTCTCTGCGACAAGAGCTGCATAGTCCGCGCTTATTTCTTTCAGCTTCTTCACCAATCCGGAATCAGCCCCGCCGAGCAAGCTGATATAGTCTTCGCCTTGTTCGGACCTCTCCCAATTATTGCCGATAAATCGTGCGACTGCCGTACCGGAAGCGGAGACTTCTGGTTTTGGAGCGCAGCAGCCGTTCGCTTCAAGCCGTCAAGGAAGGCAGCGTTGTCGAGACCGCTGTAAGGTTCCCCTTGGGAATTGGTCACATTGAGGAAGATTTGCTCGTCTCCGAATGCCGTATAGCCGGCTCCCAACCCCATTTTCGTCGCATCGGCCCTCTCGAAAAACCTTTGCGCGACCGCTGCGTTAAGACTGTCCTTCGGAAATCGAACGACGACAAAGCCGGTCTTGCCTTGCCTGTCATCAAGACGGGAGACAAGAACGCTAGACTGTATTGGCGAAAGATGTAGAGCCCGCTAGCCGATCGGTAGTGACATCATCTAACTCTCCTTCGGTCTGAAGCGACGCGTTCGTTTTGAGGAGATATCCGGCGGGCGTCACTTCCGTTTCCAACGTCATAGGGTCGATACCGTTGACCGATATAATTCTTGGCACGACTCCTTCAGCACCTTCGCTGAAAAGACCACCCGATCATCATGGCTGGCCCGGGTAAGCCGCGGCAGAGGGAAACCTGCAGATGGCGTCGCCTCATAGGATAGAAGCACCTTCTGGTCTGCTGCGGCGACGTTCTGGAATGCGAGCGGAATGACGGCAGCTACGATCACGGCCGCGGCTTTATAGTCCGCAATGAGGAAGCTACCTTGGGGAACAATGTGCTTTGCATCCATTATCTTCCTCGTTGGCCTTTATGCCCCAATCATGGCGCCTCGTTGCATGGAGTCGCGTGAACGGGCTCCGCTCCGACATCCTTGGCTAACGCCTGAACCCTCAGGCGTTTTAAAGAAGCATGTACGTTCTTGGCGCAGAAACGGCAATCCATTCAGCTCCAATTGCATGTGAAAGAAATGGAAAAGCCTTTTACGTCAACGATATAACTGAGACCATGGCCCCATGGCGAGTATCAGTGATTGAGGATTCGGAACCGAATTGGCGCAGAAACTATTTACATGCCACCGTGGAATCTGCATATTGCCGCGCGTTGGCTGTATTTCCGGTTGGTACTCAAGTCGCTACGCTCCCCGCCCGAGCGACTGCGGACGAGCTTTTGTCGAGAATTTAGAAGGCTAAGAAATGAGAAGTTTCGTTTATTTATTGGACCCTGAAACCGCCATTTTTCGTGACGCCGAGCTTCGTGATCAAAACAGCATTTCGTCGATCGCCGACTTAATTGGCAGCGACGTGGTTCAGGTGATTCGCTTCGACGAAATGCACTCGCTATTTGTTGAGGAAGAGGCTTTAAGAGCTGGGTTTACCGCCTTTACGATCTTCGACGGGCACGCAACGCCTCTCGCCGGGAAGATAGCTCTCTTAGGAGGCGATGGTCGTCAGCCTTATCGTTCTCCATCCATAACGATGGTGGAAGCGGCGCGACGTTTCCAATGCTGTCGGCCAGTGCTTGATCCTGTTTTTGCTCCGGTTGACCGAATGGCGCCGAAGGGTCTCATTCTTGCAGGAGCGCTGGAAAGCCTGCAAGTGCGTATTGATCGCCGCACCCCACTGCTTCTTGGGGACGGCGCACATAGTGAATATGAGGATCGAGGAGAATAAAAGAGATCGATATGAAGTGCTCTTGGTACAGGAAAACTGGGTACCCGATCAGACTCCGGTTTTTGACCAAGTCGGCAATATACTGTTGAGCCGGATTATGGCGCAGAGGTCAACCACCCAAGTCTGAGCCCGCTTCGTCCCAATAGGGAGGCTGCGAGAAGATCTCGTCAAGACGGCGGCAATAAGATTTCCTGGGCGATGTGAGCCCGGGCGCCGGCGGATGATCGATATGGGCGCAAGTTGGAGAAATCGCGCGCTTTCCGTGTAGAGCACGCCCATAACATGACGGCACCATATATAAATTCGTATTAAATGTCCGAATTGCGAATAAAAAATGCCAAAAATCAAGATCCGGACTGTAAAATGCCAAATTGTATGACTAATGGATCCCGATCTTGGGGGGCACATTCACGCTATGAAGAGAGAAGAAAATGCGGTTCAAGGGCCTTGACCTAAATCTCCTCGTCGTTCTCGACGCTTTGATGACCGAGCGTAACCTCACGGCGGCGGCGCGCAGCATCAATTTAAGCCAGCCGGCCATGAGCGCCGCTGTTGCTCGGTTGCGCACCTATTTCCGCGACGATCTCTTTACGAGGGCTGGCCGCGAACTTGTTCCGTCGCCGCGTGCGGAAGAGCTCGCGCCCGCAGTGCGCGAGGCTTTGCAGAACATCCAGCTCTCCATCATTTCCTGGGAGCCGTTTGACCCTGCCAAATCAGATCGCACATTCAGGATCATCGTTTCCGACTATGTCACCCTCGTATTTTTTGAAAGGGTGATAGAGCGTGTGGCGCGGGAGGCTCCCGCCGTCAGCTTCGATTTCCTGTCTCTCTCAGATGATTACGACGAGCTGCTCCGCCGCGGCGAAATCGATTTTCTAATCATGCCGGATGTGTTCATGTCGAAGAATCCTCACACGGCGTTGTTCGAGGATAGATTCGTATGCGTGGGCTGCTGCACGAACAAACAGCTTTCACAACCGCTTACATTGGAGCAGTACATTTCAATGGGGCACGTTGCGTTCAAGTTCGGAAATTTGCGAAAGCCGACCATCGAGGAATGGTGGTTGGCCGAGCACGGTTTGAATAGACGTATCGAGGTCGTCGTGCAGGGCTTCAGCATGATCCCATCCGTGGTATCAGGTACAGAACGTTTAGGAACGATACCCTTACGGCTGGCGCAGCATTTCGCAAGAACAATACCTCTGAAGATTGTCGAGCTTCCTGTGCCATTTCCTGTACTCACCGAGGCCATTCAATGGCCTGTCCTTCACAATTGTCACCCGGCTAGCGTCTGGATGCGGGAGATTTTGATGCAGGAGGCGTCTCGTATGATCTCGCCAGATGTCACGGCCAAGCCCCTCAACTGGACCAGCGCAGGTTCTGACCTGCTCACCATCTATCCGCGGACTTCATCAGAGTTGGCCGCGCGTTAGCCCTAGTCGTACCCGTCGCACCAGCGCGATCAATTGTGCTGGTCATGTCCGGCGAATTGATCTCTTTCACGCGATGGATGCGCGCAAGCGCTTGGTGTTAGCTCGGTTCTGTTTCAGCGGAGCCCATCGCCACCCGGGAGCGGGTGGGCCTTTCAACGATTGAGACTGCCGATCTCGAATGAAGATGCTAACAGCGCGAACCGGACGTACACCGCCCGGAATCCCGAACGGCCAGATGCGCTGAAGATTACTTCCGAAGCGCGCCAGCCGCGAATCTAACCGCCGTTTCGTTCTGAGATACTGCCCGCTAGAGTCCCACGATCATCGCGGCCCGGTCGATGCGCCGAGGGACGCTCCCACACTTACCGCCTCAATCAGCTGCTTCCGCACCTCGATGTAGTCGATGCCTAGATTTTCCAATGCATTCCGACCAACTTGTTTGGCCGAGCAGAACCTGGATGATGCGGATGTCAGTTCCGCTCTCCAGAAGATGGGTGGCAAAGTTGTGGCGCAGCGTATGCACCGTTACCCTTTTGTCGATGCCGGCAGCAGTGCACGCCGAACGGCAGGCAGAATACAGAACCTGGACGTCGATGGGCTTGGTCTCGTCCCGGCCCGGGAACAGCAAGACCTCGGGTCTCGCCAGCTGCCAGTAGATCCGCAGGATCGCGAGCAACTGCGCTGACAGCATCACGTTGCGATCCTTTCCCCCTTGCCATGCTCGACGCGGATGATGCCGCGTTCGCCATCAATGTTGCGGACCTTGAGATGGACAGCTTCCGAGGCGCGCAGCCCCGCCGCATAAGCGGTCGTCAGTGCGGTGCGGGTCCTCAGGCTCGGAACCGCTTCCAGAAACCGCACGATCTCGTCGCCGTTGAGGATCGTCGGCAGCTTGGCCGGTGTCCGGGCATAGGCTGCGCTCCGGTATCTCGCCATGACCAAGCGTGATGCCAAAGAAGAACCGCAAGGCACAAACTGTCTGGTTCAAGGCCGGCCATGATAGGCCCGATGAGACCAGATGCACCTGAAACGCGCGCACGTCTTCCAGTCCAAGACGGTCTGGCGATCGCCCGAAAATAGCGCGAGAACTTCGTCAACGCATGCAAATACGATCGTTGCGTCGCTGGCGAAACATTGCGGACTCATGTCATCGATCATGCGCCGGCGTAGCGGGCTTATCTCTGTCATCGTCATCTCCTGTTCAAAGGTTGGGCTAAAACAGCCCAATCCTTCAAATCAAAAGCGCAACATGCAAATCCCGCGCTCCAAATGCCGCGAAAGCGGCTTCGTTCAATCCAAATTGCGGTTCCACCTAAAATCGTCCCGCTCTAGGCAGCGACTCGTTACCGACCTCGGCGACCGGCGTCGCCTGCCGCGTGCCTCGTGCACGAAGTGCGCGCACACCCATCCGTGACGTCGATATATTCCATCAAAACAATAAATTACTCAGCTGACCCGATCAACGGTATGAAGGCATCCCGCTGCGTTAGGGCACTGCATCACAAGGAGCATTTGCAATGGGACAGTTCGAGATCTGGGAGAAGTTTATCCAGGGCAGCGATGACCCCGATACCCTCATCGGCAGTGATGGTGACGATCTGCTCTGGGATTACGGCGGCAATGACTGGATCGACGGTCGCGCGAGAGCGTGCCGAGTTAACCTTACCAAAATGTAATGTAAAGTTGGTGCGCTTCTATGTCGCGCTGAAGTCGAATTGACTCAAAATCCGAGGTGTGTGAGTGTCACGAGATAGAATCACGATAAAGCTGAATATATGAATCATCTTGGTGAAGTCGTTCTGCAAAGACAAAGACAAAAATTATTTGAGATAGTAAGGAAATTTGTAAAACCTGGACAGCCATACATAATAATGGACTTTCCATCAACAACGGATCCGGGACACTATGCAAGTTGGCTCGGTCTTCTGGAAGTATTGAAAAAAGTAACGGGCCGAATGCCTGTCCTTACGTGTAGCGCATCTCAGAATATAGACGAGATAAAAGCAACGCCGGGCGACGCTCCCATCTTCATTTGCGGCTGGAGCCATTTTGGCGATTTGCAGGCCGGCAGGGATGATATTCGTTGCCGTTTGATGTGGAAATATCCGGATCGGACAATCATCCAGATGCCGCAATCGATTCACTTCGCAAACGAGGCGCTCAAGGATTACGCCAAGCGCACGATTGCACGGCATCGCAACTTTTTTCTCATGACGCGGGATGACCAGAGCTTTGAGCTGGCAAGAGCAAACTTTGATTGCGACGTCGAGTCTGGCCCGGACACGGCATTCGGTATCGAGACGCTCAAACCCTTCGAAGCTGATCCCCTTAGAGTGCTGTATGTGATGCAGCCTCTTGAGGACGATGTCGATATCGCCGGGGCGCGAGCGATAGTTGACGGCCCACTGACAAACTGGATCAACGGTCCAGGTCGTTTGTCGCGCATGCGCATGTCGAGTGTGGTCAGCGCAGCGCTGCGATATGGCTTCAGCCGCTCAGCGATGATGGTCCAGCATCGCGAGGAGGTCGCTGCCCGTTATGTAGATTATGGCGTGAGGATTCTGTCCGGCGCGCAACGGATAATTACCAACCATTTACACGGTCATATTCTCTGTCTCTTGCTCAATAAGCCGCATATCGCGGTCGCGAGAGACGGAAGCCGTCTGCACGCTTTCATCAGTAGCCAGACCGGCGACAGCCCCCTGGTCGAGAAAGCGACGAATGCGAGCGAGATTTTCGCAGCAATGTCTCGCCTGCCCTATGAGATCGGGGGAACCTGGTACAAGTCGAGCCGACCCATGAATCTGAGTCCCAGCATTCCCACCCCCGATCTAGTCCCTCAACCTTCCACAGTCTGATTATTGGTAGGAGTTCAGTTTGTCGGTTTTGCAAGACGACGATATTCTCTTCAGCCATGTCAGTGAGAACCGGTCCACGGCAGCCGTCAAGGGTGCCTTCTGGTCGGCAGTAAGTACCCTTATTCCGACGGTCCTCACCTTCGCTGTTTTTGTGGTCACTTCCCGCGTTCTCCAGCCTCGGGACTTCGGTCTTGTCGCGCTGGCATTCAGCATCGTCTCGTTTGCAGCCAGTTTTGGACCGACTGCATTTGGCGAGGCGATCATCCAGAGAGCCGAGATAAGGCGGAGCCATCTCGACACGATATTCCTGCTTTCGCTGGTTTTTTCGTTTTTGGTTTACGGCGCTTTATGTCTAGCCGCTTCGTCGATCGCGGCCTACGTCGGGCATCAGGAAGTCATCTATCTCATCTACATCATGGGATTGAAGGTATTCTTCGATTTCACGGCCGTCGTTCCGAACGCGATTGTGAACAGGAAGATGTCGTTCCATTTGGTTGCCGTCCGTACAGTTATCGCGACCATTACGTCCGCTTGCATCTGCCTTGTTCTGGTTCTCGCAGGTTTCGGCTTGTGGGGGCTTGCGATTGCACAGATCGCCGCCACGGCAGCATCGTGCGGCGCCGCATTCTGGGGTGCGGGTTGGTTTCCGGGATTGAACATCAAGAGAGCAAGCCTCGACGATCTGCTTCACTATGGTTTCTTTGCATCCGGCACCCGCTTCTTACAGACGATGAGCTTGGACAACTTGCTCATCGGCGTGCTCTTGAGCCCATCTGCGCTCGGGATCTATAACTTTTCAAAACGTCTGTTTGACATGATCAACAACGTCATCGCCGGCGGCCTGACGTCGGTGACGCATGTGCTGCTTTCTTCATTGCGGGCCGATCCGAAGAAGGTCCGGGAAGCATTCCTGATGGCGACGTTTGGTTGTGCTCTGGTTTCGTACCCCGTATTCATCGGCCTCGCGGCGGTTGCGGATGATGCGATCACGACCATTTTCGGTGCGCACTGGATCGAGGCCGTTTGGCCGGTGCGATTCTACTGCGTTATCGGGTTGATGGCTGGGATCGGCTACGTACAGGCATCCTTGATAAAGAGCCAGGGAGAGATGGATTGGTGGTTTTACTACCAGCTGGCACGCAATCTCCTCACGCTCGTGACCATCGCAGTTCTCTACCCTTATGGCGTGACGACGATCGTCTTTGCCATCATGATGGAAGTTTTGTTGTTTTGGCCGATCACGAGCTGGAAGGTGTCGCAACATATAGAGCTGAGCATCCCGGCATATTTGGCGCAGTTCCTGCGGCCTACCGTGGCTAGTGCAGCGATGGTGGCAGTCCTTTTGCTCCTCCACGAACTGCTGCGTCATTGGTCGCCGTACCCACGTCTGGCCATAGAAGTCCTGGGAGGTGGCATCGCTTACTGCAGCTTGATATTCGTTCTGTGCAGAGCTCGTTTGGATGTCTTGATCGGCAGCATCAAGCAAGCTCGGCAACGCAAGGCCGATAGAGGCGCAGTGGCGACCCCTGTGTGATTTCCTGGTCCACCGCGGCGAATTGTTCGCGGCTCGAATTTCATTCTCAAACGGCCTTCAGCCGCAAGCGTAGGATAATCGACAAGATGACTGATCTTGAGCGCGGTTACTCGTCACCGGCGATCCACAGTGCAGACACTTCGATCATTGGCCGCAGCCGCTACTATACTCTCGATGCGATGCGCGGGTTTGCCGCTATATGTGTTGTTGCCACACACTTCCAGGAGAGATACGCACCATCAGCTTATCTGGCCGTCGACTTTTTCTTCGTTCTCAGCGGGTTCATCATTGCCGACATTTACGGGAGACGGCTTTCGCACGGTCTGCCATTCCAGTCATTCATGAAAGCCCGCATCAAACGCCTTTATCCGCTCTATTTGATCGGCGTCCTCGTCGGTCTCACACAGATCATTTTGCTGACGAGTTGGGGACTGCGGGTTCAGAGCGACATTGATCTTCTGGTGTCGACGGCGACGAACACGTTCTTTCTACCTAGTCCGATGTATTTCCTGCAAGCGCATCCAATGCAAGGGATGTTTCCGATCAACGGCCCGGCATGGTCGATGTTTTGGGAATTGCTGGTCAACATAGTCTTCGCACTGTGGCTTTTCCGGCTCCCTGTCCGTGCCCTCTGCGGAGTTGCCGTCGTCTCAGCTGCATTCTTGGTTTTGGTCGGTGCGAACTACGGTATGTTGAATATTGGCTGGGAGTGGCCATCAGCAGTAGGTGGACTGCCGAGGGTGATGTTTTCATTTACCGCAGGTGTTGTCATCTGCCGTCTATTCAACGGCGCATCTGCATGGAGGAGAGGCTGGGCGGCGATGGCGCCATGCCTCCTTTTGCTGATCTGCATCGCAGCCCCGGTTCCGGTCGCGTTGCGGCCATACTACGATCTGATCTTCGCGATTGCCTTGGCGCCGCTCATCGTAACGCTCGGTCTCTTTCTGGAGATGCCTGCAAAAGCAGAAAGGCTAGCGACGTGGATCGGATATATCTCCTATCCCGTCTACATCTTGCATCGAGGTGTGATCGGTGTTTTCAAGCCGTTCGCCGGTTCGATTGGTTTGAACGTCCCTTTCGCATTCCTGGTCCTTCTCGGCGCGGTCACGTGTTTCGCTTATATGACCGCACGTCTCGTAGACAGAGCAACGGCTATACACGCGCGCCGAGCCGTATCGCGATGACATTCAGCCGTGAGCGCTACGATTATCGCGTGTTAAGGGCCCGATGCGAAAGCTAGCTGCTCTCTTCGGAGGTCGCGAGCGCTTCGGTGGCGGCAATCCTCACGCAACTCTCATCGGCCGACCGAACCGAGGTCGACCTTCTGCACGCTTTCCAAGGTAAAGCCGGTGCGCAATTCTACAGCGACTGCTACCGTCAGCGGTGCAGCAGCGGCCGCAAGGCCGCCTGCGTTTCCGTTAGCAGCTTGAGATAGCGCTCCTTCATCTCGGATGCCGGGACGAGGGCGGCCGGCGCGCCGATATTGATTGCCGCGACCGTTTCGCCGCGATCGTTTTCAACAGGCACGGCAATGGAGCAGAGACCGATTTCCAGCTCCTGATCGATAAGGGCGTAACCCTCAGCACGCACGCGGCGGAATTCGGCGATGAGTTCCTCTGGATCGGTCTTGGTATTCGCGGTGTTTTGCTTCAGCTCGCTGCGGGCAAGGACGGCGCGCGCCTCGCTCTCGGGAAGCGCCGCAAGCAGCACCCGGCCCATCGAGGCACAATAGGCGGGCAGGCGGCTGCCGGGGGTGAGATTGATCGACATGACCCGGCGTTGCGAGGCGCGGGCGATATAGACGATTTCGGTGCCGTCGAGCACCGACGCCGAGGCGCTCTGGCCGGCGCGTTCCGAGAGATGATCGAGATGCGGCTGCAACAGCGCCGGAAGCGGCGTCGCTGCGAGATAGGCATGGCCAAGCCTGAGGATCTTCGGGGTCAGCGTGAAGAACTTGCCGTCATAATCGGCATAGCCGAGCTCGGCGAGCGTCAATAGCGAGCGGCGCACCGTGGCGCGATCAAGCGCCGTCAATTTCGAAGCCTCGGCGATCGAAAGCCGCTGGCGCGTTTCGCCGAAGGCTTCGATGACCTTCAGGCCGCGGGCAAAGCCGCTGACAAAATCAGTTTCACGCATGTCGATCTCCCTCGTAATGCTATGTGCGATATACGAACAAATGTCAAATAACGCACAAATTTGCTTGCGGCGGCCTCCTGTTGCGCCTTATCTCTGAGGAGGAGGGCGGCACGAATATCTGCCTGATGGAGAACTGGGAGATCCCGCATGGACAAGACAATCGGGAGCACGGCGGCGGCCGTCTCCGAGATCGGTGACGGCGCGATCGTCATGATCGGTGGTTTCGGCGGTTCTGGCGCGCCAATCGAGCTGATCCATGCCCTGATCGACAAAGGCCCTAGAAATCTCACCGTGATCAACAACAATGCAGGCAACGGCCGCATCGGGATTGCTGCGATGATCGATGCCGGCATGGTCAGGAAGATGATCTGCTCGTTTCCGCGCTCGTCCGATCCGCGCGCCTTCACGGATAAATATCTCGCCGGGGAAATCGAGCTTGAGCTCGTGCCGCAGGGAACGCTGGCCGAGCGCATCCGCGCCGGCGGCGCCGGCATTCCGGCCTTTTACACCCCGACCGGCTACGGCACCGAACTCGCCGAAGGCAAGGTCGTCGCCGAATTCGACGGCCGCCATTATGTGCAGGAGCGCTGGCTGAAGGCCGATTTTGCCATCGTCAAGGCTCAGGTCGGCGACGTCCACGGCAACCTCACCTACAACAAGGCCGGCCGCAATTTTAATCCGCTGATGTGCATGGCGGCTGCCAGGACGA
Source organism: Rhizobium sp. NXC14 (assembly GCF_002117485.1). NCBI lineage: Bacteria > Pseudomonadati > Pseudomonadota > Alphaproteobacteria > Hyphomicrobiales > Rhizobiaceae > Rhizobium > Rhizobium sp. NXC14. Next base: position 187,927 of record NZ_CP021031.1, read on the forward strand.
TTGCCCAGGTCTCCTCGATCGTGCCGGCCGGCGGCATCGATCCCGAGCATGTCGTCACCCCCGGCATCTTCGTCGACCGTCTCGTCGCCGTCCCGCATCCGCAGCAGGAAGAAGAGCTCATCCGAGCCGGAGTGGCTTACATATGACCGTCGATATCAGGGACGACATCAAACTTTCCAATGCGCAGATCGCCTGGCGGGCGGCGCAGGACATTGCCGACGGCGCCTATGTCAATCTCGGCATCGGCTTTCCCGAAATGGTCGCCCGCTACCAGCCGCCCGGCCGTCAGGCGATCTTCCACACCGAAAACGGCATTCTCAATTTTGGCGAGCCGCCCGCCGAAGGTGAAGAGGATTGGGATCTGATCAACGCCGGCAAGAAGGCGGTGACGCTGAAGCCGGGTGCGGCCTTCTTCCACCATGCCGACAGCTTTGCCATGGTGCGCGGCGGCCATCTCGACGTCGCGATCCTCGGCGCCTATCAGGTCGCCGAGAACGGCGATCTCGCCAATTGGCGGGTCGGCATCAAGGGCGTGCCGGCCGTCGGCGGTGCCATGGACCTGGTGCATGGCGCCAAACAGGTCTGCGTCATCACCGAGCATGTCACCAAGACGGGCGAGCCGAAGCTGGTGGAGAAATGCACGTTTCCGCTGACCGGTGTGGCCTGCATCACCCGCGTCTATACCAGCCATGCCGTCGTCGACATTGTCGATGGGCGCTTCGTCCTGCGCGAGAAGCTTGCCGCCTTGTCGCTGGAGGAATTGCAGGCGATGACCGGGGCGCGACTGCACGTCGAGGGGCCGGTGGCCGATCTCGTCGTTCCGAAACTCTGAAGGGAAAGCCATGACCGAAGCTTTCATCTGCGACTATATCCGGACGCCGATCGGCCGCTTCGCCGGCGCGCTTTCCCAGGTGCGGGCCGACGATCTCGGCGCCATCCCGCTGAAGGCGCTAATGGCGCGCAACGGCGGCGTCGACTGGGAAGCGGTCGACGACGTGATCTTCGGCTGCGCCAACCAGGCGGGCGAGGACAACCGCAACGTCGCGCGCATGTCGGCGCTGCTCGCCGGCCTGCCGATTGCGGTGCCGGGCACGACGATCAACCGGCTCTGCGGCTCCGGCATGGATGCGGTGATCACGGCGGCGCGCGCCATCCGCGCCGGCGAGGCGGAGCTGATGATCGCGGGCGGTGTCGAGAGCATGTCGCGGGCGCCTTTCGTCATGCCGAAGGCCGAAACGGCCTTTTCGCGGGCGGCCGAAATCCACGACACCACGATCGGCTGGCGCTTTATCAACCCGCTGATGAAGAAACAGTATGGCGTCGATTCCATGCCGGAGACCGGCGAGAACGTCGCCGAGGACTATCATATCAGCCGCGCCGATCAGGACGCCTTCGCGCTGCGCAGCCAGGCGAAGGCGGCAACTGCCCAAGCGAGCGGACGGCTGGCGAAGGAGATCACTCCGGTCACCATTCCCCAGCGCAAGGGCGATCCCATCGTCGTCGACAAGGACGAGCATCCGCGCGCGACGACGATCGAGGCTCTGGCAAAACTCGCCACGCCTTTCAAGAAGGAAGGCGGCACGGTGACGGCGGGCAACTCCTCCGGTGTCAATGACGGAGCGGCGGCGCTGATCGTCGCCTCGGAAGCGGCGGCGCGGAAATATGGGTTGACCCCTATCGCCCGCATCCTCGGCGGCGCGGCCGCCGCGGTTCCTCCACGGGTGATGGGCATCGGGCCGATCCCGGCCTCGCGCAAGCTGATGGCGCGGCTCGGCATGACCCAGGAGCAGTTCCACGTGATCGAACTCAACGAGGCGTTTGCCAGCCAGGGCCTGGCGGTGCTGCGCGCGCTCGGCATTGCCGATGACGATCAGCGGGTCAACCGCAACGGCGGCGCGATCGCGCTCGGCCATCCCTTGGGCATGTCGGGCGCCCGCATCACCGGCACGGCGGCGCTGGAACTTGCCGAAACCGGCGGACGTTATTCGCTGTCGACCATGTGCATCGGTGTCGGGCAGGGGATTGCGATCGCGCTCGAGAGGGTTTGACAGGGCTCAGCCCGTTGCCTCCGGTGCCGGGCTTCGATAGAAACGGCCATGCTGATCCGACCCGCAAACAATGACGACCGAAGCGCCATCTGGAGAATCATCGGCCCGACGATCCGTGCCGGCGAGACTTATGCGCTCGACAACGATCTCTCCGAAGCCGATGCGCTCGCCTACTGGATGGGAGCGGACCGCGAGACCTTCGTCGCGGAAGAGGATGGCGTCATCCTCGGCACCTATTGCATCAAGGCCAATCAGGCGGGCGGTGGGCGCCATGTCTGCAATTGCGGCTACATGACTGATCCTGCTGCTGGCGGCCGCGGCGTCGCCCGCCGGATGCATGAACATTCGCTCGAACATGCCCGCTTGCGGGGCTTTCGCGCTATGCAGTTCAACTTCGTTGTCAGCAGCAATCAGCGCGCCGTCGCGCTGTGGCAGTCCCTCGGCTTCGAAATCGTCGGCCGGCTGCCGGGCGTCTTCCTTCATCCGACTGAGGGTTATGTCGACGCCCTGGTGATGTTCCGCACGCTCTAAACGGCACGGTGGTAAAAAGATGTGAGGGCGCTGTCGAAATCGCAGCGGTTCAAACGTCTTTAATCGCAAGGCGCGGAAAGCGGCGGACCGGCTGCGCGCGTCGCGATCACTCTGTCGGCATGGAGGTATGAAGCCATGAGTGTTTCCTATCGTTGGGTCATCGTCGCCGTTGGCGCCCTGATGTCGTGCGTCGCGATCGGCGCAATGTTCTCGCTGGCGATTTTCCAGGAGCCGATCGCCACCGCGACCGGCTGGTCGCATGTCGGCATCGCCAGCGCCATGACGCTGAATTTCCTCGTCATGGGTCTCGGCGGTTTCCTGTGGGGCGCGGCAAGCGATCGTTTCGGGCCGCGCATCGTCGTGCTGGTAGGGTCCGTGCTTCTCGGCCTGGCGTTGGTGCTCGCCAGCCGCGCCGCAACGCTCATCGAATTCCAGTTGACCTATGGCATTCTGGTCGGACTGGCCGCCAGCGCCTTCTTCGCGCCGATGATCGCGGCGACCACCGCCTGGTTCGACGTGAACCGCGGGCTTGCCGTGTCGCTCGTCTCCGCCGGCATGGGGGTGGCGCCGATGACCATCTCGCCCTTCGCGCGCTGGCTGATCTCGGCCTATGAATGGCGCCCCGCCATGCTGATCATCGGCATCGCTACCTGGGTGCTCCTGGTGCCGGCCGCCCTGCTGGTCAGGCGCCCGCCTGCCGAAGCCGTCGACGCCGGCACCGAGTTTGCCGCGGAAGGCGGTCGGCCACAGCTGTCGAAAGTCTTCCGGTCGCCGCAATTCATCGTGCTCGGCCTGACCTTCTTTGCCTGCTGTGCGGCCCATTCCGGCCCGATTTTCCACATGGTGAACTATGCGACGATCTGCGGCGTCGCACCGATGGCGGCCGTCAGCATCTACAGTGTCGAAGGCCTGGCGGGCCTCGGCGGCCGGCTGCTCTATGGCAGCCTCGCCGACAGACTCGGCGTGAAGCCGGTCCTCATCGCCGGCCTCCTGGTGCAGGCGGCCGCGCTCGCGACCTATCTCCTGGTCAGCGAACTGACCGAGTTTTATGCCCTCGCCATCGTCTTCGGCAGTGCCTATGGCGGCGTGATGCCGCTCTATGCGGTGCTGGCGCGGGAATATTTCGGCCAGCGTATCATCGGCACCGTCTTGGGCGCCGCGACGATGCTCTCCAGCCTCGGCATGGCCTTCGGGCCGCTGATCGGCGGCTGGATCTTCGATACTTTCGCCAATTATTCCTGGCTGTTCATCGGCTCGGCCATGGTCGGACTCGGCGCAGCGGCGATCGCGCTTGCTTTCCCGCCTCTTGCGAGGCGGGAGCCGCAGCCGGCTTTCGGTGTGTCTTCCTAACAATTTCTTTCAAGGTCCAGTGAACGTCCTCCGGCGGGCATCGGCGATGATGCCCGCTAGAGGAATTCGAGGTGTCGCAAGGCCCTCGGCTCTCGCCATTTCGTGCATTGCCCTTCTTAGATTACCGCGGATCTTGCCTACGTTTCCTCGGCTAATCATGTGGATGTGTTTGCTCACTTATCTGGGATACATAGCGTGGCCGACCTCGCGAATATGCACCTTACCGCGTCCGACTTCATATTCGTCTGATCGGAAACCCACGGAAGCGCGGGCGCCTTGGCGGCACCCTTCGAATTGGTAACGCACGCTCAATCTACGAATTCGGACATCTTACCAGGCGTCGCTGGCTGTACGGCATCGTCAACATAACGGAATGTGGAATTCGATGTGCGATGAAGGCTCATGACAGACCGTGATCCACTCTATCGCCGACATTGCTTTCCCGCTGAAGTTATTGCCCACGCCGTGTGGCTCTATTTCCGTTTCCCTCTGAGCCTGCAAGTGGTCGAGGACTTGCTGGCTGCCCGTAGGATCGTCGATCATCCGGTCGGCTTGGGGACAAGTGGCATCTCGATGAAGCCGTTGTTTCAATCCGCGGCAAGAAGCATTGGCTGGCGCGCAGTTGATCACGACGGTTTCGTCTTGGAGGTTCTCGTACAAAGCCGCCGAAATGCAAAGGCTGCCAATCGCCTGATGGGTCAGGGACGGTCGCCGCGTGCGATGATCACCGACAAGCTGCAGTCCTACGGCGCGGCAAAGCGAGAGATCATGCGGGTAGAGCATCGCTCCCACAAAGGGATGAATAATCGGGCGGAGAATTCACACCAACCAGTCCGGCGGCGAGAGCGGATCATGAAGCGCTTCAAGTCACAGCCACATCTACAACGCTTCGTCTCCATCATGATCCGATCGCCAACCGATTTCAAATCCCGCGCCACGACATCTCCTCGGCCACCAACGCGAACTGCGCACGGCGGCGATGAGCCTGTGGGCAAAAATTGCCCGATCATGAGAGATATCTGCGGATGGCGTCTTTCGCTGGCCTTTCATCCGTTTACGATGCCGGGCTGGGAGCGCCACGACGACAGAGGCAGTCCGTCGAGCGATGCAACATAGTCAAGAGAGCCTGAGGACGCTTTCGAAGCGTTACGGGGTCAATCAGAAAACCGTCGCCAAGTGGCGGAAGCGGTCCTCTGTTGCGGACCTCCCGACAGGCCCGAAAGAGCCGAGATCGGCGGTGCGCTCCGTCGGGGAGGAGGCTGTTATCGTTGCCTTTCGCCGGTATGCGTTGCTGCCGCTCGATGAGTGCCTCTATGCACTGCAGCAGATCATTGCGGATGCGGTTGGGCTATATTTCCGTTCCGCTGAACATCGCGTTCGTCGAGGAAATGTTGTTGGGGCGCGGCATTGTTGTGTCTCACGAAACGATACGACGATGGGGTCTCAAGTTTTGGGGCCGCTTACGCCAAGCAGTAGGAAGAAGCCGCCGCGAAAATGTCTGGCATCTGGATGAGGTCGTTATTTTCCATCGGCGGCCGAAACGTTGGCTGTGACCGTCGTTGATCAGGAGAGCTATGTTCTCCACGAGATCGTTCTGACCCGCCGCGATACCAACGCTGCCAAGCTGGTGCTGGTCAGACTGCTGAAGAAACAAGGACGGGTGCCGACGCGCATAGGCACCGACAAGCTCCGATCATTTGGGGCGGCAAGACGTAACGTGATGCCCGCTATCGAACATCGACCGCACTAGCCTATCGCGCTGAGAATTCTCACGTGCCACTTCGCAATCGAGACGTACAATGCAGGGACTTCGACCTGCGGGCGGCTTGCAACGTTTTGTCTCAGTCTTCTCAGCCGTCCCAAACTCTTTTTGTCCCGGGCACCAGAACACTCGGCTCTATCCACCTACATTCATCGGCTCCGCGTCATGGCGCAGTGGAAAGCCGTGACCGGCAGTTGACTGAATTCACCGCCAAGTCCGCGCGTTTGTGAAACAATATGACATCGCCATTCAAATCATGAGGAACAATGTCGGCGGCGACCCGTCATGCCTGCACCGCAGCAGCTAAAGCTATGGAAACCCTATTATCCTTCAATTGATTGACCCACGACCATAATTGCTGGATTGGCGTGGAGCAGCCTCTTTGCGACCGAGCCCACGTCTTCGACAGTTACGGCCTGGATCAGCTGCTTTCGGCGCTCGATAAAGTCGATGTCTTCATCTCGCTCCTGAATTTCGACCAGCGTGTCCACGATTGCGCTGGACGAGTTTAGACACTCGATCGCGTAACTGCCGATGACCTCTTTTTTCGCCGCTTCCAGCTCCTGCTGACTTACGCCTTTCTCTGCCATCTCCCGGACTTCGGCACGAATGATGGAGAGCATCTCAGCGGCGCGATCTGGACTTGTCCCCGTAGAGATCCGGAGCATAGAGCTGTGACTGCTGTTCACGAGGTGCGATCTGATATTATAGGTAAGCCCCCGCTTTTCGCGTACTTCTTTCCAAAGTCTCGACATGAACGAGCCTTTGCCGAGTATTTGGTTCATCAAACAAGCTGGGAAGAACTGAGGATCCTTGACGGCTATCCCAGGATAGGCAAGGCGCAGCCCAGTCTGGGGCAGGTCATACGGAATATGTATTTCCCGCCCCAATCTAGGGGCCGTTTCCGACACGGCCACCAGGGAGGGTGTGGCTGGCAACCCGGCGAATATCCGATCCAGATCATGCTTCAGGGTGCTGGCGTCGATTGCGCCCGCCACGGCGATGGTGAGGTTGGCGCGTGCGAAAAGCCGCTTATGCAGTGCCTTTAGGTCGGCGGCCGTGATTGTGGCAAGAGTTTGCTCGGTTCCCTCGGCCTGCCTGGAATAGGGATGATCGCCATAGAGCGCCTTTTTCCAAGCGCGCCTTGCCACAACGTTTGGATCCTTTGCATCCGCGATGATCCCGGTGACCATCTGCGCGCGGACGCGGTCCAAAGGTGCTTGGTCGAAGCGCGGCTGCTCGACGGCCAACTGGAGCAGGTCAAACGCAGGGTCCTTCTGGTCGGCAAGCACTCTCATGTAGCCGTAAACTGCATCACTTCTAGCCCGGAACCGCATCTCAGCATCAGCATCGTCCAACCGGTCCCGGAACACTTCACTGCTAAGATCCCCAGCCCCTTCGTCCAACATCCAGGTCATAAGCCTGACCTGGCCTTCCTTACCGGAGGAATCCTGCGTGGTGCCACCCTCGAACGCGAACAGAATGGTGACGATCGGCAGTGAATAATCTTCCACCAGCCAGGCCTTTATCCCTCTCGTTGTCTCGACTTTCTGTATCGCCGGGGCGGTGCGGCGCGGCGCCGCAACGTCCATATTGCGCCCGGCGAGCGGTTGTTTGGGGCTTTCAATCGACGTGTTGAGTTTTGTCATTGGCATTTAGCTCCCGAAACGGAAGTTTCACACGGCAGCAGGTATCCCGTCACCGAATGGTCAAGATTAAGGTACTTCCGGGCAGCTGACTGCACGTCTTTCGGCGTCACTGCACGGATCCTCAGGGGCCAGGCGTGTAAATCGTCTACGGTGCGGCCGGTCGTAAGCGCCTTGCCGTAGAGCATGGCCACTCCCGCCGGGCTGTCGCGCCTAAATATCATCGAGCGAATCAAGTGGCTCTTCGCCCTTTCCAATTCGGGACCGGTCACGCCGCCTGCGATAATTTTTTCAACTTCGTCGTCGATTGCGTTTTCCACCTCCTCGATCGTCGCATCGCCGCGCGGCGCGCCATAGACGCCGAAGCTCGATGGATCGAGCGATGTTCCGTTGAAATAGGCGCCGGCCGTGCCGGCTATCCCTCGTTTGACCACCAGTTCTTGGTAGAGCCGGCTGTGCCATCCTCCGCCCAGAAGTTCCGACAGAAGATCAAGCGCTTCCGCCTCGCCAGGCTCGGAGCTTCCATAGGAGGTCGTTACCCATGATTTTTCAAACTCTGGCACAGTCACGCGTGGATCGGTGAGCACAATGGTTCGTTTCGTATCTTGCTTCGGCTCCTGCGGCCTAACCCGCGGCGGCAAGTCTCCGCCCCGTGGTATTGCCCCATAGGTCTTCTCCGCCAGCTTGCGCACCGTTGTTGAATCCACGTCGCCCGCCACCACCAGTATGGCGTTGTTCGGGTGATAGTAACGGTCGTAAAACGCTAGGGCGTCCTCACGATTGAGCTGTTCAATCTCGTGCATCCAGCCGATCACCCGGATGCGGTAGGGATGGTTCTGATAGAGAGTCGCTCGCAGCGCCTCGTCAAGACAAGCATGAGGCTCGTTCTCATAGCGCATGCGCCGCTCTTCCCGAACGACCTCGCGCTCCGGTGCAACCACTTCATCCGTTAGAAGAAGATGCCTCATTCGGTCGGCTTCGTACTCCATCATTGTTCCGAGGGCTTCTGGCGTGACCATCTGATGATACGCGGTGTAGTCGAACCCCGTGAAGGCGTTTTGCCGGCCACCGATTTCCGCGACCCTTGCGTCAAACTCGCCGGCCGGGTGATTTCTCGTGCCCTTGAACATCAGATGCTCTAGAAAATGGGCGATGCCGGATCTCCCCGGAGGCTCATCGGCGCCGCCAGCTTTATACCAGACCATGTGCGTGACGATCGGCATCCGGTGATCAGGTATGACGACCACCTCCATGCCGTTATCTAAAAGAAAACTTGCTATCTCGGGGCCGCGTCGCCAGTCCTCGGAGGCCGTTGCTGCTTCCAGGGTCCTAGAAGCTTGCAGCGGACTGATCTGATCCATTCCTGTACCCATTAGCTTCTCCTTAGGACGAGATCGTCAGGCCGAGTATTTCCTTTGGCCGAATTTTCGCCGATACCCGACGTGCCGATCCATGGGCAATAAATGTGCCAAAGCGAACCAAAGGGAGACCTCCTTCAGATTCAAAGGGAGAATGCCGCTGCCTATCCGCCGCGTCCCACTCCACTCTGCGCCATTGCGGAAGTGAAGCCGTGACTGGTAGTTGCCTCAGGTCACCGGAATGTCCCCTATCCGCGTGAAACAACCGTGACCTCGCCGTTCGACTTCATCGTAGATTGTGGTTCGCGATTATTCTCGTAGCCAAAGCTGTGTCGGGTTTGTCCGCTTGGCGACGTTTGATGTCGGGATCGGCTCTCGGCTCCAGGGCGATCAAGCGGTTGAATTGCGCCCTGCAGCTCTCGCATGCTCAAGCTGGCACAACTTTTGAATGTTCGCCTTGCGACGGTCGTGTGGTCAACGGAGTTCGACCAGCGGAAACGGGACGAGAGCACCATCCCAAACATGTTTCAAATTCAGGTTTCGACGGTAGCGGTACCAGCCGCAGGCTCTGCACGTCAGATCAGCAGAGCCGACGAAAAGTCAAACAGCTATAAAAACTGCCTGACGGCCGGCCACGCCAGATGGACCTGAAGTTGAGTTTTGGTGACTATGTACTCTATTGCGTTTTTTCGCGCGCACTTGAAGAAATCGAGAAGGGTATGACGACCGCGACCGAAGCAACCGGACTTTCCCTTGCCGAGCTGCGAGATATGCCAACCCATAGTTTGCCCGCAGGGCTCATCCACGCCTTAGCCGGGGAAGAGGCGACTGCTTCCGCGCCTGATGCGGAGGAGGAACTGTTGCGCGATATGCTCTTAGCGCATGTGCGGCCAGGCGACCTGGAAGGCGTCCGTTTTGCTAAGATCATTGCCCGGCGTTGCTTGCGGGAGGACCACCTTTGGCGGGAGCTCGGCCTCCTTCGCCAAGCCGAACTAAGGCGATTGCTCATTGAGCATTTTCCGGTGCTCGCGGCGGGCAACATTCGTAAGATGAGGTGGAAGAAGTATTTTTATCGCAGGCTTTGCGAGGCTGAAGGCTTTTCCCTTTGCCGCGCTCCTAGTTGCGAGGAATGCAGCGATTTCAATGAATGCTTCGACCCTGAGGAAACCGATGGTCTTTCTACAGACGCAGATTTCGTCATACACGAGGGCGATTGACCGTGAAGGCCACCACCTCGCCAACTACTCTCTAAATGTTTGGACCGTGCAGCGCAATATACCAATGCCCTATTCCCGGGGATGAAGGTAAGCCCCCGGTGGGGCTTGCAATTAGCCATAAGTGGTTGACTCGGTTACGAAAGCTTTGCTGAAATCTTGAATCGAAAGATTCACCTTTGATTCTGTGCCGAGCACCTGATTCTTTTAAGGCGGTGCTTTATGTCGGTTCGAGACGATGTAATGGCTGATAATGACGGCCATTGGAGCAAGCAGGAAATAGACGTGGGGTCTTTCAAGGATGTTCGCCTTGCCCGACGCTGCACAGAACTTTTACGACAGCTTGGAGAGCATATGGGCGGCTCCATTCCTTTCGCCTGCCAGGACTGGGTCAACACAAAAGCCGCTTATCGGTTTTTCTCCAACCCGAATGTTGAGGAAGGCGATATCCTCAACGGTCATTTCGCCGCGACCGCTCAACGCTACGATGCTTCAATGGTCCGATCTTGGTGCTCCAGGACACGACCGAGTTTACCTATCAGCGCCGCAATCCGCATGCAGTTGGCTTTACGAAGAGCGTCAACAGTGGCCGTGACAAACAGGAGCGGCTGCGCCACCATACGGTCTGCGGTATTTTGATGCATTCGAGCCTTGCGGTGACCTTGGATGGGCTGCCCTTAGGATTGGCGGCCGTCAAGTTCTGGAGCCGCGACAAGTTCAAGGGTACGGCTCAGCTCAAACGCAAGATCAATCCGACACGTGTTCCGATCGAAACCAAGGAGAGCATCCGTTGGCTTGAAAATCTGCGCCAATCTGTCGGGCTTCTCGGTCAGCCAGACCGATGTATTCATGTAGGCGATCGCGAAAGTGATTTCTACGAGCTCTACTGCCTGACCAGGGAGCTTGGCACGCACTTCGTTGTGCGCACGGTCGTCGATCGCCTCGCTGGCAGCGGGGATCACACAATATTGGCTGAAATGCGCGATGTTGAAACTGTTGGCCGGCATCTCATCGAAGTTCGCGCCGATACTGATGAGGTCACCAAAGTCCACCTGAATATCCGATTCAAACGGATCCGGGTGCTGTCGCCCATCGGCAAGAAGAAGCGATATCCTGCCTTGGATCTTACCGTCATCCACGCGGTGGAGCCCAACCCTCCGGCCGGCCGCAACGCATCGAGTGGAAGCTACCGACTGATCTTGAGGTGAATAGCTGCGAGGAGGCGGTCGAAAAAATCAAATGGTATGCGATGCGCTGGAAGATTGAGGTCTTCCATAAGATCCTTAAGTCTGGCTGCCGGGCTGAAGACGCAAGATTACGAACGGCCGAGCCACTGGCAAACCTCGTCGCCGTGTTCTGCATCATGAGCTGGAGAGTGCTCTGGTTGACGATGCTCGCGCGCACTGCGCCCGAAACACCACCGACCGCGGCTTTCACCGAACAGGAAATTGAAATCCTCGATCAAGTGGTCAGCAACGCAGGCAACCGGCACGCTACGCTGGGATCGCTAAACTTCTGTCTCATCAAACTCGCTCGTTTGGGTGGTTACCTTGCAAGAACATCAGACCCGCTCCGGGAAATACGGTCGTCTGGCGCGGCCTCAGCCGGCTGACAGACATTCGCCTCGGAACTGAAATGGCAGCGACACTCAAATGTGGGTAATTGCAAGCCGGCGAAGGCCGCCTTGCGAGGTTGATGCAAACATCGGAAGTCCTAGTGCAAACGCTAGGAGTAGCTTATGACGAAGCATCCCAATTGAAGTCATCACCTCTGTCGAGCGCCGTCGGCGCTGGTCAGCGGCTCGGTCACGTTCGAGGGCGGCGCGGTTATCCCGAAGGGTCATCTCGAGATTTATCTCGAAGACACCGCCAGTCAAAATAATCCGCGACGTCGCGCCTCGGAAACGCGCATCAGAAGCGACGGCGAGTCCAAGGTGATAGCATTTTCCCTGCCCTCGACCGCAAGCTCAGCTGCTTCGCCGACGCTGCGGATAGTTGCGCGCCTGGAGCGTGCGGATGGTTGGCGGGTGGCGCGGGGCAGCACGCAGCTCAAGGCGGCTTCGCCTGTCAACGTGACACTCAACACCGGTGTTGTATTAGATGTTTGATCCCAGGCTTTGATGGGGCATCCTTGTCTTCCGAATCAAAGGATGCGTTATGGGCCAGGTTCTTCATGGGAGCGCCACGACGACAGAGGCAGTCCGTCGAGCGATACAACATAGTCAAGAGAGCCTGAGGACGCTTTCGAAGCGTTATGGGATCAATCAGAAGACCGTCGCCAAGTGGCGGAAGCGGTCCTCTGTTGCGGACCTTCCGACCGGCCCGAAAGAGCCTAGATCGACGGTGCTCTCCGTCGAGGAGGAGGCTGTTATCGTTGCCTTTCGCCGGTATACGCTGCTGCCGCTCGATGACTGCCTCTATGCACTACAGCCGACGATCCCCCATCTTACGCGGTCGTCGCTGCACCGCTGCCTGCAGCGCCACGACATCGGCCGCCTGCCGGATGTCGACGGCGACAGGCCGGCAAAGAAGAAGTTCAAAAGCTACCCGATCGGCTACTTCCACATCGACATTGCCGAGGTGCGCACCGAACAGGGTAAGTTACACATGTTCGTTGCCATCGATCGCACCTCGAAGTTTGCCTTCGTCGAACTGCACGAGAAGGCCACCACCGCCGTCTCGCGCGAGTTCCTCCTGCGCTTGATTGCAGCCGTCCCCTACAAGATCCACACAGTGCTCACCGACAACGGGATCCAGTTCACCACGCCCGGCGCTGGAGGCTCCGCTGTGCCGCTGATCAAAGAAGCAATCGCCAATGGCGAACGTTTCCGGGCCCATGCCTTCGAATACACCTGCGCCACCAATGATATCGAGCACCGCACCACCAAGGTAAAGCATCCATGGACCAACGGTCAGGTTGAGAGAATGAACCGAACCATCAAGGATGCCACCGTCAGACGCTTCTACTATGAAAGCCCGATCAACTGCGCCAGCATCTTGCCGACTTTGTCGCCGCTTACAATTTCGGCCGCAGGCTCAAGACCCTCAAGGGTCTCACACCCTACGAGTTCATATGCAAGGCATGGGCTTCACAGCCCGAACGTTTTATCATCAATCCGCTCCACCAAATGCCGGGACCAAACATCTAGAGGGTGAAGATCAATGACAGACGGGAGAACTCGTCTCTAAAATCGATACCGACGCTGACCGCCTGACTTGCGGGTAGACACTGGCTAACAGCTGCCGGCCTTGCTCCACCAAACTGACGCACCATGAAATCCGGTTAAAGAGATCGATCTGCGGATGATCGCGCGTAAGAGCCCTGGGACTTGGGGCAGGCGGCGTCCTCTTTGGGGAACGGGTGTATGCCGCCAAGCGGTGCCATTTTGCCCGTTTTTATCTCCAACCCCGATGAAGTTCGCGGATCAAAGATGAGCTGGACAAAACTCGTGCTGGTCCGGATTGATGAGAGACTCGGCGATAGCAAGCGGCGAAACCATGCGCGACGCTTCCTCCACCAACATCTCTCGGATCCAGAGGCTTGCCGGATCACTCGTGTGAAGCGCATGCCATTGAACGGCCTCGACGAATGGCAGGTGCCGGGGCAGGGGAAGCTTAACGATCTTGAGCGGTATTGTTTTTGCGAAATGCCGCGCCAGCCGCAAGGGCATGGTCCCTATGCGGTCTGTATCCGACAGCATTGGAGGAATTAAACTGTAGCCGTGTACGACGACGTCGATCCGTCTCTTGCCACTGTGCTCGAGCAGATATCGTTCTTCGATCCCCAGCCTAAGGGTGCCGCTAAACCCTACGACAACGTGCCCCATCGACATGTATCTCTCGAATGTAAGTGGCTCTGACAGCTGCTTGTTCGAGCCACAGCCCACACACACGTGGATATCGTCGAAGAGTTTCGATCGAGGGTAGGCGTTCGACATGAATATTTCCGGAAGGATTAGCAGATCGACCTCACCGCGACGGAGGAGGTCCTCACTGTCGTCAGCAGGAGGCCTAAACTCGAAGCTAACGCCAGGAGCTTCCCTCGCTGCGCGCTCTATAATCTTCTCAAAGAAAACGAGTGTGACGTAATCGGAGAGGATGACCCTGAAGCATCGGTCCGATTTGGCCGGGTCAAAAGGCTCCGGGGAAATGATAGAGAGCTGGATGTGGAGAAGAGCTTCCCGGACCGCCGAGGCGAGCCCTTCCGCACGCGGCGATAGCACGAGCTCTCGGCCAGCCATTATAAAGAGATCATCGCGGAAATAGGTGCGTAACCGGGCGACGGCGGCGCTCATCGCCGGCTGGCTTAAGTTAATGCTGCGTGCCGCCGCCGTGAGGTTACGCTCGGTCATCAGGGCGTCGAGCGCGACGAGGAGATTTAGGTCGAGGCCTTTGAAACGCATGTATCTTCCATAACGTGGACGTATCCTGCGTTCGTCATTAGTAATATAAATTGGCGGTTTCACAGCACTCAAACCGGTACCGGGACTTTCATGCGTGAATTGGATATTGAACGCGAATCTGCATATTCCGGGGTGGGTTAATCGGCATGGGTGAGAGTAAGCCCCCCGCTCCGCAAATCGGTGCGACGTGAGGCTAGATCGCTTCCGTTGCCCGAACACCCGCATGTCGGCAGAGGATCAGCTGTAGAGGACAAATTGTCGACTACATGAGCACCCCAGTGATTGACGCTGGCGACATCAGCGGCACAATTCGATCATCCGACGGCGCAGGCGCCTATCTAGGGGCATGGCGCGTTTCCCACGCGTGCACACCAGTCGTCCTTTTTGCGGTGTGCCTTCGTCATCCGACATTACCGGCGGAGCTACGAGAATGTGATCCGCAGATGCGTCTTCTGGTTTCGGACGGATTTTCTCCATACTGTGCTCTATAGACTGCAGAAAACCTGCCGAACTGAAAGAACCCCCATTTCAGGCAGATTTCGCTCAAAAGCATATGGTTCTCTGGATCGAGCAGGTCCTCCCGCGCTGCGCGTAGTCGAAGCATCTGTAGATAGGCTGCAGGCGTTGTATGTTTGAACGCACGGAATCCCGCTTCGAGTGCTCTGGTGGAAACCCCCGCTGCAGCTGCCACCATCGGCATTGTAATGGGCTTGTTGATATTGGCGCACATGAACTCGATCCCGCGGCGCACATGTCCGGGAGCAATCATGTGAGGCTTCTCATTCAGCAGATGCGACAACCGATGAGGAACCATCCTTATGACGATGTCGGCGAGTGCCTGCGTAATATGTGCCATAGCTACAGGAGACTGAGTGAGGGGGCCATTATCGCGTATTCCGTCCATCACCGCTTCCGTGATATTGCCGATTGTCCTACCAACTGGCGTCGACAGATTCACTTCTGGCAGCAGGTCGAGCGAGCCACTAAACGGCACATCGAAAGTTTCTCCTATCGTCCGTTGGATCAACGACCAATTAAGCACCAGCTCGTCTATCAAGTTGGATTGACCCTGCATTGCGATTCTGTCACGTTCGAAATTCCTGTAGAGAAGCAATTTCCCTGGTTCGGCCTCGGCCATACGCGAGCCGTACCCGACCCCCATGCCCCCTCTGCGTGGCACTACGATCGATAGGTGCTCGGTCGCGCCGGAACACCACTGAGCGCGGAACTGAAACCCTCTTTGATGGTAACCAGTAATCAATACTGCGTTCTCACAGGCCGATAGATCGATCGCCCAATGGAAGCCTTGAGCACGACCGACGAGCTCGGCGTCGAATGTGCCAAAAACTCCTCCTAGGCTTTCGATCATGCTATCGAACGTTGAGCCACGATATCGAAAAACTGCATCACCGGCGCTATTATTCATCATGAATTCTCCAGGTTCAGTAATGGTGCTTTGTCGCTCCTGCGGGATATCTAGAGCTCATTTCCATCAATTTCGATCTAATTCGCCGAGTGGGAACCGCCCACGAACTGCGACAGCGGGTTTTGGCGTGAGGCTGAGCGCCAATACAGCACCCCCATAACACCTGCTGAGCAAATCCCTTGCTCGATGACAAGCGATCTGCTTGCCACATTGAACCGACTGGACCCTGGAGATCGTCTTAAGTCCCCTCGTCTTAGGGCGCACTCGATGAATGCGATCATAGCCTTTCATGCGATAGATCATCCTCGAAAAGAACCAGCTTGCGACGAAGATGCCCACGACGATTACGCCGAGGTTTTCGAGATTGTCGTTCAGTTTAGCGGCCGCCTCCCAGAAACTGCCCTGTAGCTTGAGCTCGGATATCAAGGCGAACGCTTCTAGGCCGCCGATGAACATCGCGACAATCCCCGAGACGGCGGTAATCGTCAGATTGTACCAGAGCTTGCGGACGGGGTTCATAAGGGCCCAGCCGTAGGCGCCTGTCATCAGAGCGCTGTCCGTCGTATCCATCAGCGACATGCCGGCTGTGAAGAGGATCGGGAACACAAGGATGGTCCAGAACGACAAGTCTTGCACGGTCTGCGAAACCGAAATGCCCAGCAACGCGATTTCCGTGGCGGTGTCGAACCCGAGGCCGAAGAGAAAGCCGATCGGATACATATGCCACGACTGTGTGACCACCTTGAAGGTGCCGCGAAAAACGTGCGCCAGCATGCCGCCTCCCGCCAGGAGCGCATCAAGGTCCTCATCGACATTTTCTCACCGCGTTGCGCTCGCGAGAAGGCGCCCCAGATGGTTTTCAGGATGGTGATATTGGCAATTCCCATCACCAGCAGGAACAGTGCTGAAACGGATGTGCCGATTACGCCGCCAATGTTGTGGAAACCCTCAGTCTGGCTCTGCATTGCATGGAAACCCGGTAGCCGTGATCTGACTCCTGGGGCGACGTATTCTTCGACAGGGCCTCGTTTTCCGGAATGAACGGTGTGCAGATCAAGATAGAGGTGACGCCTGTGATTCGTGGCTGCGTCTACGCTCCTGAAACACGAGCAGTTTGCGACCGAGTGGAAGAGCTCTTCGGCTATGCCGAGGTTCCTGTCGTGTCCTTCCCGGACCTCTATGCTGGCAAGATCGTCGCCGCCTTGGATCGGCAGCACCCGCGAGATCTGTTCGACGTCAGGGATCTCCAAGCGAATGAAGGCATATCTGATGAGCTGCGGCGCGCCTCTACATCCTGAGCAACAACAGGCCGATGGGGGAGGTCTTGGCGCCGACGCGCAAAGACTTGCGCCAGGAGTTTGAGGCGGGGTTTGCCGGCATGACGGAAGAGCCCGTGACCCTGGAGGCGTTGTACGATGCCCGCAAATGCCTCCAGATCACCGTTTTCTCCTCTCGGCCGGCGAACCTGACTGGGATTTGCTTGGAGTGCCTGGAGCGACAGAGCTGCCAGCAGTGCGGTGGAAGGTCGACAACCTGGTCAAGCTCTCGGAGGACCGGCGCGAAAAGCTGTTGTCGGATCTCGGGCGGGCCTTGCGATATGAGATAAGTAAGACGCGTGGGGGAGGCCGAAGTGAAACGGAATAGGGCAAGGGCGAAGA
Organism: Rhizobium sp. NXC14; assembly: GCF_002117485.1. Taxonomy (NCBI): domain Bacteria; kingdom Pseudomonadati; phylum Pseudomonadota; class Alphaproteobacteria; order Hyphomicrobiales; family Rhizobiaceae; genus Rhizobium; species Rhizobium sp. NXC14. Next base: position 205,322 of record NZ_CP021031.1, read on the forward strand.
CCTGGAAAGTGTGCTCCGCAGCGGCTGGCTCGCAGACTGCAGAGCTCGCCATGTGGAGTCCACGAACCGCCTGGTCGCGCGAATCCCGCCAGCGGCGACACCGAAGCCCGATCAGCGGCTACCGCTGACGATCGATCTCGAAGAGCTGCATTGGTTGGACCCGCTAACGGGAACGGCAATTCGCGACTGATCCGCATGGAAGGCAACTCCCGGCATGCAATCTTCTCCCAGCCCTCCCAAGGGCACCTTGGCTGCCGTCGAACGGGTCTCGACGGCAGCGCCTTTAGCTAAGACGAGATTTCACTGTCGAGATCGAGCGCGCTCGCCTCACAATCGTGAAATCCCCTCGCGGCGCAGATCGTAGAAAGTAGATCTTTGATATCCAGCAACCTGAAGGCGCACGTAAAAATTGGCCACTTGAGGGGGCAGCGCGTCAGCTGCCGACTCGCGGATTATCCAGGCAGTGATCGCCCTAAGCCAAGGTTACACGGTTTGAGGGCCGGCTAGCCGCAAGTCCGGTGACAAATTCGGCGTTAAGCCGCCTTGGCGAATGCGATCCTCTTCACTTCGGCATCGAGGTAGTGCAGGAACTGCTGTTGGCGTATAAGTTGATCGCCATCGAGCCCGCCGACGATCAATCGTTCGGCTTCCTGGCGCCCGGCGGAAATTGAACGCCATCGGGATTCCGCCTCGACTGGAGCCATTAGCCGAGCATGAAGTTCAGTCTGCCAGGTTTGACCCAGGTCGACCGGCATGAGATCAGGACGCTCAAAATAGATTAGCCGCAGCGCTAGGCGGCGATATCGCTGATCCTGAAAATTGTGTGCCAAGGCCGCCTTTTGCTCCCAGCGGGCACTGTGAAACTGTGCCATGAGAGCCTTGCCTGCGGCGGCGGAAATCCGCCTTGGTAGAGTTGCTCTTGTGCGTGGGGAGAGGGCGGATATACCTTCTCAGCTGCTTGCGCGGCCCGGCGGAGTCTTTCTTGAAAGGACCGGTCTTCCCGGAGGCTAGTGACGGGTTCGAGTACTTCGCCTATGTCAAAGGGAGCAAAGTGTTCGGGCAGCGCGTCGTAGAGTGCCCAAAGCGTTGGCGCGGCATTCGTACGCACCGTTACAATCGACCGCTGGGGTGACTTGCACAGTACAACAAGATCATCGTCCGAAAGCCTGCCGGGCAAGTCAAGGTCGGCAGTGAGATCAAGACAATATTGGCGTATCGCTTGCTCGCTATGTTGTCCAATACGGGTAACCAGGCGTGTGCGTCCTCGGCGCCGGCGATGGCTTTTTGGTGGACATGCTGCAACAGGAAACCGCAGCCGAACGAGACATCGCGGCCGTTAGGTACGCCGTCGCAAGGGAACGCTAGTGGGCGGCGAATTCTGTGGACAGGCGTTATGCCTCGGCGTCCGATTTGCAATTGACCAATCTGAGCAGGGTCGGCCGGTTCAGATCCCTTCGGCAGCCAGCTTCTGGGAAGAAAACTTAACGCGGCACCACAGTTTCAGAAACAATCCTAAAAAACTCTGCTTGAGTGCGGTTGGCATCCAGTTGCCGCGCAAGGTTAGGCCGATAGGCCGGGCCGTGTGTCGCAAAGGCCGCCAAGCTCGTCACAGCGCCTGCAGACGGCCGCTACCTGGTCGAACATCCGACAGGTTCGATGGAGGTTTTCCTCAATATCGACGACCGCGGGTCGATCATCGGGGCAGGGACAATCAGGACGGCGAGGAAACTGTTTGATGGCACTGTGTTTGCCCAGTGAGCTATCGTCCAGCTTAATGACTTCTCACGCCGGCCTTCGATTGTCTGAGTGACAGTCGGCAGACTCAATCTCCGCGCGTAAAAACTTCATGCTCCAATTCTTCTTGGGCCGAGACGAAGATCTGTAGGCCTTGGCTTGACAGTGTCGCTGCTGTGGAACTAACTTTCCCGCCTTCACCAGGGAGCCCGGCAAGGGGCTGAGATACTGCTGAACAACGCGGCCTACCGGTTGTGGCGCAGTGACCCGTTAACCTGATCCAGTTCATACTGGCGTAGGAACGGTGCGAGCGCTCGATGGTGTGGATTCACGCGTGGAATCGATGCCGAGGTCTTTCCATCTTTCCGGCTGACTGACTGGGGCTCCAACTCTCAACTTGGAGCCTGAAACCATGAGCATTGCCGCAAAGAACCCCACCCCGTCTGTCACCGCCGGCCCGTCCATTTTCGTCAACGGGGCCGGCGTTGCCGGCCTCACCGTGGCCTGGCAGCTGTACCGCCACGGCTTCCGCGTCACCCTTGCGGAGCGGGCCGGCACGGTCGGCGCCGGGGCCTCCGGCTTTGCCGGCGGCATGCTGGCGCCGTGGTGCGAGCGGGAAAGCACGGAAGAACCGGTGCTGACGCTCGGTCGCCTTGCCGCGGACTGGTGGGAGGCGGCACTGCCGGGCCATGTCCATCGCCGGGGAACGCTTGTCGTGGCGGGCGGGCGCGATACCGGCGAACTCGAGCGCTTTTCCCGCCGGACAAGCGGATGGGAATGGCTGGACGAGGCGGCAATCGCAGCCCTCGAACCGGATCTCGCCGGCCGCTTCCGCAGGGCGCTGTTCTTCCGGCAGGAAGCGCATCTCGATCCGCGGCAGGCGCTCGCGGCATTGGCCGCAGGACTTGAGGACGCCCGAATGCGACTGACGTTGGGCGTCGTCGGCGAAGCGGAGGTTGATCATGACCGGGTGGTCGACTGCACCGGTGCCGCACAGATCGGCCGGCTGCCTGGATTGCGCGGCGTTCGAGGTGAGATGCTCTGCGTCGAAACAAGCGAGCTCAGTCTCTCCCGCCCCGTCCGCCTGCTGCATCCGCGCCACCCGATCTACATCGTGCCGCGGGACGAAAACCGCTTCATGATCGGAGCGACGATGATCGAAAGCGACGATGGCGGCCCGATTACCGCCCGTTCGCTGATGGAGTTGCTGAATGCCGCCTATGCGATGCATCCTGCCTTCGGCGAGGCACGGGTGACGGAAACCGGCGCAGGCGTGCGGCCGGCTTATCCTGACAATCTGCCGCGGGTGACACAAGAGGGACGCACTCTCCATGTCAACGGCCTCTACCGCCACGGCTTTTTGCTGGCGCCGGCCATGGCCGGCGAGGTGGCGCGGCGTCTTCTCACCGACCAAGGACAACCGGAAAGGAGGCCCTCATGACCTTCATCATCAATGGCGAGGAACAGGAGGTCGCGGCCGCGACGCTGGCAGACCTGCTTCTCGCTCTGGACTACGAAGGCGGCTGGATCGCAACTGCGGTCAACGGCGAGTTGGTGCACCGCGAGGACCGCGCCGATTTCAGGCTCGGCGAAGGCGACCGCATCGAAATTCTCTCACCGATGCAAGGAGGCTGAGATGCTGAAAGTTTATGATGTTGAAGTCCGCTCCCGCCTGCTGCTCGGCACCGCCCGCTACCCGTCACCCGCCGTCCTTGCAGAAGCCGTGAGACGCTCGAAGGCTGAGATTGTCACTGTCTCGCTTCGGCGCGAGGCCGCCGGCGGCAAGGCGGGTGGCGCCTTCTTCGAGCTGATCCGCGAGCTTGGTGTGCGCGTGCTGCCGAATACCGCCGGATGCCACAGCGTGCAGGAGGCGGTGCTGACAGCGAAGATGGCGCGCGACGTTTTCCGCACCGACTGGATCAAGCTTGAGGTGATCGGTCATCAGGATACGCTGCAGCCCGATGTCTTCGGACTTGTCGAGGCGGCTCGCATCCTGTCGGGCGAAGGCTTTCAGGTCTTCCCCTATACGACCGACGATCTTGTCGTCGCCGAAAAACTGCTGGATGCAGGCTGCCGCGTTCTGATGCCCTGGTGCGCGCCGATCGGTTCCGCCATGGGACCGGTGAACCCGATGGCGCTGCGGGCATTCCGAGCACATTTTCCGGATGTACCGCTCATCGTCGATGCCGGCATCGGCCGCCCGTCTCACGCCGCCGCTGTCATGGAATACGGCTATGATGCCGTTCTTCTCAACACCGCCGTTGCCGGCGCTGGTGATCCCGCCGCCATGGCCGAGGCCTTCGCGCTTGCCATCGATGCCGGCCGCATTGCGCATGGCGCCGTGCCATTGGAGCCCCGCGACATGGCCGTTCCTTCCACTCCCATCATTGGAAAGGCCGTCTTTTCATGAAGCTCGACCCTTTCTACTCATGACAGCGCCGAATGGGCCGAAGGATCTGAACTAGTCCTCTCGGGTTTTGCTTTCTCGTTTCAGGAGGAACATCACTCTACCCCAAGAAAACTTGCAGCAGGCAAGTCGGGGGGTATGGACTGGCAGTCCGACAATCCCTATTCCTGGTTATCCAGCATATCGCCAAACCTTTCCGTGGATTCTCCAAGGCTTCTTAATTGAAAAAAATGCAACGCACTTTTGCCGTCGAGTACAAAACCGGCAGACGAAAACTCGATTCCAGGTCAAACTCGATTTGGGGCAACGTGGATCTGAAGTCCGTCGCCCGCGACCTACAGGAAGAGGCAATGCCGTATCTGTCAGATGGCTCTCAGAGTAGCAAATCCGACAGCGAAATGTCTCTACCGGAACAAGATCCGGCGGCGTCGTTGTTGACACAGCCTCCCGGGCCGTTGACAACTGCAACAGTTACACAGGAGATGAGCATGGCCGACGAGACTGATACGACAACCAAGGCCGATGGACCGACCGTTGTCGAAACCGCTACTGCACCGAAACAGCGTAAACCCCGCGCCAAAAAAGCTGCGGCACTCGAGATGTCTTCAGCTGAGGCTACGGCAGAGCCAGCAGCTGGTGTGAGCGGCGACAGTGGTAGGAAGAGAAGAGGGCGCAAGGCAAAGGTGACCGATGCCGCGGCGGTCGTCAAACGTACACCTGTGCGACGTGCTCCAAAGGCTATAGCGACCACCTCGGCCGCGCCGATGGTGGCGATCGACGAGATGGCAGACCTCTTGCAGTTGGAAGAGGAAAATCAGCGACTGCGCAAGCTTCTGGCTGAAAAACTACGCGCTGAAAATACCGATCTGCGCAAGAGGCTCAAGCTCGATTGATGTGAACAGCCGGTCAATCGCCGGCCGCTTTCCATGCTTCTTTTGAAGTGCCTTTTCATGGCGGCGGATGCTGTTGCCGGAACTCGCAGCCTGCCGGCTGAATTGAAAGCGAGGTCAAAGAGATGGCGTCTCCCTGGAAATTTCTTGCCCGACTGGTATCACCGGGACGCGAACGAAAGAGAGAAAACGGCTCGACAGACAAAGCTACGCCGGACGCGTTGGCTATTGCCGCTCCAACTGGAACGCCTGCCGAAGAGAGTGTGAACGGCGCTGATCGACCGGCACGCGAACAGCGTCGTGATCAGTCCGCTGCAATTTCCGCAGAGACGGTGCGTTCCGAAGCCGCTGTACGCGATGACCGCTATGAAGTCGACCGCGAAGACGCCAAGATCGTGGAGGCCGCAAATCCAGCTCTATCTGGTGGTACTGGTATTGACGTCACCGCTGCACATGATGCTACGGAGGTCAATCGAGATGTCGAGGTTGTATCGCACAAGCGACGAAGTCGCGGCAAGGCGGTCGCGATTGGGAACGTTTCCGAGGTCTGCCAAGTCATCCACACTGCAGACGAGGTGAACCTCGATGAAGAGATCATGGTGCTCAGGAGTCAGTTGGCCGGAAAGCTGAGGCTGCAAAACGCGCAGCTACGGAAAAGGCTGGAACGGTTTGATCGACGAGACATTGCGGCGCTTTGCCCTTTCGAGCAGGATTGATTGCAAAGCGAGTTGCGATCGGGGATACATGCATGCCTCTCAGCGCGCGGTACTTTCGGATGCGGTGACCAGAACCTCCGATAGGACAATTCGGTATTTTCCCAACCAGCTAAAGCGTTCGAAGGCAACGCCTGCCCCGACTTCCGTTCAAAGCGCATGGTAAGCGGACGGATCGGGTGAGACCGAGGAATAACGAATAGCATTAGCCGCGGCATTCGCGTCGAGCCTATGGCATCGGGATGCGGCGAATTTGTGATGCGTCAAACTTTGCGCTTTGTACCGCCGCGTTCGCCACTGTCGCGCATGGGGCAATCGAGTTATCTCCTGGACCCTCGCATTCATGATTGCGCGTCTCACAGGAGCAGCGGGGAGCGGCAATCAATACGCACTTGCAGGCTTTCCAGTGCTCCTGCAAGAACGAGGCCCTTTGGCGCCATTTGGTCGGCCGGAACAAAAACAGGGTCAAGCACCGGCCGGCAACATTGAAAACGTCGGGCTGCCTCCGTCATTGTTATCGACGGGGAGCAATAGGGTTGGCTACCGTTGCCTCCCAAAAGCGCGATCTTCCCGGCAAGAGGCGTCGGGTAACCGTCAAAGATCGTAAATGCGGTTAGCCCAGCCCGTAAAGCTTCTTCCTCAAGAAATAGCGAGTGCATGTCATCGAAGCGGATCATCTGAATCAGATCACTGCCAATTAAGTTGGAGATCGCTGCAATGCTGTTTCGATCAGAAAGCTCAGCGGCGCGAAAGATGGCAGTTTCTGACTCCAGCAGATATACGCAATTTTTCATATTCTAGCCTTCTAAATTCTTGAAAGAGTACGTGCCCAGATTGCTTTGGCAAAGCGATGCGGCTCATGTGCCAACTCGGGATAGCGACAACGCGCGGCAATATGCTGATTTCGTGTGCTGTGTAAATGGCGTCTGCGCCAATTTGATTTGATTTGTTTTTATGCGGCCACGCCATGTCCATGGTGAAAAGCGTGCATCTAGTTGAAATTACTGGTATATATGATGTTTGTCGCTTGATGTACACCGGCCTCTGCGCCAAGTGGCGCGCCAAAAAGGTCCGGGTAGTTCGGCGACGGACGCACTCATCCTCAGCTGAATTACCATGTGCTGTGTGCCGCAACCCTTACAGTTGCGCTTGGTCTTAGGGCGTCAACGGCAAGGCGGATAAAGCCCTTTCGCATTTCGTCGTTATCCAAGACGCGGATGATTTCAGCCCGATCACCGATCGGGTTCCAGGCGGATTAGCCTGCAAAACATGCGAGAGGGGAAGGGACAGATTCTTATTGCGGATCTCGGTGGGAATCGGCGCGCCTGCTATTTAAGTGCTGTGGCGATGGTTTCCGTAGTAAGAGGAGCTGGGTGGGTCTCCGAATTTAGCCTGAGGAGTACCGAAGCGCGATATGGGGCAACTCCATATGAAGCCTTCCCAGTAGTGACGGTTACGGCGAGAAATGTGATGTCAGCCACGAAGCAAGTTCATTTTGTGGTCGCCCTTCGCCGTTCGTCGCAGCTTTGTTCCTCGACACTGATAGACAGGCGTGTGCTCTGTGGGGGCCGGCAGGGGAATGCCGGACGGTTTCTGAGTGGCACTCAGCCGCCCGACAGGTTCTCCCTCTCCTGCATCCAGGCTGCCCGATCCGGCGCCGCAGGATGAGGATCGAGATCGTGTGCACTTTGAGGTGCTGCGACAGAGATTTTTAGGAAATTCACGCGTTCACAACGTGAGCGACATTTCGCTCGTTGAACCCGCTCCGACACAGGGTTGCCACGATCTCGACAAAGACGAACAACGAGTTCGGCACTTCAATTTGAGGTACGGTATCACGCTACTTAGAATTTTTTCACTTCGATTTGATGTTGGCGCAGAGCATACCCGATCTGGCGCGGCGTGAGGCCGAGCATGCGAGCCGCTTTGGCCTGAACCCAACCAGCCTTTTCCATCGCGTCGATCAGGCGATCGCGCTTTGTCGCGCACGGTGACATTGTTGGGCGAGCCGGATCATTCGAATCGCAATGTTTGGCTACCGGAACCTCTGTCGTCGAGGTGTCGCGGGGCTCGGTCGAGGACGGCAAAAGCATCGGCATTGTTTTCGCCGAGGCTAAATTGTCGATGGCACTAACGCCACCGGGACTTCCCTTCCAAAGACGTGAAGAAAGGCACTGACCTTTCCGACACGCAAAATCCGACGGCACGATCATTGTTGAGTGCGCCAAGGTGGCGGTCCTTCGGACGCAATTTTCCAGTTCACGGACGTTCCCTGGAAAGTAGCATTGCGAGACCAGATCTAGCGCCGGCGCCGTGAAGGCGAGCTCACGATTGTTTTCGCTGTTGAAGCGGTCGAGGAAAATTTTTGAAAGTCGTTGGATGTCCCCGGTGCGCTCTCTGAGCGGCGGTAAGACGATTGGTACCACACTGATGCGGTAATAAAGGTCAGCCCTGAACTCCCCATTGGAGATGGCTGCCTCAAGGTCCTTGTTTGTGGCACAGATTAGGCGGACGTCGACCTTGAGCGTCTTGGTTCCACCGACCCGTTCTAGTTCGCCTTCCTGCAAAACGCGCAACAGTTTAGCTTGAAACGCCGGCGAGATTTCGCCTATTTCGTCAAGTAACAGCGTTCCGCCATTTGCCAATTCGAAGCGACCAGCTCGCTGCGAGACAGCGCCTGTGAAGGCACCCTTTTCATGCCCGAACAACTCCGACTCCAGCACGCTTTCAGGCAGTGCGGCGCAGTTCAGTTTGACGAAAGCCTTCTTCCGGCGAGGGGAAAGCTCGTGAATTGCTTGGGCAAAGATTTCCTTTCCGGTCCCGCTTTCGCCTCGCAGAAGCACGGTGGTATTCGTCATTGCAACGGCAGACACGATATCGAGCACTTGCTTGAGCGCAGGGCTTTCCCCCGCGATAAGATTCATCCCGACAGGCGGGTGCGCGCCCAAGTCGTTTTTTTGTGCGGCTTCGCGCTTCCGTCTCGGCTGAATGACCTGCGTACCGCTCGAGTTCAGGGTCCGATGAAATGAAATAGTTTGCCCGACAAGATCGGCGACCATGGTCAGGAAACCAATGTCTTCGTCATGGTCGGCGCCGTCCCTTACGCGGTCGATCCACAATATTCCAACTGTTTCCGGTCCAGCCCGGATAGGAATGCCAATGAATGCAATTGGGACGGCATCGCGGCTCGGCGAGAATTTAAGATTGGCCCGAAATAGCTCGGAATTGCAGGTATCAGGTATGACAAGCACTCGCGCCGTAGTCACGATTTTCTCTATTGCTAGCCGTACATTTCCGGCTCTGGATAGGTGAGGATCTGTAACCCCCGCAGATGCAATGAATTCCGGTTCACCTCCAGCGGGCAGAACGATAATTGCGCCGGAACGTATTCGCAGGAGTGAAGGAAGCGCCTTCGCTACATCAGCTAGCGTTGTCTCCAGCGGGATGGGAGCAGTCAGGAGTTTCGATATTCTGTAAATCCCCCTGAGCAAGAGCTCTGTTTTGGGCATGTTGCTGGATAACTTCGGCAACTGTTCAACTTCATTGGCGCGGTTGCGCAGGACGTTGGCCATTATACCGTACTCCCAGTTGTAGCTCGCACTCCCCTGCAAACCGCTGCTTGCGAATAACTCTCCTACTATACCATTATGATTTATATTTTAAAATCGAAAGTTGGATTTATGACGTTTGCAGCGGTAGGATGTGATTTGCCGTTTCTTAGTTATTTCCAGCTCGTCGTCGCTCCTAACTTCGACGCCGCCCACCACACAGATTCAGGGTTTTCGCATGCTCAAGCTGGTACAATTTCTGAATGTCAGCCTCGCCAAGGGTCATCTGCCCAATTGAGTTCGACCATTGGATAAAGGGAAGACAGCACATGCCAAGTATGCATCAAACCAGATTCCGGCGGTAGCGGCCGCGGGCTCCGCACGCCAGATCAGCGTAGCGGGCGACGACTCAGACAATTATCAGATACTGCCTGACGCCAGGCCATTCCAGATGGACCTGAAGTCGAGTTTTGACGACGATGTACTTTATTGCGTTTTTTTGCGCGTACTCGAAGAGATCGAGGCTGGAATGGCGACCGCGACCGAGGCAAGCGGCCTTTCGCTCGCCGAGCTGCGGGAAATCCCATCCTGCAGTTTGCCCGCAAGGCTCATCCGCGCCATAGCCGGGAAGGAGGCGAGTGCTTCCGCGCCTGATGGTGAGGAGCACTGTTGAGCGATATGCTCTTAGCGCATGTGCGGCCAGGAGACCTGGAGGGCGCCCGGTTTGCTAAGATCATTGCCGGCGTTGTTTGCGTGAGGACCACCTTTGGCGGGACCTCGGCCTCCTTCACCAAGCCGACCTGGAGCGATTGCTGCGCGAGCATTTTCCGGCGCTCGCGGCGGGCAACATCCATAAGACGAGGTGGAAGAAGTACTTTTATCCCAAGCTTTGCCAGGCTGAAGGCTTTTCCCTTTGCAGCGCTCCCAGCTGCAGGGAATGCGGCGATTTCAACGAATGCTTCGAGCCTGAGAACAGTGAAGGTTTTTCCAGAGCCGCAGATTTTGTCACGCGCGAGGCCGAGAGAACATAAGGCCACCGTTGCAAAACCTGGCTTTCCTCAACGACGTCGAACCGAGAAGTCGATGCACTCCTTCCCGAAATTTTGCGACCGTCCGTTGGGCAAGACCGATATCGCCTTTCCATGGATGAGCGACGATGTTGTCGCCGGAGAGTAATATCGGCCGATTCTGCAGCGATCATCGCTCGGGCACGACGGTGGTGAGCTTGGGCATAAGCTTCGCTGCCTTCGGAGGAGCAATGGTGTTAAGATCTGTGACGCCGTGTTATAGATTTGTCGCCACTTTTAGTTGACCGTCTGACCCCTTCAGTCAGTCGGGCTTTCCGAAAGTCAACAAGAGCGCGTATGCTGGCCTCATCCACAGCCGTTAAGGTCATCGCTCGTCTTGCGACCTAACCGTCCTCGTCCAGAAGCATTTCAGAATAGTCGACGAGAGAAAGCTGCGACCCTGCTCGGCTTTTGCTGCCGCGTAGCCGCCCTCTTGTCAAGCACTCTCCCAGCGCATTCACGGACTCAGTCACCATTAACGCATATACCTTCTTATCGGGCACCTCTTCGGCGCACTCCCAAGGAGCGCGCCCTTAGACAATCCAGGTCATCCGACTACGACTGTCAAGGCTGGCAGCATTCCTCTCATGGAAGCTGCACAGCAGAGATTTTTTGCGACGGCAATGTACTGTGCCTTCATAGGCGCTGCTGATTATTGGCGTCAATACGACGCGTGGTGCAAAGCCTAACAGGCCTCTTAAGCCAGATCGATCTCTCTTGGCTGGCGAATGGCACGCTGCCTCTTTCGTGCGCTACGGATCTTAAAAACTCGATCGTTGCGACAGCTGTTCGTTGATCCTGCCCCCAGTGACATCCAAAGGACAATACCCACACCCCTTCGTCCAGGTTTGGCAGCTTGACGACAAGAGTTTGTCGAACCCAGCTTAAACGGCTATGGCGTAAACAGCTGAAAAATTAAAGGTTTGGGGAGTTCGTGCATGGTGCAGCCCGAATGGCACGGGTTTTGAAAGCTGGAATGCGAGGCGGCGCGAGCTGCCGACCTTTTTACTGCGCGACGGATGGAACGAAAGAAGGAAGGCAATATGTCAGATTTGCGTCAAATCGCATTCTACGGCAAAGGGGGCATCGGCAAGTCCACCACCTCCCAAAATACGCTCGCAGCGCTGGTCGACCTCGGTCAGAAAATCCTCATCGTCGGGTGCGACCCCAAAGCCGACTCCACCCGCCTGATCCTGAACGCCAAAGCCCAGGACACGGTTCTGCATCTGGCAGCACAGGAAGGTTCGGTGGAAGACCTCGAACTCGAGGACGTGCTGAAGGCTGGCTACAAGGGCATCAAGTGCGTGGAGTCCGGCGGTCCGGAGCCGGGCGTCGGCTGCGCCGGGCGCGGCGTCATCACCTCGATCAATTTCCTCGAGGAGAACGGCGCTTATGACGATGTCGACTACGTCTCCTATGATGTGCTCGGCGACGTGGTGTGCGGTGGCTTTGCGATGCCGATCCGCGAGAACAAGGCCCAGGAGATCTACATCGTCATGTCCGGTGAGATGATGGCGCTTTATGCCGCCAACAACATCGCCAAGGGCATCCTGAAATATGCCCATTCCGGCGGCGTGCGGCTCGGCGGCCTGATCTGTAACGAGCGCCAGACGGACCGCGAGCTCGACCTCTCCGAGGCGCTGGCTGCCCGGCTCAATTCCAAGCTCATCCACTTTGTGCCGCGTGACAACATCGTCCAGCACGCCGAGCTCAGGAAGATGACGGTGATCCAGTACGCGCCGGACTCCAAACAGGCCGGGGAATATCGCGCGTTAGCCGAGAAGATCCATGCCAATTCGGGCCAAGGGACCATTCCGACCCCGATTACCATGGAAGAGCTCGAAGACATGCTGCTCGACTTCGGCATCATGAAGACCGACGAGCAAATGCTGGCCGAACTACAGGCCAAGGAAACAGCGGTAGTTGCGGCACAATAAAACTGCCGCTGTCGACAGGACGCGTCGGCCCTTGAGCCAGCGCGTCCTTCCCAAGATCACGTCACCCATCTTTAGAAGAGGGCAGATCTATGAGCCTCGACCATGAGAACAACACCGCTCTCCATAGGACGCTTAAAGGGGAAGCCCTGTCGCCGGGAGATAAGTCAAAGGCCCTTTCTGAATGCGGCGAGACCCTGCGCGATGTCCAGCGGTTCGGTTTCAAGACGCCTCGCAAGCTCGCGGAGGCCGGCACGAGAAGGCTCGTTGATGCGTTTGCAGCCATCTCGCCCCATCTGGCCGCGGCATCTGCCTGATCAAGCACCGCTTTCGAGGAAAGATATCGTGTCAAATCTTGAGGAGCAGCTCGCGAAGGTCCGGAAACTGCAGTCACGCGCCACAACAGCGAAGATGGAGTTGTACTACCTTGCCGAGGGTCTCCCGATCAACTGGACCGAGGTCAAAACCGTAGGCCGGAAAACGTTCAACGCATTTGCAGAGTTGGAAGCGGCAAAGGAAGAACTCGCCACGTTGGAGAATTCTCAGTGACCGGCTCTTTCACAACGCGGGACGGCTCCAGCTGGGTGCCGAAATATCTGGTGGCTGTCGATGGCGCAACCTGCATTGGATGTGGACGGTGTTTCAAAGTCTGCTCTCGCGAGGTCATGCGCCTCTATGGCGTGGATGAAGCGGGCGAAATCATCGGCGCCTGCGATGAAGAGGATGAAGACTTCGACGGCCACCTCAATCGCATGATCATGGTCGTAGACCATCCAGGCCGGTGCATTGGCTGCGGAGCCTGCGCCCGCGTCTGCGCTAAGAACTGCCAGACTCATGTCGAGGCAGACAGTGCAGTTGGATAATGGGACGGAAAAACCGGAGTAAGGCCTTGCCCTTTGAAATCTTCTTTCGCATCCTGGTGCTGGTCGTGTTCACCAGTGCTGTTTCGGCTTATGCCGCCTCGCTTTCCATCCTCAAAGCAGTCGTGGTCACCTTAGCGGCTTCGTTGCTTCTTCAGGTCACTTATTTCGCGCGTCTGCTTTTTTTGTTCTGGTGGTCCGATCGCGCCCAGAACGATCACGAAAGGTCTACGCATTCACCACCCGGACAAGCGGCCATCCAGCCACAAGCGCGCAAACAGGCTGAAACTGAGCACTCCAACGTCCTCCAGCTTCACCCAAGGCGCGACCATCGGCTCCCTTAAGGTAGGCATTCGGCCAGTCATCACGCTTAAACTACTACTTGATCGTGATCGCACCAACTGCAGTATGATCCGCGACGACTGCTCTCTTTACCCACGCGATGCCGCAGCGGAGGAGATGCTGCATTCGCTTAGAAGCGCCCCCGGCTGAGGCGCCAGTCGTCCGCCGCTGCGTTTGATTTCCTGACATTTACCGGAGAGGATATGCTTGAAAAGTTTGATCGATTCCCCCTGACGTTCGGACCCACGCCGATCGAGAAACTCGACCGTCTCGGTAAGCACCTAGGCGGGAAAGTCGAGATTTATGCAAAGCGGGAGGATTGCAACTCCGGCCTTGCGTTTGGCGGAAACAAGCTCCGCAAACTCGAATACATTGTTCCGGACGCGATCGCGTCGAACGCCGATACGCTCGTGTCTATCGGGGCAGTACAGTCCAACCACACACGCATGGTCGCTGCGGTTGCCGCCAAGATCGGAATGAAGTGCCTACTAGTGCAGGAAAACTGGGTACCGGATCAGAATCCCGTTTACAGCCAAGTCGGCAATATACTGTTGAGCCGGATCATGGGAGCAGAGGTAAACTTGGTCGACAAAGGCTTCGACATTGGTATTCGTCCTAGTTGGGAAGAGGCAGTTAATGAGGTCAAGCAGAGGGGCGGCAGCCCCTATGGAATCCCAGCCGGGGCATCTGCTCACAAGTATGGCGCTCTGGGCTACGTCGGCTTTGCAGATGAAGTTCGCGTCCAAGAGGAGCAACTTCGGTTCGGCTTCGACTACATTGTGGTTTGCACTGTGACCGGCTCGACACAGGCGGGCATGATCGTCGGTTTTGCCAAGGACGGAAGAGCGCGAAACGTGATTGGCATTGACGCTTCTGCGACGCCCGACCATGCGAGGGCCCAAGTGCTAAAAATTGCGCGGGATGCTGCGAAGCTCACTGGTCTCACCAAAGAGGTTGTCGACGATGACGTGGTCTTGTTCGAGGAGTACGCTTACCCACATTACGGGATTCCGTCAGAGGAAACAAAGCAGGCGATTCGTTTATGCGCGCGCCTTGAGGGCATGATCACCGATCCTGTCTACGAGGGGAAATCGATGCAAGGCATGATCGACCTAGTCCAAGGGGGCTTCTTCCCAGATGGGTCGAGGATTCTCTTCGTCCATCTTGGAGGCGTCCCGGCAATCAACGGCTACGGCTATATGTTCCTTGATGGCTGATATCGAGCCCGCGCTAAATCAGTCGATGCTACTGTAGCGATTTGGCGGCGGCTGAGACTCAAACGGACGCCGTGAATGAGAATTGCCGAAAACAGGCTGGAGACAAGCCAAGCTAGTTGAGCGTTCCTTCGTCGTTCCAATGTCCTTGTAACAGAAGCTCCACTGCAGGCGCCAAGTCGTGTTGGGAGGTTGCCATGTGATGCCTCCGACATTGATCACCCGGCAATCAGCAACATAAGCTACAGCTGTATGACGATGGCGAGTGTCGGCGCGAAGCACAGGAAGGTAAACAACCGGCCCTACCGATCTCGGTAGTTCATGACGACTTCATCATCGCTTAGACTTGCACGTCATAGCCGTCACAGTTGGAGTCCGACGTGGATCTGGGCACAGCCCAAAATCAAGCCGCCATTCGGGGCGCTTCTAAGTTTGCGGCTGCAGTCGGAAACAATGCGGTTGGTGAAATATGAATGTAGCCGTTCTAAAATTTGGCGGTTCAAGCTTTCAAAGGCCTGAAGATTACGGTCGGGTCGCTCGGCACCTGGCCGAGCGTCTCGCACATGGCCAGATCAAGATTGTTGCCGTGGTCAGCGCGATGTCGGGAACGACTGACAAGCTGAGATCGGTGATGCTCGACGTTAACGACCAAGCGCGGCCATCAAACCTGGACGCCGCGCTTGCGACGGGGGAGATGCTCAGCGCCTGTTTGTTGGAAGCAGCCGTCAGTCGGCTTGGATTGGCGGTGATGTCTTGCAACGGCTATTCGCTCGGTATTCGCACAGATTCGGATTTTGGTCGCGCATCGGTGGAAAGTGCAGATCCTGGGCATTTGATTGCAGCACTCCAGGACAATGACGTTGTGGTCGCCGCGGGCGGCCAGGGGGTTGATGACAGTGGTCGGATAACCTTCCTTGGAAGAAACAGTTCTGACCTGACAGCAATTGTGATTGCATCCATGCTGGGGGAGCACGTGTGTGAAATTTACTCGGATGTTCCCGGTATCTACACGGCGGATCCGAATCTCGTCGCGGGAGCACGCCTAATCCCGGAGATTGCTTACGGCACGGCTGCAAAGATGTCACGACATGGTGCAAAAGTGCTCCACCATCGAGCGGTGGACTACGCTGAGCAGCACTCTGTGACCATTGCTTGCAAATCTCTCATGAACGACGGAACGGTAATGGCGGGCACATTCGTGACAGATCAAGGGGACGCGAGCACGGTGACGCTCGCTCGCGACTCAGCCCTGTTGTCGTGCAGGAGTCTCGAAGAACGCAATAGACTCCGGGATTTTCTCGACCAACGGGAAATCCATGCAGTTTGTACGGATGAGACCGGTCTATGTATTTTATGCGACGTTGATTTCGCCCTGAGGCTTCTCACGGTGGTGGGCGACCAGTCCCTCTATGTTGGTTCAAGATCGGCCGTGACAGAGTTAGGTTGTGCGAGTCTGCGCGTCCATCTCGAAGAGAATTCCGAGGGCGCGATTGCTCGGGCGCGCCAGATTCATGAACGAATGTATCCTGACTCAAACACCAAGCCACTTTGTCCGAGCGTACCAATGCATTGCTCCACATACAGTTCTTTACTCATCCACACGAACAACGCCCCGGAAGATCGGCGATAAGCCGAGGCGATCCCATGAGGTGACCCATGCTGCAAATGCCTTTGAGGCAGTGCGCGGATCACCATATACCTGCGCAACTAGCTAGCACGAAAGAGCGTATCCGACCGTTCAGCTGCGCAGGCGTTCCCATTATAATGAAGTTAGGAAGGCGTTCACCGTTCGAAGGTAGACCTTGGGATACAGCCGCGGTCTTGCTGTCGATCGTTCGCAAAAGAGGCATACCGGCTGTTTTCATAGTAATCTCCTCCGTCGTGAAATTTTCCCCGTAAAGGCAGATGCCATGCCAATCCGCCTGTCTGCTTTTCTGAAAATCCTTTAACCGGTGGGCGCCACTACCATGTTGGGTAGGCGCATGTACGTGCGCCGCGGTTTAATGTGGCCCGGGCCGAGCAGCTTACCGGCGAGCGGGTTGGCCGCTGGACAGTCGATGCCGCAATTGCGCCTGATGGAGAAAGACCATGCTTCAGGAAAGTAGCTCCAACTCGTTGGTTACGTTCGAAACTCTTGAGTCGAATGTGCGATCATATTCGCGGACGTTCCCGGTGGTGTTCAAAAAGGCTGCAGGAGCAATTCTGGAGGACGAGAACAGTTGCGAGTTTATCGACTTTCTTTCCGGCGCGAGTGCTCTTAACTATGGTCACAACGACCCGTATATCCTTAGCAATGCTCTCGAATATTTAAAAACAAATGGAATTCTCCACGCTTTGGACATGGCTACGTCAGTGAAACGGGAGTTTATGGAGCTTTTCAACGAGATAATATTGCGTCCACGTGGTCTCGCATACAAGTTTCAGTTCGCTGGACCAACTGGCGCCAATGCCGTTGAAGCTGCTTTGAAACTTGCGCGCAAGGCTACAGGACGGCACAACATAATCTCGTTCACGAACGGCTATCACGGACTAAGCTTGGGTGCGCTCGCTGTAACCGGCAATCGATACTTCCGGGACGCAGCAGGCCTTACAGCTGCTGGCGCAGTGTTCATGCCTTACGACGGCTACTTGGGAGCCGATCATGATACCACGGAATATCTTGACAGGATCCTTGACGATCGTAGCAGTGGTGTCGACCTCCCGGCAGCCGTAATTCTGGAAACGATTCAAGGCGAAGGTGGCATCAACCCTGCGAGCAAAGACTGGTTGCAGTCGATCGAGCGGCTTTGCAGAAAGAATGAAATCCTGCTGATTGTTGATGACATTCAGGCTGGCTGCGGACGAACGGGCGATTTTTTTAGTTTCGAGTTCGCGAACCTATCTCCGGATATCGTGCTTTTGTCGAAGTCCCTCAGCGGTTGTGGGCTGCCACTGTCCCTTTTGCTGTTGAAACCCGAACTTGATGTCTGGCTGCCCGGCGAACACAGTGGAACGTTCAGGGGCAACAATCTGGCACTCGTGACGGCGTCGGCTGCTTTGCGAAAATACTGGACACAAGATTCCCTATCCAAGGATGTCGTCGAGCTAGGCGGTATCGCAGGAGAACGCCTTCGACAAGTCGCGCAGCGCAACGGAGATCTAAACCTTTCGGTCCGGGGAAGGGGCATGATGCTGGGGCTGGACTGCGGTAAAAGCGATCTGGCTGAAATTATTGTCCGTAATGCCTTCGAGGATGGGCTTGTGGTGGAACGGTGCGGCGCGGAAGACCAGGTGATCAAACTTCTTCCTCCGCTGACCCTTGACAGGCCGACTCTTCAACGTGGCCTCGATATTTTGGACAGGGCCGTGCAGAGCGCTTAGATCGGAGGAAGACCGAGCACGCGTTTTGCGTCAAATCAATGAGCGCCCTCCAGTTAACGTTGCTCGCGACGGTTCCAGATCGGCGGGCCCGTGCAAAGCTTCTTCAGGATAATTTATCGTGTTGTAGTGACCCCCTCTTTGCCGCTTCCCATACAACAATAAGGCGTCTTCCGGCCGAGAGGGCCGCGTCTAGACCAGAGTAGGGAGCAGCCTGTGAAATTGCACTACCATCATCGGCAGCGCCGCTCAGATTGCGGGAGGGTGGGTTCGAGGTGCCTTCCCCAGGCGGTACGCGGCGAAGCCACGCGTGACGCCTCGTCCAACAAGATCTCCCGCATCCACAGGCTCGCCGGATTACTATTGTGGAGTGCAGGCCATTGGACGGCCTCAGTGAAAGCAGGAAGTGGCAGAGGAAGCTCAATGATCTGTAGCGGAATTGTTTTTGCGAAATGCTGCGCCAGCCGCAACGGCATGGTCCCTATACGGTCAGTACCCGACACCATTGGAGGAATCATGCTGAAGCCCTGCACGACGACTTCAACACGTCTAGTGAAACCGCGCTCGAGCAAATACCATTCATCGATGGAAGGCCTCTGCGCATTTCCGAATTTGGGCGCAACATGGCCAATTGACATGTATCTCTCCAATGTTAGCGGCTCTGATAGCTGCTGGTTTGTACCGCAGCCTATGCAGACGAGTGTCTCGTCGAACAATCTCGCGCGTGCATGCGCGTTCGACATAAACAACTCCGGCAGAATGAGAAAATCAACGTCGCCGCTTCGCAGAAGCTCCTCGAAATCGTCGGCAAGCGGGAGAAACTCGCAGCTGACTGCAGGAGCTTCCTGCGCCACACGCTTCACGACCTTATCAAAAAACGTAAGCGAGATAAAATCGGAAAGGAGGATCCTGAAGCACCGATCAGATTGGAGAGCATTGAATGGCTCCCAGGAAATGATGGAGAGCCGGATGTGGAGGAGTGTCTCGCGGACTGCTGAGGCGAGCCCTTCCGCACGAGGCGTTGGGACGAGTACTCGGCCATTCATTGTAAACATCTCATCGCGGAAATAGGCGCGCAACCGGGCGACAGCAGCGCTCATGGCCGGCTGACTTAAGTTGATGCTGCGTGCCGCCGCAGTGAGGTTACGCTTGGTCATCAGCGCGTCGAGCGCGACGAGGAGATTTAAGTCAAGGCCCTTGAAACGCATATTCTCTTTCATCCATGGCGCGGATGCATGAAGTACATCAGTTGATCGGAGTCAAGCGTCGCTAGCCCGTTGGATGCCGTTCAGCGGACCGCAACTCTCCAGGGGGCATACATCAGAACGTCCCATTCTTGCAGCCAAAATCCCCCATGGTCGCTGGCGCGCTTGTCGTCGTTTTGCGAGGTGCGACTGGCCGTGAGGTGGCATAGTCAATCGAATGGGGGCCGGAGCTATGACGGACGGCAATTGCGCCTTTTGAAGACGTGATTCTTTGGCGCCGACCGGGTCAACGCCGCGGGTATCAATGCACCGTGTTCGTTGAGGTGCGCACTTGCGCATGCTATTTCCTGGCGATCAAACTTCGAGAAATTGCCCGGGCGACCCAGGTGCGCTGATCATCATGCTGGAGACCTCGGGGACGTGTCGTGAACACAATCAGGGCCGTCGTTCCCGCCGACCCGTCGGGCTCCGGCACTAGAATGGCTCAATTCCCCCGGCTGATCGAACGCTGACGACGTCCGTTACCTTCTCTGCGAACTGCTTGTTGATCGATAGTTCGAACGACTCAAACCTACCAGGCGATCCGCGGGCCTTAGCAGTAATTTTTTCGCCGGTGTCCGTTGGTCCAGATCGAATGTTCGCCAGGCCTGAATCTTCTGTTAAATCCAAACTTAGGTAAGTACTGAGATGAGAACAGATAGCCAAATCAAGATGACCCCCAACGCCAACGCTCGCCTGGCGGCTGCCACCTTCTCCTCGCCGTCACGTGCAACGGGGGTGGTAACAATCCAGGGCACCGAGCCAAGCGCAGCAAATCCGACAAGCGTCAAAACCACAATGAGCACGTCGGCGCTACGCCAGCCGCCGGCCTCATACAAGCCCCAGTAGCCAAGAAATGCCATTCCCACCGCGAACATGGTGGCGGAGGCAGAGCACAGTCCCGCAACAGCACCTGATGGCGCACGCATGTAACATCCTTTCGTTGCGTCAATCCGAATCCGACATTGACTGTGATGCTGATTGCCTTTGCCCGTATGCGGGCAGCGCGCCTTGTTTGTTCCGCACACTTGGTGCATGAGGATTCCATGAATCCCAAGAGCTAAGATTTTTGATTCGCAATCGAAATTCAACACACTTGTTGATCGGACGCAATCTTCCCGGCGTGATTAAACCCCATTCGTCGCGCCCCATTGCACATGTCCGCGACGAAAGCTTGAATGCTGCACCGATCTCATTAACCTCGTGACACTTCGGTCTTTAGGCGTGCGCACTTGCGTCCTGAAATTGGCCGGTTTGTTGCTTTGTCATTCGGCAGCCGCGATGAAGGATGCGACCGCTCGTAGCCGGGATAGAGGTGCCTAAGCGAACTGCGCGTGCATCTTGCTTGGTCCAATGCATCTGAGTAGAACGGTTTTGCTGGAATCGGAGTGAGGGGGATTGTCTTTGCGAAATCGAAGCCAACCACAACAACAGGCAATTTGCCAAAAGACCGCCCACTGTCAGCCAGATGAGCTTTGTTCGCATATCCGGCTTGCCAGGCTTGGCTTGCTTGTAAGCTGACCTTCTTGCCGGAGAGCGCGAACACCAATCGCCTATGCATGCCGAACGAATGCCAAACCTAACATATCGGTTTGACCACGGGGCGTCATCATTACGAGGTTCTTCTTGGCGCAAATATGCCTAAGTCATCCCGAAAACTCCCCTGAACCCGTGACGCGCAATCAAAATGTCTACCGGCCGCCGTGATTTTGGTGCAGGGCTTGCTAAACGTGATCGCAAAATTGCAGACGGCAAAGACCGCGTCGCGGCTTCCAAGATGCTAAGGTAAGACATTTCATGCAGGATGCTGAGGTTATTCGTTCCGGTATTTCGGAGGCAGTCATCAACCGAAAAGGAGCCGAGCTCATCGGGTGGCGGGTCGGTGCAACCGACCTCCTTTGGCCGCGAGGCGGCACAGGTTGGAATCAGACGTGTCCCCTGATGTTTCCTTCATGCGGATGGAGCGAGTCTTCGCTTGTCGAGATTAAAGGACGCGTTTATCCGATGCCTGTTCACGGCTTTATCAGCATGCAGGAATTTGACGTGGTGTCTAACTCAGAAAGTGAGGTGATACTGGAAACATCGGACAATGCGTTCACCCATACAATGTTTCCATTTTATTTCCATTTCAAGATTGCGTACAAAATCGCAAACAATCGATTGCATATCGATGCCTCAGTGAAAAATAAGGAAACTTGCACTATATTGCCTTACTCGATCGGTATACATCCCGGATTTAATTGGCCGCTACTATCTCCGCTCAAAGACGATTGGCGGCTGCTATTTAATAAAAAGGAATCCACTCTCGTTCCATCTATATCTTCCCAAGGGCTAATCCAAGTTCATCAACGAAAACTTACATTCGACGGACGTTGCCTTTACCTGAATGAAGGCCTTTTCCAAAATGAAGCGCTGTGTTTTTTGAATGCGAACAGTAAGAGGCTGTCGCTTGTTGGGGATAACGTCACGATCAAAATTGACGCACCAGACGCACGTCATTGGATCGTATGGTCGCTTCCAGAGCAGGACTTTCTGGCGCTGGAACCGTGTACGGGCCACGGCGACATGGAGGGCAGCCGCACCCCATTCGAGGAGCGAAAATATAATATCAACCTTGCTCCAGGAGAAGAGCAACAATTCCGAGTGCGCTTCGAGTTTTTACAGCTCGAAGACTAGTCGGCTTGCATTGCGAGGGCCCATCATAGGACGGAAAACGAGGAGGCAGAGATGTGCCGAACTGCAGATATTTCTGGTGCTGAAGGAGCAGGCGGCCGGAGCGAGGCTGCCGATCTCTGCCGCAAGCAGGGGAGCAAACTGACCCAGTGAAGCATTTTCCCGCCAAACCAGGCCAAGCGGCTGAACGCGCACTAAGATGAGAAGGCCAGGTTGAAGAAGCTGCCGGCCACGCAGATGTTGGACACAACAACCTCCACAAGCCTTTTTAAAAATGGGTTGAGCTTGTCGCCAAGCGAGATGCCGTCACGCGTCTGAAGACCCGTTGTGTCCATGGGAAAGACGGGCTCTCCAGATCATAACCGCCCGCCGCAAGAATCCGGCGCCTGCCGTTTCAACCCGCTAGCGTTCGTCGATGAATAGGAGCGCCTGCCAAGGGGGCGTCGCGGTGCCGGTCCTTTGCGACATTGTCGGAACTGTGACATTGCGCCGAGTTGCCAAATCGAGTCCCGGATCTTCAACGCTGTTGGTCTGAATTTTGCGTCTCCTTGTTCAAGGTACCGAGAATCGAAAGGAAGAACAGGCGTGAAATCTGGACATTCTAGGTCACATCTGAGTCCAAAGTCGTTGGCTCCGATCTTCACCTCGACAACGGATGGCAACGCCATCTTGCCTTGGTACACCATCTATCCGACTGTAGAGGAGTTTTCCTCGGAGATCGGCACGAAGGTCTGTGAGGAATGGCTGAGGGACCTGTCACCTGACGATGCTGTTTCGCTCTATCTTCACATTCCGTTCTGCCGGTCAATGTGCTGGTATTGCGGCTTTCCTACCAGTACCACCCGTCAGGATACGTCGATCCTCAATTATTTGGCGATGCTAGGTGAGGAAATCCGTCTCGTCGCGGAGCAAGCACCTCGTGCACTGCCGGTGAGCGACGTGCACTTCGGTGGCGGAACCCCGACCATCATGCCGCCGTCGAACTTCGTTTCGCTCATGAAAATCCTGCGCAGCCGCTTCGCATTCAAGAAAGCGGCTACGGTGGCTGTCGAGATCGATCCGCGCACGTTCACGACGGAGATGGGCGAAGCCTTGGAAATAGCCGGGGTGAACCGCGCAAGCCTCGGGGTGCAGAGCTTCGATCCTATCGTCCAAAAAGCTATCAACCGGGGCCAGAGTCAGGCGCAGGTGATGACTGCAGTCCAAAACCTGCGCGTCCACGGAGTAGAGAGCGTTAATATCGACCTGATGTTCGGGCTCCCACATCAAACAGTTCAGTCTTGTGCCGAGAGCGCGATGGCAGCTGTTGCGATGCGGCCCGATCGACTTGCGGTTTTCGGCTATGCGCATGTCCCATTTTACAGAAAAAATCAGCGCTTGATTGAGGAAGAAGCACTGCCCGATATGGCTTCTCGTGCTGAACAGGCCTCGGCGATGGCCGATACGCTCGTTGCCGCCGGCTATCTCCAAATCGGGCTGGACCATTTCGCATTGCCGAATGATAAGCTTGCAATGGCGCAGAGAAGAGGTTATTTGCGGCGCAATTCCTTGGGCTACTCCGCAGATACATGCGAGACCGTGATAGGCTTTGGCGCCTCGGCGATTGGCCGTCTCGGCAAAGGCTATGTGCAGAACGAACTCGCACAAACCACCTATAGCCAATACATTGCAGCGGGCCGATTAGCGACATCAAGGGGCTATCGTCTCACCGACGAAGACGCCCTGCGGGCCGCAATCATTGAGCAATTAATGTGCAATTTGGAAGCGAACGTCCCGGCGATCTGCCTGGCGCACGGATTCGATCCGATCCATTTTCTCCGTTCGGCCGAGCAGGAGTTGGGCATGCTCGCCGCGAACGGCATATTGGACATCGACAATGGTTTCGTCCGCGTACGGCAGGACAGTCGCTTTGTGCTCCGCACCGTCGCCGCCGCCTTCGACGCATACATCAACCGCTCACCCCCCAGTTCTTCCAAGCAGTAGCTGCGGATGTTTCCGACTGTCATATGCAGCTCGGTTAAGGCGGATGTTTTCGCTTCGGGCATCACGGTACTAAGAGGGTGAGCTGTCGTCGGGAGAGATTGTCACAGCTTCAGGATCGGGCGCAAAGCGGGCTGGACAGGTAACTGCCGAACCGTTTCGCCGATTCTGACACGGCGACGCCACTACAGGATGCGAGTATTCCCAGGTTAGTGGGCAGATCAGCTAACTGCAGCTTCCTCCTCTCTTTGCATGTTGGCCGCAGGAAATGGAAACGAACAGCATGCATACACCAGCTCATGCGAGGGAATCGAGCAGCTGAAGCCGAGGCGGTTCGCTTCTATTGGCCGGATGAGGGCCTTTTACATCAGGCGCAACCCGTCCAGAGCGCACGGTCTCCTTACGAAGCGCAACGTCTCCTATCGTTCACTCCTCTACGCCACTGCTGACCTTTGATCTACGCCAGCGATTTCGGTCAAATGGGAACATTACGTAGTCGCGCACGGTAAGCGGCTCGGACTGGTCTCGGAGACCAACTTGTGGCCACTCATTCTCTTTTGGCCAGTAGGCTGTTCGAAAAATGGTGTCCCAGATGGTTGTAAAGAACCCATAGTTTAGGTGCCGGTGATGCGGTTCTATTGAGTGGTGTATGCGGTGGAACTTATTATCGCCAATGATGTATCGAAGCGGCCCAAGATTGATGCGGGTGCTGGAATGTGAAAGGTGGGCCTGAAAGGTAATCAGTGTCATCGCAACAACTGGCACGACGCCGGATTCGAAGTGGATCAACGCGAGTGGCAATGCTACAAACGCTGCATAAATGAGTGGCTCGGAAATATGGTGATTGCAGTTCCATGCCGTCAATTCGCGGATCGAGTGGTGAGTGGCGTGCATGCGCCAGAGAATTGGAACCGCGTGCTGAGCGCGGTGCATCCAATAGTAAAAGAAGTCACCCGCGATGGCGACTAGTACCCCTGACAACACAGCAAACCCGCAGTTAATAATCGCGTTGTCAGCGTGAAGTAACGCGCCAAAATCGATTGTGATAAGCGGCTTTACCCCTAACCAGCTTAAGCCCACAGCGAAGAGGCGCCAGACGAGCGCACCCCATCCGAGGCGGATAACCCAATTGCGCACGCCGCGCACGTATGACGCAAAACTGTATCGAAAAACTGGAAAGATTACTTCCATCGCGGCGCAAATGGTAGCGAAGACTACAACCAGCTCAAGCGATTTCACGAAGGATTGGATCATCTGATCAACATCGAGACGTGCATTTATGTGCTCCGGCTAATGCGCCGACCTCAGGTCGGAGCGACTCTTTCGTCAACGCGGTCGTCCTCGTCACGAGGCGAGCCCAATAGTTAAAGATCTTCGGCACCCGATAAAAACGGGTCGCCGACAATATCCGCGCAGAAATCACGAACAGCATATAGCCACGTCACGCAAATTTCCTTTCTGTGCACTCAAACGTTGACCATTCCGCCGGCCCAGCGGGGCACGGCCGGAACACGCTACGCGAATCTCCCAGATCGGAAAAATCGATTGTTTGGATAAGACCCATTTATGTTCCAGATGGCTGGTGAAGTCCGATAGACGAGGAGGAGCGCGAATTCAATCAAGCGATTGCGCGATGAGCTTCCGGTGCCAGAACGTCGAGGTTAGTTGCACTAAAGATGTGCAAGACGCGCGCGACAAAGCGGGATCTTCAGAAGGGCTTCGGAGCTCGTTCTCCTCATCCAAGCCAGCTTAATCCGTCGCGCAGACGCCGGATCATGAAACGATCGATGTGGCGCGGTGCAAGCTGCAAGTCGAAGGTTGGGCGCCGCCCCACGCTGATGAAGACCGTACCTTGTGGATGAAGATCGGTGCGGCTCGGACCTACCGCTGAGCGCAGTGTCCCCTTTCCGACAATGTTGGCTTTAGGACAAGACTGCCGGAATCATCTCGGGCTTGGAACGATCTCGCGGTTTGGCGCGGATCATGCATTACAGTGCGGACATTGTAGAAGGGAAGAGGAACAACCATCGCAGGATCGGTCAAGCAAAAGACGGTCTTGGCCGAAAGACTCTGCCTCGCCCCCGGGGGTGAGTAACACGTCCTGAAGCACGCATTTTTTTGGTACGCAGCTTTTCACATCATCACATCGAGAGGAAACCGTTGTGAGCTTTCTGGATAAGAGTTTGGAGCTGTTTCAGCAAAAGTATGCGCCGGACTTAGGTCCTGAACAATACGCTCACCACACTGGACTGGACCGGAACGGCAATTCGATGAGTGGCCCATTGTTGTAGGCTAAGGCTGAAACTCAGAGGATTAATAATGCACTTGTAACTGGCACAGCCAAGATGGTGGATGCGGAGATCAGGTTAGCCCGCCAACTTGAGCAGAGAGTGAGAGATTATGTCCAATGGCATCATCAGGACGGGCGATCTTGTAACGGAGTGCCGGTTCTAGACTTTGGCCCCGGAACAGTACGAGCATTCCAACAGAAGACGCTTCCCCTTGTGACAAGTTTGTGGGGGAGACCTCAAGGTGCATACTGGTCGATCGGTCGAGCGACTTCCTACGGGACATAGCGCAATTGCCGTCTGCTTCGGGGTTGAGAATTGAATTTATAAGCCACGATATATTCTCCCGACGGTATTTTTTCAGCGATGAGGCGGCATTTGTTGTCATGTTTGGACGAACATTTGGGAATCTTGCCGCCTCCATGAGTGATCATCCCCCGTAGAGGCGGTCGTCAAGGCGCTGAAGAACATATCGAACAGCGCTGAGCGGTGCTGGATGGCTATCTCGATCGGCTCAAGCGCATCCCGATATCCAGATCGAAAAGCAAGACCAGCCCCGGCGGAGTCTGGCACTCACAACCCCCGTTGCGGGGTGGACACGCCCGGACATCTCTACTCCTACACTTTTGCCGGTGGCGACTGGAGCAAGTTCTTTCCGTTGGAGGAGGAAATCAACGATTATTTCGACAGAGTTGCACGCGAATTCGATATCGAAAGCTTCATCCGCTACGGCAATGAATGCCTTCTCACTCCTTATGACGAAGACACCCGAACGTGGCACTCCCGGTTGCGCCGGTCCGACGGCAACGACCGAGGGCGAATCGTGACGAACAGTCCTTGGCGCCTAATCGACCATTGGAAACTTACGAGGGAGGCGGATCTCTGTGACTACTGCACCGTCACTCACGTGGGCTTCCAAACAGAGGCGTCCGCTGAAGATATCGCCTCCACGAGTGGTGAGGCCGGGGAGGAGCGCCGCTCAGGTGACGAGCTGGTTGGAGGCGGCGTCCAGCATTCTAGCCAGATGGTCGAGCGCAACGATGCTGGTTCCGGTGCAAAATGAACATTACAGGTCTCTACCCCAAGCTCCAAATGCTGCCCAACGCTCAGAAGCATCAAGCAAACTTCTGTTGCGTATTCGGTCAAGGCCTTCAGGCGAAACGTCGCTCCGCGTCAACCGATCAAGCTTCCCTTATAGCCACCACGGCGTTCATGCCGCCAAAGGCGAAGGAATTGCTAACGGCTGCCCGGACTTTGCGCTCCCGGGCTATGTTGGGCGTCACGTCGAGATCGCAATCCGGGTCCTTCTTGCGGTGGTTCGCGGTCGGCGGAATGATTCCCTCACGGATCGCCATGACACAAGCGATCAACTCGAGGGCGCCGGATGCCCCCAGGCAGTGCGCATGCATCGACTTGGTCGATGACACCGACAGGGCATCCGCGTGTTTGCCAAAGACATGGCGGATTGCCTTGGTCTCGAAACGATCATTGAATTTGGTGCCTGTTCCGTGCGCGTTGACATAGTCGATGTCTTCAGGGAGCAGCCCGGCATCGGCGAGGCATGCGTTCATCGCAGCGACCGGGCCCTCAATGGTCGGAGCGACGATGTCCGAGGCATCGCCGGACATACCGGTACCGGCAAGCTCGGCTAGGATTGGAGCGCCACGTGCTACGGCATGTTCATAGGTTTCCAGCACTGCGATGCCAGCACCTTCGCCGAGAACCAATCCATCACGGTCGGCCGAGAATGGCCGGCAGGTTTCGCGGGCGAGGATGCGCAGCGCCTCCCAAGCCTTCAATGAACCAAATGTGAGGGGCGTATCGGTGCCCCCAGCTAGCATGACGTCCGCTCTACCGGTTCTGAGCTGATCGCACGCCGATATGAAAGCCTGATTGGACGACGAGCAGGCGGAGCTGACCCCGAAAACAGGCCCGCGTAGCCCGTAGACTATGCTGACCTGGCCGGCTGGCGCGCCAGGCATGGCACGAGGCACGGTAAAGACATTGGTATGGGTTTTCCGCTCGATGAATATCGCGCGGTAGTTTTTTTCAATTGTCTCGGTTCCGAAGATTGCCGTGCCGACAACTACGCCGATGCGACTGCTGTTGTCTGCCTCCACCACGAGACCGGATTGCCTGAGCGCCTCGCCGGCAGCAAGAACAGCCAGAAGGCTGAAGCGGTCCATGGTCACGAGGCGCTTTCGGTCGAACTCGACTCCGGGCAGTTGCTTAATCTCCGCGCCGATGCGGATTTTCAGATCATCGACCGGCGCCGTGGTCACCTCACCGATTGACGATCGGCCGACACGCATTCCTTCCCAAATGCATGGAGCGCTGAGGCCCATGGCGCAGATGCCGCCGATCCCGGTGATAACGATGCGAGGATAGGCCATCCTGATGACCTCAGTTCTTGGATGCAATCAATGCGCGCGTCGCCTCGACGATGTCGCCTACCGTTTTTAGGTTGCTCCAAGCCTCGGAGGTATCCATCTCGATTTCTATGCCGTATGTATCCTCCAGATCGATCACGATTTCGGTCAGTTCGAGGGATTGGATTTCGAGATCTCCAAGTGTCGTGTCAACGTCGATTTGCTTTTCGGCGCCCGTAACAATTTTTATCTTTTCGATAATTTCGATTGCCAATCTATCTGTCATTGCTCTCGTTCCCTCAATTTCAATCATCTGGTTGGCGCGGCGCGCCCTCCGACGTACCGTATGGAATTTCCATACAATCCGGTGAGTCTGCTCCGTCACTTTAAATGTGGAGACTTTATGCAAGGTCTCCTTTGTGATCTGAAGCGCAGTTGCTTCGGAATTTTTTCATCAGTCATGTGAGCTTTCGCATTTGCTAACGTTCTTCAGCTAAAATCAGTGGTACAGCCGGTGCTTTGAATGGGTTCCTCAGCTTCATGCAGAATTAAGCGCGGTCGCAAAAATTGATTGTTTGGATGACACACATCCATCTCATGAATTTAAGATCATCCTGCACTTTACCACGCGGTCTTTCCCACGTGACCAGACTGCTCATGGGCACGGTACTCGAACAACTCCGGGGATGCCGTCTGCTGCGGTCGCGGTTGTGCGAAAGGCGTGGACCGTGTTGCGGAGCCGCGGTAGCAGGCTAGGCGATACCCAGCCGATGCCAGAGCAGCGTCCGGAGCGGGGCACAACGGCATCCAACGAGAAACCCTGGCGCTAGATGCAGGAGATTTCGGCTGTCGATGATGAAGCGGCTTTCAGCAGGTATCGTTGCGACACCGAATTCCATCTCAACTTCTCATCCAGCACCCAGCATACGGGTTCGAAAACGCAAAGCGACCGCATGAAATGCTACGCGCAACTCCGCGGTCGAAGGCAATCAAGCAATGGCAGCCACAACACCTGTGGCTGCTCGAAGCTCCCGACGGATATCTGGAAGCGAGACGAACAAGCTGGATAAGCTTAGCCGGCGCGCGTCGAAACGCGAGCTGTGGCAAGGGCACAGCAAATGACCTCAGCAAGGGCAGCAGCTGAAAGAGGAACGGCAAAGGGGGCCGAGCGATCGGCCGCGCTTTCCCCCGCAAATGAGATGGCAGATGTCATTCGGCTTGAAGAAGGCGACAAATGGCTCGCTAAAAATCCGACACCCAAGCTGGGTACGGAAATGCACGGCCCGTGTAAACGCCTATCAATCAACGAGCGATTATTCTGCGGTTGCAAGACTGGCTCCATTGCCACTGTCTGCCCACGATGCGGCAAACCCGCGCTACAATCCCCAAGCAAAGGGATTTGGTGCGTTCACTGCAGGAACGGATTAAAGAGGTAGAGCAGCGACACTTAACCGTTGGAGATCACGCCGCTTGAGCGTCTGCCGCTGGCGGCGTCCAATTCCACGGAAGCAGTTGGTCAATGCGGCCCGTATCGGTCTTTCCCTTGGCCAGGATCGGCACGGTCGTGTCGTCGCCGTGCAGACGTTCGGCAGCAAGGACATGCGCCTCGATCAGGGAGTCAATGGGCTTCAACGCCGCGGCACATGCTCCAACCTGATCGGCCAGCGTCGACAAGCTGAGGTCGACGCCCTCGCGGGCGTAGCGCTCGCTCTGGCGATTGAGCGGCTGGTGCTGGGCGAACTTCTCAAACAGGATCATCGCCAGCAGGTTCGGCCCGGCAAAACCGCGGGGTGTCACATGGAAGGGTGCGGGTGACTGCGTGATCTTCTCACACTCGCGGCAGGTGAACTTCTCCCGCACCGTCTGGATGACTTTCCACTGACGCGGGACAATCTCCAGGGTCTCGGTGATGTCCTCACCAAGCTTCGACAGTTTGGTCGACCCGCTGCAGGCGCAATTCGTGGGAGCAGCGATGATGACGCGCTCACGCGGCAGGTGTTCGGGAAAGGGCTTGCGGGACGGACGCTTGCGCTCAAAGGCTTTGACGGCTGAGATTGTGGCTGCGATCTCCGCGGCCAGTTCATCTTCACCGGCGGTTGCTTCTAGCTCCTCGAGCTGCAGCTCCATCTGCTCAAGGAGCCGCGCCTTACGCTCGGACCGGCTGCCGTAGAGTTCGCGGCGAACCTTGTCGGTCTCCAGCTTCAGCCGCGCGATCAGCGCCTCGGAATGCGATACGAGTGCCTTTGCACTGGCGCCTTCTGCCTTGGCAGTTGCTGCTTCAGCCTCGGCTGCGACACGCCGAGCACGTTCCTGGGCCAGCAGTGCAAGCGCACTGGTAAGGTCATCCGGAAGCTCTTCGATCGCATTGCTCATGACAGGATGGGATCATATTCGACCCCGTCATTCCAGTGTTTTTGCTTATCCGGCCGACGTCGGCCGCCAGGTCTTTTGCGGCATCCGCCAGTCGATACCTTCCAGCAGATAAGCGAGCTGCGCAGGCGTGATCACCACCGTGGCATCGGCCGCAGATGAAGCGCCCACGTTCCAGCTTCTTCGTGAACAGGCAAGCTCCTTGACCGTCATGCAGATCACCTTGATCAGACCGCCACCGCGGCCGCGGAATACGAACAGGTGTCCACACATCGGGTCGCGCTTCAGCGCCTCCTGCACCATCAACGACAAACCGGGGAAGCCTTTTCGCATATCGGTGTGGCCTGTCGCCAGCCAGACCTTCACGCCACTCGGAACCGGAATCATCGCAGCCCCAGCACGCAATCGAGAATCCGGCCAAGGGCGATGTCGCTATCCACGCGCACGCGCCGACCCCGTCCAAGCTCGATTGTCACATCGCTACGCTTCCGACGAGGATGGGATGTGGTGGGCGATTCCGGTTGAACGGGAGAGACTGTCGAAGCGGCCTCGGATACGATCACCGGCACCAAAGTCGCCGTATCAGACCTTGGCTCCTCGATCCGGCAAAGCTCTTTGCGCCAACGGAACAACTGGCTGACATGGATGCCGGCCGCGCGGGCAATCTCGGAGATGACCGCGTCTGGCTCAAAGCACGCAGCGACCAGGCGCTCTTTATCTTCGCGTGACCAGCGCCGACGGGCGCTCTACGGACGTGATCACCTCAATTGGATGCTTCGTCATATGACTACTCCTAGTGTTACCACTAGGACTGGCAGTCAGAAGCCCTCTATCGCGAAGACGGCCTTCACCGTGGGCTTACTTTCCTCCACCAGCTCGTCGCAGTGGTCCCCTGCCAAACCCACTTGGTCCGAACCGACATCCGTATCCAGTTCAAAGACCGCGAGCAGGATCGCACTGCCATCAAGCATATCGCTGGATGCACTTGCGGCGCAGGGCTGTTGCAAGCGTCTCTAGCCCTATTTAAAGCTATGGCTCTCTTCGCCCTCCTGATCCGCTCGCATGAGGTAGGCATCGAGGCGCTTGCGCGTCAAATTTGGAAGCTTAGTTGTTCTAATAACGTCGAGGTTGTCGAGGTTATCCCCGACCTCAATGAGGGCCACCATTCCCATCGCTGCATGCGGCGCACACCTTACAACGTATGCACCTGGAACGTCGAATTTTACCCGATATTCTTCGTTCGCTTTGGATTTGAACTCGGCGGCCCCTTCGGGGATCAGGCCTTTGAATGTTTCGACATTGTGGCCCTTGTCAACGGGAATGAAGGTGACGTTGTCGCCCGGTGCGATTTTCACGAAACCTGGTTCGAAGACCATTGCGCCGTCTGAGCCTTTGTTGAGCATCCGGATCTGGTGATCCGCCGCCATGAGTTGCGCCGCCGAAAAGGCCAGGGCTGCCGTTGTAACGATCGGACCGGTTTTAAAACGCATTTCTTATCTCCTGCTTATTCTTTGAGATTGAGCAATTCCGTTTCATATTCTGGAGTCGGGCTGCACGTGGGCATCCTTGCTGATTTGTCCTTTGAAATGAGGTGTCCATGCACCTGCACCGGGTCGCCCAGTCGACGAGGGTGTTGGGCACGGCGACCGTCACGCAACAAGCCAGCAGCTTGCAAGGCGCAACTGTCTTCGAGCAAGCAGCACAGCGGGAAAACCCCGAGCGATCATTGACATAGATCAATGATTTATTGCCCTGCCCGTGCGAACTGTTTCTGAAAGTGGCAAGAAAAAACGGCCGTCGACGCGCCGGCACTGGCGCCAGCGCATGTTTCTATGGCTCCGCTACCGCCTCCGACATTGGCCGCCAGGCGGCAGACCTCGTCTTCCTGAGCGACGGTCTCGATGCTATTCCCGAAGCCGTTCTCGTCGCTCGAACGTCGGCAACCTTGATCCGCCAGAATTTCACGCGTGCCTTCGGCTACAACGTACTGGCCGTCCCTCTCGCTATCGCCGGTTACGCAACACCGCTTATCGCCGCTTTGGCGATGTCAACGTCTTAGCTCATTGTGGTGACCAACGCTGCGGCTCATCGGTTGGAGCCGGCCGAGAAAAAATTTGATGTCGAGGATTTTACCTCGTTGACGGAGGTCTCGCTACCATGAACATGCTCGTCTATCTCATTCCGCTCGCATTATTCATGGGCGCGCTTGGGCTCAATGCTTTTCTGTGGTCGCTAAAGAGCAGGCAGTACGGGTCGTGTCCGTTCCGCACGCGGCCGCGCCGTCATATCTTCGCAGACAGAGCTCTTGGGACGTCCGTCAAAAGTGGCGTGCTGTACGACGAACTGCACCCGCCGGCTGAGATACGGTGTCCGCCTGAAAGCGGCCGGTGATGGGCCTCGTTGGCGACATAAACTTCACGCTCGCGAAGCTAGCCAGTTGCCGCCAGCCATCGGGATCACCTGTGGCCTCTGCCTGACCACGTCACTCGCAAGCTCGCGGCCTGCAACTGGCAAAATAGAAAAGCTGCAACAGCAACCGACGTACTGGGCTCAGCGCTCTTCCTTCCACAGCATATTCGGTAACGAGCCCGGCAGATCGAGGTGTTCGGGAAAATCGGGAAACCGGATTAGATCATTGCCTCGCATGAAGATGGCAATATCAGCTTCAGGGTCCCTCCCTATGTAATATTCTCGTCTGACTTTTCCGCGACTCGAGTCGAATACGAAGCGTGTCGAATTTATCCATGATGGCGAAATGAGGCTAAGCTGATCAGCGATTTGCCAGACGCGGCTCAGGCGCACACGAAATGCGGCAGAGAAGAAGATCGGATCAGGAATAAAGATTGAAAGATTGCGCACGCCCACCTCGTCTAGAATTTCCAGCAGACGGTAGAGGACCATAGGATGATCGTTAATGTTGCGCAGCAATGGAAATTGGTTGTATAGCCTGACGTTCTTCTCTCGAAGCTCCGAGATTTTTTCAGCCACCACCTCGCAGAGTTCGTATGGGTGCGCGATGTGAAAAACGACGCGGACATTGTGCTTGGCCAGCAGAACCATCTTTTCCGCTGTAAAAGCACGCGGCTCATATACTATGGCTCTAGTATGAATTCGAATAGATTTCACTGTGGATACAGATGAAATTCCTTCGAGGATCGATTCTAGCCGAGGTCCAGGTATCGTCAGCGGATCACCACCCGATAAAATAACTTCCGTAACACTCGCATTGGCCCTAAGCAAATCGAGTAGTTGGCTGAGATTTTCGTTTTCCATCTCGGAGCCGCCTGCTACCGCACTTCCTGCGAGCATACTCGTACGAAAGCAGTACTGGCAGTGTCCGAAGCAGCGCGAAGTCGCCATGAAAAGAACTCGGTTCGCGTACTTCATTATCGTGCCGGTGTGGCCAAGTGTATTCGACCTGTCGCCTACAAAATCATCGACCTCGATGGGGGATCGTAGTGAAATTTTGTCTTCCGAAGGGAATGCGACTCGGCAAAGCGGCCCCGGTTCACCCAACGCACTGGCTTCGGCTTCTATTTTCGTTTTGTAGAATGGTGTTACCTTGATAGGCAATAGGCCTTCATTGAAGGCGATCTCGCTGTATTCTTTGTCGAGTTTGTGTTTCATTCGAACCACTCACCCCGGCTAATTCGATCAAGCCAATAAGCCAATAGAGCAATGATCGCGATGTATAAGAGAGATGAAACAACACTCATCATAATCGCTAAAGAAGGGACTATAATCAGCGTAGCCAGCAGCGAGGAAATCTGTGTCTGGAGTAGTTTAACTAACGCAAGGGCCGATAATATGTATATGGCAAGAAAGTTCATTCCCGCCAAACTGAACATAACTTCGATATTAAGAACGCCTATTCGATCGCATGCCAGCACGAGGAGGAGGGCGGCCGTGACGACATAGACACTGTTGCGAGGCTCAACGTTGAGGTTTGCAGGGAGGAAATTCCTCCTCGAAAGATACGCAACAAGCCGCGAGACTGCCATAACTGACCCGAAGAGATTGGCGGCGATCAGTGAAACACCTATTAGGGGAACC
Organism: Rhizobium sp. NXC14; assembly: GCF_002117485.1. Taxonomy (NCBI): domain Bacteria; kingdom Pseudomonadati; phylum Pseudomonadota; class Alphaproteobacteria; order Hyphomicrobiales; family Rhizobiaceae; genus Rhizobium; species Rhizobium sp. NXC14. Next base: position 240,365 of record NZ_CP021031.1, read on the forward strand.
AGCCAGATCGGGGCAGATGGCAAGACTTGGAAGCCAACTTCATACATCGGCGTATTGTAATTCGCCCTGATCTCCGCCAATTGCACAATCGCTGCAGAAGCAACATACACGCCGCAGACCACGATGAATGCAAAGAACATCGCTCGCCCGAAGTTCACTTTTGGCTCTCGAAAATCCTCTGACAAGTGGCAGGCGATGTCCCAGCCGGTGAATGAAAAGAAAATCAGCGGAACCTGGCTGGCGATTGCCGAGAAATTTGAGGGTGGATCGAACCGCACGTCTTTGTCCCATGTTTCGAGCACAAGAAAAACCAAAAGCATAGCCAACAATATAAACAATGAACTTCCACCGACAAGGTTTACGACACTGCGAAGTGTCCCGCCACTCGAGCAGGCGAAACCTGCGGCAAGTAAGATAAGAAGCGCAGCGAAGACGTGAATATCCACGCCGAGATGAGTTGTCTTCTCCAAATAGCTTGCCCCCACGATGGCGATCGAAGGCAAGCCCAATACAGTCGCGCCCAGAAATAGTAGCGACACGAACAGCTCTGCATATTGGCCGAACGCAAGTTTGGCATAATATGCAACGCCACCGGCGCTCGGATGCGTACCAGCCAGAATGATCATGGTGAGAAGGATTGGCGTGCAGAGCGCTGCGCAACCGATCCAGGCATAGATGCTGTCTCTCCCAATTTTCTCGTATACTAGACCGGGAAGAACAAGAATCCCTGAGCCAAGTATTACCGAAATTATCAGAAGCATACCTGTTACGACGCCAAGATGGCCTTCGGTATCGTCTTTTCGGTCACTCACAAATGCCTCCGAGGGAGTTGATATTTTGAAAGAGGAGTTTGGAAAGTAACTGACATTAATGCGTCACACTACTTGAAGCGCAATGGGCACTTTAAGGGTGGTGAATCATTATTGTCAGGGATCATGTATTGCGGCCACTGGGCTTCTCTTAGGAGGTATGACCCGAGCAAGGCGCTGTGGGGGACATCGTCGTAGAGGTCGATGTTGTTCCTAATGGTTTTGGTGACGCGCCTGCCTTTCGCATCATCCGGCGCGGCGATGTCGAAAATCTTACGCGGGTTGATAACGAAAGCTAAGCCATCGCCTAAGTTTCTGCTTCTCCGGTTAACATGCGCCGGATGGCTGACATTCACGAAGAGTTCACAACCTTGAAAGCACATGGTCCACGTATGGTGGTCGGGATCCTTGGACACGTTTGTTGGCCAAGCCTCCTGATCGACGTCGAGCAGAAACTGCATCGCTTCGATGAATACCTGTTGGAACTGATCGGCTGTCGTGAATATGGCTACCGGCTCGAAGAGCACCAGCAGAGGCCGGTGCCTGCTCACGTGGAGGGATTTGACATCAACTTGATCGATGTACGACCGCAAATCATTGGCAAGAACGTGAAAATCATACTTGGATATGTCGACATTGTACGGCACGAGCAGAAAGCGCACGTTGCCACTTCTGACAGAATTGTGTCCAAATATGCACGGGAATCCATCGCGCGTCCCTGGATCATTTTTGAACTTGGATAGTACATGAGACGTTGCAGCGTGACCCCAATTGAATGACGCGGGAAGGTTAGTGCATTCGGCTTGTTCAATAAGCATTTGCTCTCTCCCGTTAATGATTAGACCGAGCGTGAAATTTTGTGGTGGCACCAGAAGCGCGCCAGCGCGGTCCGGGCCGCTATCCTCGTATGTTGGCGGATCGGGTGGGAGCATTGCTGCCACGTTTTGGTATCCGGCCTGCGGATTGGCGAGCAAGCATCGTGCCAAAGGAAATCAAATTGCCTAGCAAGGGTGTGGCGACTGATGCAGTTTGTATTTTACCCGGCGGTTTCGAATTTCAGGGTATCTATCCTTCGCAAATTGGCGGGCGAGGAAGGAGGCCGGGTATGGTCTCGCGCGTGAATCGGCCCATAGCTTGTCTAAAGCAGATCCTGACGACCGATGAATCGAGGTTCAACGCACCTTCGAACCCCCAGCGAGCAAGCGCACCAGGGCTCGGAGGCGGTTTTTCCTCATAAATCGATTGCCCATGACTCAGACATCTGCGCCCCTTGGGTGGAGTCGTATTGCGCGCGCGCCATTTCAATAGCGTAATCAGTAAACCCTCCACATCCCGTGGGCATGGCTCGCTGGTCTCTGACCTTCTTAGCGGTGTTGGTCTTGCTCAATGCGCAGCACCGCGGGTCTTCCGTGGGACTTGGCGCCCGCACCGCATGGCACCGCTTCACTTATGTTCCGTTGGCGGGCTCGCAATTAGTGAGGGAGGCGGAGTTTCGGAGATCAAATTGGCGTGCGCGGATTACCAGAGCGATAACCGATAAGGCTCCCTTGACGAGCAGCCTGAGGCGATGACGGGGCCGTCCGAGCTAGCCAAATGGGATATGAGTAGACACCGAAGTGGATCGTATTCGCAAGGGTGATCGATATCGCCGTCAGATACAACTGAAGCCCTGACGAGCAGCAAAATGTTAATTTTGGTGAAAATTCAATGTAATTGTTGATTGGTTGCGGTTGTCTCCAGATTTGAGAGACCGGCCGATTTTCCCTGCATTGCTGAAGCAATTTGGCTAAGTCCTCAAAAATTTGCTATAGCGTCAAAAGATACCCGAAAAGGTATAGAAGCAGCTGATGTGTGGCGGTGACAATTGGTTCAAATCGGTTCAAGCTGGTGCACACCTAGCACGAGTGGCAGAGAAAAGGGACGGGCGGTGACGGAAGATCTAGCAAGCTACAGACGTTCAAGAGGCCTCGTCAGCACCACCGATCCTGAGGTTGACAAGCCGATTTATCGAAAGCCGGGTTTCGATGGCAAAATTACAACATTGGGGGATATGGAGGAATTGATCAGCGCATTTCTGAAGAAGATGCGCGAAGCTCGAGGCCTGTCTCGCGCCGACATTGCCCCGATGCTTGGTCTTTCCATACCTGTATACGGACGCTACGAGCGGGCATTTTCCAAAATGACTGTCACCCGGATGATCCATCTGTGTGAGATTCTCGGTTTTATGCCTATCGATATGATCTTTGAAGTTGCGCCCCACCTTTGGGGCCGCACATCAGAGGAAGCCGAGGATTGTCGAACCTTGGCTCGGATTCTAAGAAGCCTTCCGAGCGACACGAGGCGCGATCTTATTCGGCTCTTGCAGCGAATGATCCCTGCTGACAACGAGAGCGAAAGAGGGCTGTGACGAAGCAGGGTTGATTCAGCCAGGTCATATGGAGCTGTCGGTCGACAGCCGGCAGTACTGATCTTTGCTCGATGTCACAGCCCACGTGTCTTCGTCGGTTGCCTCAATCGACACCCACTACCTCACAAGCCCAAGCCTTAAACCTGTGAATTTCGTCTGATCACCCCGCGCCGGTGACCAGAAACCCTGATGCCGGTGGTTGTCGCCGATCTCTCTGGTTCTGCCTGCGGAGATTATCGCCGGTGGAAGGAAATATACGAGAAAGATGCGGCGAACGCAGTTGTGTGTCCGATCTCGCGACGCTCTGCTCTTCGGAATTGCGGCCAGCGAGTCCGAAAACAGACCGCGCAAGGTAAAGTTTGCCGACGGCCGCTCGCTCAGTCATTGCCCGCAAATAACCGCTTGGCGAGCTGACCTCCTGGCGATTTGTTTTTTCTAAGGTAATCGCTACTGCCACGGCGGCTTGTGGCTCACCCATCTTCTCGATAGCGCCGCGACGGGCGTCCTCTGAGATACCGGTGCAGCGGCACAACACCGGTGTCAGCCGGACAAGATCCGCCCAGGTGTTTGGTTTGTATCCGAGTTCCCTAAGCGCCGGCGCTGCGCGCAAGACATCTCGAAGAGAAACCAGCGCTTGCCGGTGATTGCGCTTGTTGACTGAGTTCTGCCAGTCTGGCCTGCTTTCTTCAAACGCACCTTTACTGGAGCCAGCTTTCGAGAACCTAGGTCGTTCGGGGCGAGCCAAACTTTGCTCATCTTCACTACATTTAGATTGATAGGGGAGTGTAATCTGTTTGTGAATGCCGTTTTCGGCATACACGCATGGCGATTTCTCAGCGCCGAGCTCACCTTGATATTTAGGAGTCAGCTGCATCAGCCGGTCAATGGTCCACTCAAGCAGGAACGTAGCGCGGCGCAGCAACTCGCTTGGCGCCTTAGCAGGTACTTTCACGTAAGTGCTGATACGCTCGATGCGACCGGCGACGCGTTGGCGCTCTGCAGCGCCAAGATGAGCAGCAACAGCCAGGGCATAACGGGTATTGCGCAACGCTCCTCGATAGCGCCGAAGCGCGGCTTCAGCTGCCTTCTTTTCCGCACGGGCCTGTCTCACGAGCTCAAGAAGCTCCGCATAACGCACGATCAGAATTCGAAGATCAACTCCGCACGCATCCGTTATGTCGCCATCAGCGTTTCGGATCGGATATCGTTTGTAATTCCCGCTGTCCTGCGTCGTTATCAAACCAGCATCGAATAGACGGGAGAGCATTCGGCTAACCCGACCGACTGAACGGCCGATCTCAAAGGCCAATTGCCTGTTCGACTTGAACACAATAGGTCGTCCAGACTCATTGAAAGACTCGGGGGGAGCGGTGTTGACCAATGCCAGTAAAAGATGGCTTTCCGTCGCGTTTATCACTCCTGTGCAGGTCAGATTTTGAACAAGTACTGCCAGTTGAGCGCGTGTCACTGTTCCGATTTCTGCCGATTGCGCGCGTCGGCAGAATTCGATTCGTTGTGGCGTTATCCTGCGGCCTATCGGTCGTCGATAGCTGATGATATCTTCCATGCCCTCGTCTCCGTAGAGGACCAGGTAAAGCTCCGCCGTTCACCGAGATGGTGTTTTCTGTTGACAAGGAAGGATGGATCTGCGAGAAAGGTTTTGGCTAAATTATTCTCTTACAGACCCGCTTCCGGATTTCTTCGGGAGCGGTTTTTCTTTTTCTGGTCGTTTCGTCATCTCCGTTTCAAGTCCGACTTCTGTGTCGGAACCGTTCTATAGAACACGAGAAAACATATCTCGGCAAAGCAATTTGGCGCAAAATGCGAGCTAGTAAGAGCGCAGCCCGCCGCCACCGTTCGATCTGCTGCTTATTATATATTGGATTCACAAAGTATTTTGACTTGGCGGTGCTTGTGCAAGGCGCAAGCGACGATCCAATTTGGCTTGTACTCGACGAGGGGGCGTGCCGGGCCCTGGAAGCCCACGGAAAGCGTCGATGACCATCGAGGCGTAGCAAACAACGTTCGCGCTGTGGTCCGAGCCAAGTGGTTGGATGGCTTTGCTTGGCGTCAGTTCTTCAAGCCAGGCAATTTTACGGTGCCCGCCCCGAGGCATGTACGGAGAAGGCGTGCAGAGTTCCAAATGTCGCTCTATCGAGCCACGGGTAAGGCGAGGGTAGAGCAGTTCGTTAATCATCGCTCTTGTCCGACGCTGTAGTTGCCGTGACTGAAACAAATTTCGGCTGACATCGAACGGCGGCTTCGATATGACAAGCCGCTGTGCCCTCTCGTTGCCGATCAAGCGATCGAACGAGCCTTTGCTCAGGTGGCACGCGATGTTGGGTTGCGAACGGTGGGTGAGATTGCAAAACCGGCGCCGACACCCGAATTGCAGGCTGTCAGGCTGTTGCTCTGGTTGTGCTCGGCATTGATGAGCTGATGCTCTCAGGCCAGCGTCGATGTACCCTGACAAACGTGGTGAACGCAGCATACTCTGTCTTATGACGAGCATGGATTGGTAGGCACGGGGGGGCTCCAAGCTCTGCCCTATCTAGAGAGGGTGCGCATCGTGACGACACAAATGCATGTCCCATACAAGCTTGCGGCCCACGCGACCCCCAAATGCCAAAATCGTCGTGGACAAATGGCATATTCAGCTCAGCGTAAGCAGCAATTTGGCAGTCTACCTGGATTCGATCAGTCAATATGTGGCAACACGGCGGTCATCGTGGCATCACGTCCAACAGGCACCGGACGCAGTCGTCGATGAGTGTCCGAGAATAGAAAGTGCTCCATGTGGTACATCAAGATTGCCGTCATGCGTCGGACATCCGCGGTTGGAATGAGTGAACTGCAACAACGACTCTCACTTAGCCCCACAGATGCGTTGGTATCCAATTTGGCGCAAGTCGTTAATCTGCGCACGATGTAATCTCGCTGCGACAGGCAGTTATGCAATTGATAAATAACGTAGAATCAGCGAATCGATACAAAGTCAGCGAGGTTCCGACCGACTGAAATGCGCCAAAGATGATCTAAAACCTGATATTGATGGTTCCAAGCACCTCACTTTTTCGTATAAAGAGCTTCACAGCATTAACCTCAGTCGGAGCAATGTCAGGACCATCATTGAAGCAATGGATTAATGAACTCGGTTTGAAACAGGTCGATGATCCGGGCATAGACAAGCCGGTCTATCGTAAACCTTTTGACGGGCGCATTGCACTGAGCGCCGAACTCGAAAAACTGATCAGCATCAGCCTTCGCGAAGCCCGCGATAAGCGAAGGCTGCCTCGCTCGAAACTGGCGCCCCTGCTGGGCATCAGCGAACAGGTCTACGGCCGGTACGAAACTAGAGTCTCCCGGTTGACCGTGAGCCGACTGATTCATGTCTGTGAGGTTTTGGATGCAACTCCGGAAGAGATCATCGCGCCGGCGGCACCCCATCTTTGGGGGGAAACTGAAACCAAAGCGATGTTGCTATTGGCTACCATCGTGAAGTTGCGGAGTTTCGATGAGGAGATTTTACAGGATGTTTTCAGCTTACTGAGCCGCATAGAAGAGATCTGCGGCGATGGCGGCGATGCTGCGGCGAAAAGAGCGTCTACACGCTCCTCTGCAGTCGATGGCGAACAGGACCCGGATTGACAGCGTCAAGAAATAAGGCAGCCCTAGGTTCTCCATGAGGTTTTTGGTGAAACGCTCGCGTCGTTGCGGGGGCCGAGGCGAGCCTTGCGCACGTGGCGTAAAGCCAGGTTCTCCAGCATTCACTTCGACAGCTCATCGGCGACATAGGCGCTTAAGCGGGGGAAGCCACATACGACGGCCAACTGGCCCTAAATCAATGGTCCGTCCGCAGTGGCATTGCGGGGCGGTCATCACTGCGCGTCGAGCGCATGATGAAGTTCAGGTCAATCCACAGCATGGATACATGCCATCCAAACAATCAATTTTACCAATCTCCCATGATGATGCATAGGAAAAATGTCGATAACCCGACAAGTTTGGTGGTTACCAGACAAGTAAGTCGACACAAATTGCGAGTGGCTCAGGAAGGTCGGAAGTATTGAGCAAGTTTGTCACTTCAGGCGCGAGCACTGTCGAAAGATCGATCATCTCACTTGGCCAATATCGCGAACCCCGGGTGACGGTGTCTGGCACGCAGCGAACTGACCGCTGCTTCGGCCCCATAATGCGGTCTTCAAAAAGCAGCAAGAAAAAAGAACAAGGAGGTCTTTGCATGCGCTCTGAGGTGCGGTGGAAGCTGTGCTGGGAAAACGAGCTGGAACTCGCCGACCATGTCGAACTTGCCGAGTTCTTTCGGAAAACCTACGGGCCGACTGGAGTCTTCAACGCAAAGCCGTTCAGCGGGAGCCAAAGCTGGGCCGGAGCAAGGCCTGAGCTTCGGGCAATCGGCTATGACTCAAGTGGCGTGGCGGCTCATATGGGATTGCTGCGCCGTTTCATCAAGGTTGCCGGAGTCGACCTGCTGGTGGCCGAACTAGGCTTATATGGGGTACGTCCGAATCTTGAGGGGCTCGGGATCTCCCATTCAATCCATGCTTTGTCTCCGACACTGCAGGACCTTCAAGTTCCATTCGCTTTTGGTACCGTTCGGCCAGAGCTTCGGAAGCATGTTGAAAGGTTCGGCAGACGCGGCCCGGTGACTGTCTTGTCGGGAATCCGCGTGCGATCCACTCTCCCCGACGCGCGTCTCGACAAGCCGCCCACGCGCGTCGAGGATCCACTTGTCATCGTTCTGCCAGTTGGACGGCCGATGTCCGATTGGCCCACCGGAACGATGATCGATCGGAACGGACCAGAGCTATGACACAACTCGAGTACTTGTCCGAAGTGCAAAGCGAGTGCGCTGATGGCACCGGCCGGCCTAGCGTTTATTTAACGTTCGACGACGGTCCTCATCCAATTTTTACACCTGAAGTTCTTCACGTGCTGGCCGAATACCGGGTGCCGGCGACTTTCTTCGTCATTGGCGAGTACGCGGCAGATCAGCCAAAACTGATCCAACGAATAATCGCGGAAGGGCACGAGGTCGCTAACCACACGATGACGCATCCGGACTTGTCCATATGCGAACCAAGCGAAGTACAACGTCAAATATTCGACGCGAACAGAGCGATCAAAAGCGCGTCCCGACAGGCCTCGGTGCGGCACATCCGCGCCCCGTATGGGATCTGGACCGAAGACGTGCTCATTACGGTGGCGAGCGCTGGACTAACCGCCGTCCACTGGTCGGTAGATCCGCGCGACTGGTCTAACCCCGGCGTGGACGCGATTGTCGGTGCCGTGCTCGACTCCATCCGGCCGGGCGCAATTGTTCTCTTGCACGACGGCTGCCCTCCCAGCGAGTTGCAACCGGGCAATGACGCCAGTCTGCGCTACCAGACCATCTCGGCGCTGTCTCGGATCATTCCAGCTTTGCATGACCGCGGGTTTGTCATCAGCGCGCTTCCTCGAGACCATTGAAGGCAATATTCCATGAATCTGCTTGATACAACGAGCGCGGTCGCCATCTCGCTCTATGCACTGCTCTCGACTGCTTATAAAAGCATGCAGGTCGTTTACGCTGTGCCGGCAAACAGCTCATCAGCGTCGGAGGACTTGGTCAGCTCCGGCCAGCTGCCGAGTGTCGATGTCATCGTCCCCTGTTTCAACGAAGACCCACACACGCTTTCGGAGTGTCTGGCTTCCATTGCAGACCAGGAATACGCCGGGGAAGTTAAAATCTATGTGGTTGATGACGGTTCCAGAAATCGGGAAGCTGTCAAATCTGTACATGTCAGCTTCGCGCGCAACCCCAGGGTCAATATCATTCTGCTTCCCGAGAACGTTGGTAAGCGCAAGGCTCAGATTGCCGCGATACGCCGCTCCTCCGGAGATTTGGTGCTGAACGTCGACTCAGACACGATACTTGCCCCCGACGTCATCGCAAGGCTTGTGCCGAAGATGGAAGATCCAATGGTCGGCGCGGCCATGGGGCAATTGACGGCCAGTAATCGGAGCGACACCTGGTTGACCCGGTTGATCGATATGGAGTACTGGCTGGCCTGCAACGAGGAGCGTGCGGCACAGGCTCACTTCGGGGCCGTTATGTGCTGCTGCGGCCCATGTGCCATGTATCGCAGGTCCGCGCTCCTTGCGCTGCTCGATCAGTACGAGTCGCAATTTTTTCGGGGCAAGCCAAGCGACTTCGGCGAGGATCGCCATCTCACCATCCTCATGCTGAAGGCAGGATTTCGGACCGAGTACGTTCCAGGCGCTATCGCGGCTACAGTCGTTCCGGACAAACTAGGGCCGTATCTGCGCCAACAACTTCGCTGGGCACGCAGCACCTTCCGGGACACGCTGCTCGGGCTGCGCCTACTGCCCAGCCTGGATCGCTATCTTACACTGGACGTCGTCGGACAGAATCTTGGCCCGCTACTCCTCGCGCTCTCGGTGCTGACAGGGCTCGCAGAGCTAGCACTGACAGCCACCGTGCCTTGGTGGACAGTCCTGATGATCGTGTCCATGACGTTTATACGCTGTACCGTGGTGGCTTTTCGTGCTCGTCAGCTTCGGTTTCTGGGTTTTTCGCTGCACACGTTCATCAATATTTTTCTCCTCTTGCCGCTGAAAGCCTACGCGCTGTGCACATTGAGCAATAGCGATTGGCTGTCGCGCGGCTTCACTCCAGATGCATCAAACAAGGGCGGAAAGCAGGCCCCCGCGCAACCGATCGCTGCATCAAACATTGCCGAGTACTCGGTTCGGTCGGCTCCGCTTCGCAGGTTCAATCTCGCGCGCGATTCCGCGCGGCCTATGACATCTGATGTCGTCTGCAGCGACGAGTGACAGTTATTTTACCTAGGTGGACAAGTTTGACCCAGAACATGAATCATGAATTATTGAGTAGAGAACTGGCGACAGAGGATCCGTGGCGACTCGCCGGCAATCCGTTTGAGCGGGAACGTCACACGCAAATGCTTCGATTGTCTCTGGGTCGAGGCCCTATCACAAATGCACTCGAAGTAGGGTGCGCTGCGGGCGTATTCACAGAACGACTAGCTCCCTCCTGCCAACGTCTCACGGTGATCGATGTGGTGCCGCGAGCGATCGCGCTCGCTCGTCGACGGATGAAGGAGCCGCCGCACATCCGCTGGATTGTCTCCGATATTCAACAGTTCTCGACTGACGAGCCGTTTGACCTGATCGTGGTGGCCGAGGTTCTCTACTATGTCGGAGACATAGCCGAAATGCGCGCGGCCGTCGGCAACATAGTACAGCTGCTCGCGCCAGGCGGACACCTGGTCTTCGGCTCCGCACGCGATGCCAGTTGCCGGCGCTGGGGTCACGCTGCCGGTGCCGAGACGGTCATCGCGATGCTGAACGAAACCTTGGTGGAGGTAGAGCGTCTTGAGTGCCGGGGTGAAACGATCAACGAAGATTGTCTGCTCTCCCTTTTCCGGAAGCCAGTTGCCGATTCCCAATGAATGGAATTGTGGGCTAGACTTGGAGATATTATGCGCATCTGTGGCATCAAGCTGACCCATGACGGGGCAATTGCCGTTATCGAAGATGGACGTCTCGTCTTCTGCGTGGAGCAGGAAAAGCGGGATAACAATCCGCGATATCAAGCGATCGACAATCTCGACGCCGTTGTCACCGCTTTGGCAGAACACGGTCTCAATGCCGCGGATGTCGATCAGTTTGTCATCGACGGCTGGGACGGTGAGGACGAGTCGCAGTTCCAGGTCCTCAGTGGCGCGGTCGCCCTAACACTTAAGGGGGCGCCTTATGTTGAACGCCATCTCGAGGGCCTTTTCGATTGCCTCGAGGGCTCCGGTTTGATGCTTGAGGACCGCGTTTTTTCTTACAAAAGCTATCCCCATGTGACGGGCCACGTGGCTTCCGCGTACTGCACCAGTCCCTTTGCGAAGGCCGGACAACCCGCGTTCTGCTTGGTGTGGGATGGCTGCATCTTTCCGCGCCTCTATTATGTGGATGGCCGCAGCGCACGGTTCCTCGAATGCCTGTTCCCGGTGATCGGCCAAGCCTACGCTGCCGCAGGCCATTATTTCGGACCTTATAAGCGGGCGAGCCGCGCAGGCTGGGATCTAGGTATTGCCGGCAAGTTGATGGCCTATATAGCCCTTGGGTCGGTTGAGGAAGACATCGTGGCGGTGTTCCAGGAGCTCTACGATGAGCATTTTGCGGGCAACACCCAGCCTGCCCAACGTTACCGCGCCGCTATCAACAACGCAGAGTCGACGCTTGTGGCCGTGCATTGTTTTTTCGGCGCCAGCGTCTCCCGATTGGCCGCAAAGGCGCCTGAAGATGTGCTTGCGTCGTTTCATCTCTTTCTCGAGCGTCTCCTCGTCCGCGAAATGACAAACGCCTTGAAGCGCTATGCGTATCCGGGACAGCAAAACTTATGCATTGCCGGTGGTTGCGGCCTCAATATCAAATGGAATAACGCACTGCGGGGGGCGGGCCTTTTCGATTCCGTCTGGGTGCCGCCTTTTCCGAATGACAGCGGCTCTGCAATCGGCGCGGCTTGCAGCGCAATGGTAGCGCAGCAAGGCTTCGTACCTCTTGAATGGTCGGTCTACAGTGGCCCGGTCCTGCAAAGTGGCCACGTCCCGACCGGATGGGAGGCGGCGCCGTGCAGTATGCGGGAACTAGCCCGTATTCTCGCCGACAACAGGCCCGTCGTTTTCCTTTCCGGGCGCGCCGAGCTTGGACCAAGGGCGTTGGGAGGTAGAAGCATTCTCGCAGCCGCCACTTCGCCCGAAATGAAGGATTTTCTAAACGAAATCAAACTTCGCGAACACTTCCGTCCCGTAGCGCCGATATGCCTGGAGGATCGTGCGCCGGAAATTTTCAGCCCTGGAACGCCCGATCCATACATGCTGTTCGATCATGAGACGCGAATGGAATGGCAGGACAAAGTCCCCGCTGTTGTACATCTCGACGGATCTGCCCGACTGCAGACAATATCCAGAAGCTCTCAACACAAAGTCGTCGAGCTGCTCATCGAATATGAAAAGATCACTGGAATTCCGCTCCTTTGCAACACGAGTGCCAACTATCATGGACGTGGCTTTTTCCCTGATGCCGCTGCAGCATGCGAGTGGGGACGTGTTGGACACGTATGGTGCGACGGCCAGCTCTTCACGAGAACTCAGATAACTGAGCAATCGCCACACGACGTGACCACCACGGTTGGATGATCATATGTCTACGGTAGCGATCGATCTCGTCGGGGTAAGCAAGACATATGAGGGCAAGGTAGTCGTCGATGGGCTGTCGTTCCGCGTTGCGGCTGGAGAATGCTTCGGCCTGCTAGGACCGAACGGCGCGGGCAAAAGCACGATTGCGCGTATGGTACTCGGCATGACATCGCCTGATGCAGGGCATATTACGGTGCTCGATGTGCCGGTGCCGGCTCGCGCTCGCTTGGCCCGCGCACGCATCGGCGTGGTCCCCCAGTTCGACAACCTCGACCTTGAGTTCACCGTGCGCGAGAATCTACTGGTGTTCGGGCGCTACTTCGGCATGAGCAAGCGCGAGGTCGAAGCGATTATCCCGTCGCTGCTCGAGTTCGCCCGCCTCGAGAGCAAAGCGCATGCGCGCGTCTCCGAATTGTCCGGCGGCATGAAGCGGCGCCTGACGCTGGCGCGAGCGCTGATCAACGATCCGCAGCTGCTTGTCATGGACGAGCCGACCACCGGTCTCGATCCACACGCGCGCCACCTGATTTGGGAGCGCCTGCGCTCGCTTTTGGCGCGCGGCAAGACGATTATCTTGACGACCCACTTCATGGAAGAGGCCGAGCGGTTGTGCGATCGGCTGTGTGTCCTTGAAAAAGGCCGCAAGATCGCTGAAGGCCGTCCTCATGCGCTGATCGACGAGCAGATCGGGTGCCAGGTCATCGAGATCTATGGCGGCAATCCGCATGAACTGCATTCGCTCATCAGCCCGTATGCGCAGCGCACCGAGGTGAGCGGCGAGACTCTCTTTTGTTATGCACCCGATCCGGAGCGGGTGCGCCTGCGACTGCGCGGGCATGCGGGATTGCGCCTTCTGCAGCGTCCGCCGAATCTGGAGGATGTTTTTTTGCGGCTGACCGGGCGCGAGATGGAGAAATGAAGAATGCGTGAACTGTGTGCTGCGGCCCTGCCCGCCAACCCCTGGAATTGGATTGCGGTCTGGCGCCGCAACTATCTGGCGTGGAAGAAGGTTGCGCTTGCGTCCATCCTCGGTAATCTTGCCGATCCTATGATCTACCTGTTTGGTCTCGGCTTTGGCCTCGGGGTGGTTGTTGGTCGTATTGACGGCACCTCGTATGTGGCATTTTTGGCGGGCGGCATGGTCGCGACAAGCGCGATGACCGCCGCGACATTCGAGACGATTTACGCGGCGTTTGCTCGTATGCACGCTCAGCGCACATGGGAAGCAATCCTCTACACGCAGCTTACGCTTGGCGATATCGTTCTCGGCGAATTGGCGTGGGCAGCCACAAAGGCCTTTCTCGCGGGCGCGGGAATTACAGTTGTTGCCACACTGCTGGGCTATGCTGCGTGGCCGTCCATCCTCTACGCGCTGCCAGTCATCGCGCTTACTGGGTTAGCCTTCGCTAGTCTGGCAATGGTCATCACTGCGCTTGCTCCCAGCTACGACTACTTCGTTTTTTACCAAACGCTCGTCCTCACGCCTATGTTGTTCCTGTGCGGCGCCGTATTTCCGGTCGCCCAATTGCCCAACGTTTTTCAGCAGGCAGCACATTTCCTGCCGCTGGCACATGCAATCGACCTCATTCGTCCGGCGTTGCTTGGCCGTCCGGCTGGTAACATCGGCCTCCATATCGGTGCGCTCTGCTCCTACGCAGTACTGCCCTTCTTCCTGTCGGCGGCTCTGTTTCGCCGGCGTCTGATGCCTTGACGTCGCCGATACAAGAAGGAGACGCGCGATGCAGTCTCGCGAACCAGGCCGCAGCGGCCTCAACATAAGCATGCGGGGCCTGGGCACCGTGAACTGCAAGGAGCAGACCACGGAGGCCGGGCTCTGGCAATTGGGCGCAGCCCTGGAGGCGAGCATGAATTTTGTTGATGCCGCAGAAATGTACGCTGTGCCAGCCCGCGTCGGGACAGTTCGACCCGAGGAGCTTTATATCGGGAACTGGTTTCAGGAAGATGGCATCGGCCTGGCGGACAGCTTTTTCGTGAGAAGCCCCGCGCTTCCTTGGGGGCAGGCGCCACCGTCATACAGCAACTGCAGCACAGCAATCGCAAGCGTGCAAGGAAGTCCTGCATGGAAGCGATCGACCTTGCAGCGCATGGAACGCGTCGCCATGAACCGGTGCTGCTTCCTCATGCAAAATGACGCCGCCCCTTGATCCGTAACCTTTATTTGAAAATTGTCAGAAGAAAGCCGCGCGTTATGAACTCGCGCCGCTCTGCGCGACAAGAGAATTCTAGTGCTGGGCGCCGCACGCACCTTCGCGAACAATGTTGAGAACACAAGCAATGACCCATTCCGCACTGTCACCTGAACCATTTGTGATCCTTGGGATGCCGAGGACTGGAACGCACTATCTCGAAGCTTTGCTAAATGAGCATCCGAACGTGTTGAGCAATGGCGAGTTACTTAACACCTATGATACAAATTGGCCCGATAAGGATCGCCTGTTACGGAGCCATCGTGAGCTCCTCGAGCTCGCCTACTTGCGCTTCCCGAGACGTAGCGACAAGAAGGTGACGCATGTTGGGTGCAAGATCAACGAGCCTCAGTTTATAGAACGCCCGGGCTTTTTTGACGAGCTCGCCCGCTGGCCAGGGCTCAAGGTCATTTTCTTGTACCGGCGAAATACATTGGAGTCCCTGCGGTCGCTGGAGCAGGCAAGGCAAAGCCGGCAATGGCTTAAGTTCACTTCGGATGATGATGCGGCACCGCCGCCACGGGTAAAACTGCCCATCGCCTCCTGCGAGGCCTACTTTAATGCCGCCGAGGATTTCCACATTCGCGTCGAGCAGTCATTCGCTTCGGCCAGCTTGCTCGAGATCGAGTACGAGAGGCTCCTTAGTGAACCGGCCGCATGCTTGGAAACAATTTGGGATTTTCTGGGCGCTCCATCGCTTCAGCATTCTGGCCGCGCGATCCTTCAGCGCCAGGAATGGCGGCCGCTGGACGAAACGGTAGAGAATTTCGACGCGTTGCGCCGTCACTTTGCAGACGGACCTTATGCGAGATTCTTTGAGATTGATGACGAATTCGTCTCAAAGGGATAAACATCATATGTCGCATGGTAACCTCCAACGTCTTGAAGCGGAAGCAATTCATGTGCTTCGAGAAGTCGTTGCAACGTTTTCCAACCCGGTGATGCTTTATTCCATCGGCAAGGACTCGTCGGTCTTGCTGCATCTGGCGACGAAGGCGTTCTACCCGGCCAAACCACCTTTCCCCTTCCTGCACGTCGACACCAAATGGAAGTTCCGGGAAATGATCGAGTTTCGTGACCGGACAGCGCGCGAAGTAGGGTTCGACCTTCTGGTGCACGTCAATCAGGACGGGATCGATCAGGGAATCGGGCCTTTCACCCACGGGTCCAACGTCCACACCCATTTCATGAAGACGATTGCGCTCAGGCAGGCGCTTAAAAAATACGGTTTTGACGCAGCACTCGCCGGAGCGAGGCGCGATGAAGAGAAGTCGCGGGCAAAGGAGCGCATTTTCTCGATGCGCAACGCGCAGCATGGCTGGGATCCGAAGGATCAGCGGCCCGAGATGTGGAAGACCTATAACACGCGCGTCGGGCAGGGCGAAACGATGCGGGTCTTCCCGCTTTCCAATTGGACCGAGTTCGACATTTGGCAATATATCCGGCGAGAGAGCATTCCGATCGTACCGCTCTATTTCGCGGCACGCCGGCCGGTGGTGCGGCGCGGTGGCGTGCTGATCATGGTCGATGACGACCGAATGCCAGTTCAGCCTGGAGAAGAGATTACGGAACGCCTGGTCCGTTTCCGCACGCTCGGCTGCTATCCGCTGACAGGCGCAATTGAATCCGACGCTGCCACGGTTCCGGACATCTTGCGGGAAATGCTGACGGTGCGCACATCGGAACGGCAGAGTCGCCTGATCGATCTGGACGAAGCCGGGGCGCTGGAGAAAAAAAAGCGGGAGGGGTACTTCTGATGTCGCATCTTCAAACGGTGCCGCCGCATGACAACGAGGCACATCTTACCGAGCACGACAAAAAGTCGATCCTGAGGTTCATCACGTGTGGCTCGGTCGATGACGGCAAGTCAACGCTGATCGGACGCTTGCTTTACGACGCAAAGCTGATCTTCGAGGATCAGTTGGCAAATCTCGGTCGCATCGGTGCCGGCAACGGGAGGGAGATCGACCTGGCCCTGCTTCTCGATGGGCTCGAGGCGGAGCGTGAACAGCGCATCACTATAGACGTCGCATACCGTTACTTCGCCACGGCGAAACGAAAGTTCGTTGTAGCCGACACTCCCGGCCATGAGGAGTATACGCGCAACATGGTGACCGGCGCTTCAACAGCCGACCTGGCTGTGATCTTGATAGACAGCAGCCAGGGGATCCTCCAGCAGACGCGGCGTCACTCCTATATCGCTTCGATGCTCGGCATTCGCCATGTCGTGCTGGCGGTTAACAAGATCGACCTCGTCGACTTCCGGCAATCGGTCTTCGACGAAATCGCCGTGGACTACATGCTCTTTGCAAAGACACTGGGCTTTGCCAGCATCCAGCCCATCCCGATCTCGGCGCGGTTCGGCGACAACGTCATTTCTGCATCAAAGGACACACCCTGGTATACTGGGCCAGCACTTCTCGAATATCTCGAAACGGTGCAACTCGACCCACCCGTTGAGGAAAGGCCGTTCCGCTTTCCGGTCCAACTAGCGGTGCGGCCCAATGCGGATTTTCGCGGATATGCCGGGCAAGTGGCTTCCGGCAGAATCTCTGTTGGGGATCCGGTCGTTGTTGCAAAGTCCGGGCAGCGTTCGTCAGTCAAGGCGATCGTGACTTCCGACGGGAGTTTGGCCGTCGCCGCTGAGGGCGAGGCCGTGACACTTGTGCTTACGGACGAAGTCGATGCTTCGCGCGGCAACATGCTGGTAGCACCCACATCAAGACCGTTTGTGGCGGACCAGTTGCAGGCACATGTCATCTGGTTCGGCGCTAACCCCATGCTTCCCGGGCGAAGCTACATTCTGCGGACGGAAACGGACAGTGTTAGCGCAACGGTCACGGCGCTGAAGCACCAGGTCAACATCAACAGCTTCGCCCGAGAGGCGGCGAAATCGCTGCAGATGAATGAGGTCGGTGTCTGCAACATCTCGACACAGGCGCCGATCGCCTTCGACGCCTACAAGGAAAACAGGTCGACGGGCAATTTCATCCTTGTCGACCGGGCGACCAACGCAACGGTCGGCGCCGGCATGATCGACTTCCCGCTCCGGCGCGCCGACAATGTGCATTGGCAGGCAACCGACGTGAACAAAGGCTCGCGCGCTGCGGCCAAGGGCCAGCGGCCCGCGGTCCTGTGGTTCACGGGCCTTTCCGGATCGGGAAAATCAACGATCGCCAACGCGCTCGACCGTCTGCTGCACGCCCGCGGCAAACACACCTATGTGCTCGACGGCGACAATGTGCGCCACGGACTGAACCGGGACCTTGGCTTCACCGAAGCCGATCGCGTTGAGAATATCCGGCGGGTAGCAGAGGTTGCCAAGCTCATGGCTGACGCGGGCCTCATCGTTCTCGTTTCCTTGATTTCGCCGTTCAGCGACGAGAGGCGCATGGCGCGCGAATTGATGGAGGAGGATGAGTTCATCGAGATCTTCGTCGACACGCCGCTCGACGAGTGCGCGCGGCGTGATCCAAAAGGCCTCTACGAGAAGGCGTTTGCGGGCAAGATTGCGAACTTCACCGGCGTATCGTCGCCTTACGAGAGGCCCGAGGGCCCTGAACTGCATCTCGAAACGGTTGGGCACGATCCCGCGGCGCTGGCGCTCAGGATCGAACAGTTCCTGGACAGGCGAAAGGAGGGAAATGAGCTTTAACGCGAAGGCTTGAGGCGGCCACGGCGGTCCCGGGCTATCTAACGACGGGATGTTCATTGTCGCCCCACCCGGGCGGCTCGAACGTCCGAGGCCCAGATGGGCTTCAGCAGGAGACAGCCGATCACGTCCTCATGGGTCGGCTAACTGAAACGGAGAAAAGATATGTCTGATGCAAAACTGCAAAGCGTGATTTCGGCGCTTACGCAGGTGGCGACACAGTTGAATGCGGTGCCAACAAGTCAATCGGCGCCGGATGCCAATTGCGTTAAACTGAACACGAACGAGAATCCATTTCCGTTACCGATGATGGTGATGCAAAGCGCCCTTTCGGCCCTCGAGCGGCATTATATGTATCCCGAAGATGACAATTTGAGCCTGCGGGCCGCAGCCGCCAATGCCTATGGCCTCTCCCAGGATCAGGTGATCGCCGGCAATGGATCGTCTGAACTGCTGGGGCTCATCTACAGAGCTTTTCTATCTCCGGGCGATAGCGTGGCGATGGTGTCGCCGGGTTTTTCCTTCAACCGCAAACTTGCCATGTTGCAGGGTGCTCGATTTCTCGAAGTTGGATGGGGCGACTCTTATTCGCTGCCGATACAGCAATTGCTTCTCGGTCCCGCAAAAGATGCGAAATTCATCCTGCTGGCCAATCCGAACAATCCGACTGGAACATTCGTTCCGGTGGCCGAAATCGACCGCTTGGTCGATCAATCCGACCGATTGATAGTGGTGGATGAAGCGTATGTCGACTTTGCGCCCGATGATGCCCTTCGCCTTGTGGATCGCCATTCCAACCTCCTGATATTGCGAACGTTTTCGAAAGGGTACGCCGCCGCGGGAATTCGGGTCGGATTCGGCTTTGGTCATCCTGAGCTTATCGGGAGGCTATGCAATCTGCAAAATGTCTTCAACATGAACCTGATCGGCCATGCGGTGGGCATCAGTATCCTTTCGCACCGCGCCGACTACGACGAGAACCACAGATATATTAAGCATGAAAGACAGAGAGCAACCACCGCCTTGTCTCAATTCGGATTTTCTGTGATCCCTTCCCACACCAATTTTTTGCTTGCGCGCGTGCCACCGGGACAAGATGGCAAATGGTGGCAAGCGTCTTTGGATAGGCGCAATATACTTGTAGCCGTCTTTCCCGATGACGGCTTGGAAAATTATATCCGCGTCAGCATCGGTACGAGAACGCAAATGGACACGTTCATTTCAGCGGTCAGGGATATTTCTGAAAGCCTGTAGCGCCGGCCGGTTAAATACCGCTGGTCGCCGCTTGTCGGCAAACACATCATACAGCCAAGATCATTGTCGGACTGAGATCTCCGCACAGCACGAGGTCGACGCGGCCATTGTCTGGGACTGGTTGTCCGCGGTGCATCAATCGCAAGTCCTCACGCGGCGAACCGTGATCGAAGCCACATTTTGATCGCCTGGACCTAGGTTTTTTGGTCCAAATACTTGGAGACATCGAATGGCAAACGCCCCTTCAAATCTAACCTTCGGCATCTTCGATCATCTGGATGAGAACGGCTGCGACATCGCCGAACAATATTCAGATCGTCTAAGGTTAGCAGAGGTATGCGATGACCTCGGTTTTTATGCGTATCACCTCGCCGAGCACCACTGCACCCCGCATGGGAGGGGGCCATCGCCAAATCTGTTTTTATCAAGCGTCGCACAGCGTACGCGCCGGCTTCGTGTCGGACCCTTGGTCATGCTGCTGCCACTTTATCATCCGCTGCGGGCGTTTGAAGAAATCTGCATGCTGGACAATTTGAGCGGCGGTAGGGTCGAGCTCGGAATAGGGCGCGGCTCTTTCTCGGCCGAGTTGGGTTATTTCGGGATTGGTGCGGACGCGGCGCCAGGCTGCTACGCGGAAGCGAGTGAAATCCTTTTAAATGCGATGAAAGGCGGCACGCTGTCCCATAAAGGCGAGCATTTTGAGCTGAGCAGCATTCCTCTGACGCTAGGACCTCATCAACGTCCCCATCCGCCGACGTGGATCGCGACCAACCGGCCCGAGTCAGCTCGCTGGGCGGCTGCACATGGTGCGAATATTGCCTGCGTCGGACCTTCCTCTTCCGTCCGCAAAGTTACTGACGCTTTCCGCGCCTATCAACAGCACGATGCGGACGCTGGCGATCAAGCGCCATTTCGTGGGTTGCTCCGCATGGTCGTGATCGGAGCTTCAGAACTGCATGCCTGTTCGCTCGCAGCGTCTGCTTACGAACATTGGCTCAATAGTTTTAAGTTTCTTTATGATCTCAACGAACTCCAGACTCCTCCTAACCTGCCGCTGACTTTTGACGAGGCGGTCGAAAGTGAATTATGCGTGGCAGGAACAGCGGCTTCGGTGCGACAAACTCTTCTTGATCAGCTGGAAGAGGCCGGCGCGAACTACCTTCTGTGTCAACTAGCGTTCGGGAGCCTGCCGCTGGACGCTTCCCTATATACCGCAGCCACCATTCAATCCGAAATTATGGCTCAACTTGGCTGACGGAAGGTTCCGAATGGGGAGCTTATCATTGCGAAGCGCTTGTCGGCACTCCCCGCAAAGCTGCGGGGGGTGCCAACGCCTGGGACGACCCTGCTGCAGGGTCGCCAAATAGCGCCCATCACTAGCCCTTAGACATTCAGGCCTCGGGCTTCTGTTTGTTTGTGGCAGTCCATCAGCCGACCTTTGTTTGCAACGGATCGACTTTTGCCTTCGTCCGGCTCTAGCGGCTACAGGGATGCGCGCCGGCCGCCGCTGTATGGTTCTGCCCACTCTCTGCCTCACTGCCATATGGGGCAAGCAAAGCCGCGGCTTCGCGCATCGGCAGGTCGACAACTGTGATTGAGCTCGCTGCAAGGAAACGGCGTTCGTTTTTGGTCAGACTTTCTGCATCAAGCACTGCAAAATGTGGGCCGCTGGAGCGCTTTATGATCTGCCGAGCGAAGATTCGGAGCATCTGATCGTCGAAGCGGCAGCCGATGAAAAGAAAACCACGATCCCTCCGTCGTTTCTTTACCAATTCAGGGATCGGCGTCTGGATATCGATTTCGGTTAGGACTTCGACATAGTCGGAATCGGACACCAAAAAGTTTGCGGCTGGCCTAACACTGCCATGCGGCGTATAGAGGACCGTCCTTGCCACGGGCGCGGGTTCGACGTTCCTCCCGGAAAGATCGTAGTTTTTCGTCCAAATATCGCCGACGCTGTTTGCGCGCGCCACCCCTTGTATCTCGACGACGTCCGTTCGGCCGGTCTTGGCGAAGGCCGCACGCATTGTCCCGTCGTACCAGCCGTCGACGATAAGGGAGAGCGGCAGCGTTGCGAGCCAGTCGTGAAGAGCGGTCGGCGCCACGGGCGCTCCAAATATTTCCGCCATCCAAGTCTGAAGTGTCTTGCGATGCCGCCGCTGTTCGATGAACTGCGCGACTGACCACATATTGCTACGTATCCTGGAAGGGGCAGGTGTACGTGTGTTGAGTGCGGCGGAAACGGCTTGCGGGGTGTGCGGTACAGGGGGTTCCGTGGATTGCAGCCGGAGGAGATCCGGACCGAGATAGGGGATTACTCCGTCCGCGGTCAGTGCTTCCTTTAGCAGCTCAAGCCATTTTACGGCGTCGCCGTTGCGAACGACCAGGAGACGGTCCGAGGTCAGGACTGTGTTCATGCTGTTTCCCTTGCCTGCCGTTTGCACCATCAATCCCCGTCAGAAATCTTCCTCGCGTCGACGGTGATCGGCAGAGGCGTATCCCGCGATAGCTTGGGCAGGACGAGCCTCCAGCCGTTTCTGAGTGTAACTGTGCCGCCCCACAATTCATCGGTTTCGACATTGACGATGGGCTCTTCGAGATCCTTCTTGGGAACGTAGGCCGACAAGCCGGCGCTCGTTCTGCGAATCATGACCTTCATGTCGATATTCCTTCATTAGGGGCAGCCGCGGCTTTTTCGAGGCTCGTCAGTTCACGTGCGCGCATGCCGACGACAGTGCCGCGATCGACCCATTCGACGGCATAGATGTAAAACTGCTGGAGAAAGGTGCCGATGTCGCGCACATAGCCTTCGTCGCCCTTCCGCACCAGATTTTCGCCGATGTTCTTGCCAGCATAGGTGCCGTCATTCGTTACATGAAGTCTGGCCCGCACCCGCTCGCCAGGTCTAAATCGTGGAGGCTTGTGGATTTCGACCCCCTGTTCACGTCCAAGGCCCATGGGCGTTCCTCCTTCTGAGAACTGCAGATGTCAGCGAAGGGGCTCAAGGCTTCTGCGCAGGAGCCCCGACAATGCTGAAGGTTAAATTGCAGCAGCCGCGGCAACGCAGGTCTTAGGCACGGGACAGACCTCCGCGCATTGCTGCGTTTCGAAGCTACCCTTGCATTCGGTGCATTTTTCCGGGTCGATCACGTAGGCCTCACCTTTGAACCGGATCGCGCCGGAGGGGCATTCGAACTCGCAGGCACCGCACTGGGTGCATTGGGATGCAATGATCCTGAAGGCCATTTTAAACTCCTGAAGATGTTGGAATAAGAGCGCTTAGGCCGTCGCAGCTTGCGGTTCGGCCCCAAACTTGTCGGCGTAAAGGGCGCCGATGGCGGTCTCGATGTAGTCATAGCCATAAGCGTCGGTTGCCCGAACCCCGGCCTCCATGAGCCGATTCTTGGGGAACTCCCCGATCTTGGCGCATAGGACGACGTCAACGCCGTCGAGCGCGGCGATGATACCGTCGAGTGTCGCTTCCTCGCCCACCCCTCCAAGACAATACTGTTCGATCTTGTGATGCGCGACGTAGGTGATGCCTTTCGGCGAAGCTTCGTATATTTGGAATTCCCTCGCGTGCCCGAAGTGCTCGTTGATGCGACCGCCACCCTTCGTCGCCACCGCGACCTTGAAGGACCCGTCGCCGGCTGCCTTGACGATTTCGAGTGCCTCGCTCTTGGCGGTGGCGTGATCGCCTCGTTCGCGCGCGACCACTTCCCGATAGGTCTCGCGCTTGTGGGGGTCATAGGTGATCTCTCCGGGAATCTTGTCGAGGGTGAACTCCTGGCCGCGATCGTCCCCCAGCAGGCCGACCGCATCGGCCCGGCACTGCCGGCAATGGCGCATCAGCTTTGCGCCGCCTTCGAGACGATCCTGGAGCGCCTTCAGTTCGACCGCCCGCGGACCGCGCTGTCCTGTCAGGCCGTAGTAGGTGCCGTGGGCCGGATTGGAAATCAGCGGCATGACGTTGTGCAGGAAGGCGCCCCTCTGCTTGACCGATTTGTTTACCTCGATAAGGTGCTCGTCGTTTATGCCTGGGATCATCACCGAATTGACCTTGGTGAGGATGCCGCGCGCGGTCAGCATCTCCAGGGCCAACATCTGCCGCTCGTGCAGAATTCTGGCGCCTTCGACGCCGGTGTAACGACGGTTGTGGTGAAAGATCCAAGGATAGATCTTTGCGCCGATTTCAGGGTCGACCATGTTGATCGTGATTGTCACGTGATCGACATTCATGTCGACAAGTTCGGCGACGCGGTCTGGCAGCGCAAGCCCGTTGGTGGAGATGCACAGCTTGATGTCGTGGATCTCGCCGGCAATTCGTTTGAACGTTTCCTTTGTCTTCTTCCAGTCGTAACAGGCATCGCCCGGTCCGGCGACGCCGAGAACGGAAAGCTGCGGCACTTCATTGGCGACGGCGATGACCTTGCGCAGCGCCTGGTCTGGCGTCAGCTTTTCCGAGACCACTCCAGGCCGGCTTTCGTTGGCGCAGTCATATTTGCGGTTGCAATAGTTGCACTGGATGTTGCAGGCTGGTGCGACCGCGACGTGCATGCGCGCGAAATAATGGTGCGCTTCCTCTGAATAGCAGGGGTGATTCTTGATCTTCGCCCAGATAGCCTGGTCCATGTCGACCGGCTTTGTGGACACGTCACATGACGAGGATGTGCAGCCACTGGATTTCGCGGTCACCGGCAATTGATCCAAGGGTCTCCTGCTGGTCAGGCTCTCAAGCGAAATCATCGGTGCGGACATTGAAGGCTCCGTTGCTGATTGACGTCGCCTTTCAAAACGCAAAAGCTATGCCATCCCACGGAATGGTTTTACTTCGATAATTTCCCTTTGTTGTCCGATTCCGCCCAATTGTTCAAACGCAGATTTGTCAGCTTTCAGACAGCGACAAACAAATTGGCCGTGAAGGTACTTCAAGCACATGAAATGCGAGAAGCGCAAAACGCAACCGGTACGGTTAAAGCTTCTTCACCTCGATGCGATGCTGGCGTAGAGCATAGCCGACCTGACGCGGCGTGAGGCCGAGGATACGAGCGGCCTTGGCTTGGACCCAACCTGCCTTCTCCATCGCATCGATCAACCGGTCCCGTTGCGTGAGACGCGACTCCATTGCCGGACAACCGGCACTGTTTGGATCACAGGCCTTGACGGAAGATACGTCCTCCGACGCGACGGTGCGCCCGGCCGCGCGCGGCGACGCTGCAGGTATCGAGTTGTTCCGTGCAAGTTCACCGATGGTATTGCCGCCGGGCGACACTTCGGTTCCTTTCCAGAGGCGCGAGGAAAGGCACTGGCCGTTCTTGCAGGCGAAATCGGACGAAACGATCGAGCTTGAACGCGCAAGGGTGGCTGTCCTTCGCACGCAGTTTTCGAGTTCCCGGACGTTGCCAGGGAAATAGCATTGCGACATCACGTCGATCGCCGACGGGGTAAACGTAAGCTCGGTTTGGTTCTCCTTGTTGAACCGGTTAAGAAGAACCTTCGCCAGGCGAGGAATATCGCCGGGTCGCTCTCGAAGCGGCGGCAGGACAATTGGAACTACGCTGATGCGGTAATACAGGTCGGCCCTGAACTCGGCGTTTGCGACAGCCATTTCGAGGTTCTTGTTCGTGGCGCATATGAGCCGGACGTCGACCGCAAGCGTCCTGGTGCCGCCCACACGCTCCAGTTCGCCTTCCTGCAAGACGCGCAGCAGCTTGGCTTGAAAGGCGGGCGAAATTTCGCCAATCTCGTCAAGCAAAAGCGTTCCACCATTTGCCAATTCGAAGCGTCCGGCGCGCTGCCCGATGGCCCCGGTGAAAGCGCCCTTTTCATGCCCGAATAGCTCCGATTCCAGGACACCTTCAGGCAGCGCGGCGCAGTTCAATTTGACGAACGGCTTCTTCCTCCGAGGTGAAAGCTCATGGATTGCCTGTGCAAAGAATTCCTTGCCGGTGCCGCTTTCGCCTCGCAGGAGCACGGTGGAATTCGTCCTTGCCACGACCGAGACGGTTTCAACCACCTGCTGGAGGGCAGGGCTATTCCCGACAATGCCGTCGATTTTGACGGATGGATGCCGGCCCGGGGCGCTTGCCTGCGCGATGAGCGGCTTCTCCGGTCTCTGTTGTCCCCCGATAGGTCGCTGAACGTCCAGGTTCAGGAAACGATGAAGCCGGATGGTCCGACCGACGAGATTGGCGACCATGGTCAGGAAGCGAACATCCTCGTCGGAGGAGAAGGTGGCGGTGCCGTTTCTCACGCGGTCAATCGATATTGTGCCGATTATTTTTTTATCAGCCTTTACCGGAACGCCAATAAAGGTAACTGGGACAGTGCCGCTGCTCCAAGGCGGTTGCGGATCGGCTTGAAATAACTCGGACTTGCCAACATCCTGTACGACAAAGGGCGTGCCGGTCGTCACGATATGGTCAATTACGGCCTTCGGTATGACGCCTCGAGCGGCTGATGGAGAGGCGGGGGGAATGTCGCCAGTGGCGGCAATCTCGGGCTGTCCTTCAGCGTCGAGCACAACGATTGCTCCGTGCCGTATCTGCAGAAAGGAGGAGAGGACGTTCACGACATTGGCAAGCGTGATCTCTAGCCGGGCGGGGGCAGTCAGGACCTTCGATATCTCATAGATTCCGCTGAGCTGCGTGCCCGCTTGGCGCACAGGTTCAGCAGGTAGCGCAGATAGGGATTCCACTCCATCGGCCGATCGCGCGGGCATGTGGGTCATTGTATGGCCTTGGGTTTGTCTAGCGTTTTGTCAGAACCTCTGCTGGCGTGTATTTGCAGTAATCTCTCATGCGATTTTACAACACGCACCTCTGCAAGTTTATGAAGCGCCTGGCGGCAAACGCGCGATGTTGGTCTCGGCCGTTGCCTCACGCAAGCCTTCATCCGAACTTGAAGAGAACCCCGAAGCCGCCTCTCGGATAGTTCCACTCGATGTCTCCACTTGCCTCACAGAGGATGCGGCACGTGCCGCACTCCATGCACCCGTCGGCAATAATCTCCACTTGGCCCTGATCATTCAATTCGTAGCACTTGGCCGGACAGACACTTGTCAGGGCATACAGATTTACGCTCGGCCACTCGTGCGGTCGCACTCTAATGTGCGGGCGTCCTGAATCGACGACATAACGGTTTTGGTAAAGCTTGTCCTCTACACGTATGTTCGTCACTGCAGTCGTCATCTCATGTCTCCTTCAGCGCCAGGCGAGCGCCAAGCGGACCGCATCACTAACCAAACCCAAGCGCGAGCGTGCCTTGATGAAGGCGGCCGTCGCCGCCCGTTCCTTGTCGAGCTTCGGAGTGCTGTCCACTCGCATAAAGCTCTGCGCTGCCTGCGACAGCAACTTTGGATACGTTGTGAAGAAGTTGCGGGAATTGGTGTGTAGCAGGGCAGGCATGTCCTTGTATTTCCTCAAGTCTTTGATAACAAAAGATTGTTCAAGCATCGACTTGTAAAGGGAGAGGTTCTCCTTGATCATCGGCTTCTTGCGGTTCTTGATCTGGGCGATCGCTTCGCCGGCGATGCGCCCCGACGTCATGGCGAGGTTGGATCCCTCGCGGTGCACCGCATTATTGAGCTGCGCCGCGTCGCCGACGACCACCCAGCCGTGGCCAAAAAGCGGCGGGATTGCCTTGTAACCACCTTCGGGAATGAGATGAGCCGCATATTCCTTGACTTCCGAACCGGCGATCAGCGGCTTCACCGAAGGATGGTTTTTGAATCTTTCGAGCAGGTCATAAGGGCTTTCCATGGTTACCGCGAATTCCGAGACGAGGCAACCGATGCCGATCGAAATCGACTCTTTGTTGGTATAGAGGAAGGCGAGCCCGGCCATGTTGCGAGTGATAGTGCCAGCTGCCTCGATGACGCAGCCTTCGTTGGCCTTGAGGCCGAATCGCTGGTCAATCACCTCTTCGGGCAGGAAATGCATTTCCTTGACGGCGAGCGCCACGGTTTCCGGCTTTGGCGTGTCTCGCAAACCGGCCCGTGTGCCGAGAAGTCCGTTGACGCCTTCTGCGAGAACGACCACGTCAGCGAGGATCGCCTCGCCGGCGCGGTCGGTGCGGACGCCGATCACCTTGCCTTTTGGATCGCGGACGAGTTCGGTCGCGGTCGTCTCGCATAGAAGCGTCGCTCCGGCCTCGCGCACTTTGCGTGAAAACCATTTGTCGAACTGGGCGCGAATGACGGTGTAACGATTGGGTCTCGACTCATTGAAGTCGTCCGAGCGGTACTGCATCCCGATGTGGGATGTGTCGTCCATCATCCAGAAGCGTTGCTCGACCAGATGCCGCTCCAGAGGCGCGTCATCCCGGAAATCCGGCATGATTTTCTCCAGCATGTCCGCGTACATGATGGCGCCCTGCACATTCTTGGAGCCCGGGTACTCACCGCGCTCCAGCTGCAACACCTTCATGCCGCGGCTTGCCATCGTGTAAGCAGCTGCGTTGCCGGCCATGCCGGCCCCGATAACTATGACGTCGAACTTTTCCTCGGTCATGGTGCGCGCCCTCAGTTTGCAAGCTTATCGCGACTGTGCGGCGATAGCCGATGGGTAAAGAGTTCAGTCAATGACGGCAGTAAACGGATCGCATCGGTGACGACGCCGAGGTGGGCGAAATCAAAAATCGGCGCGTTGGGGTCGGTGTTGATGGCTAGAATGAGATCAGCTCCCTCGACGCCAACCCGATGCTGGATGGCCCCGGAAATGCCGGCCGCTATGTAGAGCTTCGGCCGGATAGTTTTGCCGGTTTGGCCGATCTGCCGATCAGCCGGCATCCAGCCCTTCTGGACGAGAGGGCGCGAACAGCCATAATCGGCCCCGATCGTCTGCGCGAGTTTCTTCACAAGGTTCAGGTTCTCCGCCGCGCCGAGACCGAGGCCTCCAGCAACGACGACATCAGCATAGGCGAGATTGGCCGTCGCGGACAGGCCATCAGACAGGAAGCCGACGACTTTGGTAACGATCTCTTCCTCGATCATCGGCACATCGTGTTGAATGACGCGTCCGATCTGGTTATTCCCGCGCTGCGGCATGGCCATGACTCTCGGTCGAACCGTTGCCATCTGCGGCCTGCAGTTGAGCGTGTAGATCGTGCATAGCAAGGAGCCGCCGAAGGTCGGCCGGGTCGCCGCAAGCGAGCCGTCCGCATCCACATCGAGTTCGGTGCAGTCCGCCGTGAGGCCTGTCAACAAGGTCGTCGCCACGGAACCGGCAAGGTCGCGGCCGAGCGTCGTTGCCCCTAAAAGCAGGATTTCCGGCTTGTAGGTGGTAACCAGCTCCGTCAATGCTTTGGTGAATGGCTCGTTCCGGTAGTCGGCGAGCAGTGGAGCTTCGACGAGGTAGGCAAGGTCGGCGCCATAAGCAAAAGCCTCGGCAATGGCAAACCAGGTGAACTCTCCCGGCGGTCCGAGAACGACGCCGGCAAGTTGGACGCCGAGCTTGTCGGCGAGTTTGCGGCCTTCCCCGAGCAGCTCGAAGGAGACGGGATGGACCTTGCCGCGCTCCAGCTCGATGAAGACCCAAACGTGCCGATGGGCCTTAAACTGCTCGGGCAGCTCCTTCTTCATGGCGGCGCGGCCAACGGCTGGAGGAGGGCTTTCTCGATTGGTGCTCAACATTGTCGCTCCTTGCCTTTCACGCATCGCCGCAGAAGGCGAGTTCGCTTTTCAGCGCCGGCTGGCGCAAAAAGATCCCGGCGATCAACTCTTCCGCGAGATCCCGCGGCGTTTTTTCCGTGGTGTCGATCTGCTCGGCCTTTTCCGCCCGCTCAGGCGGGGCAAAGACTCTCTTGACGACGGTTGGCGAGCCACGCAGGCCGCATTTGGTGAGGTCCTCGATGCCGGCGTCGGCTGCACTCCACTTCACGATCGCACTGCGCGCAGCGCGCAGCGCGTCGTCGAGCGAACCGCGGCGGATCTCGTTGCTGCCTTCCAGCATGGTAATGAGGCAAGGGAGCTTGCTCTTCAGCGTCTGCGTGCCCCCTTCCGAGCGGCGCTCAACAGTGATCTCCCGCGCATCGAGATCAATGGAAGCGATCTTCGCGACATAGGTGAGTTGCAGGAGGTCAAGGCGCTTGGCGATGCCGGGCCCGACCTGGGCGGTGTCGCCGTCGATCGTTTGCTTGCCGGTGAAGACGATGTCAGGTGTGCCGAAGCTCTCACCGATTTTCGCGATCGCTTGAGATAGAGCAAATGAGGTCGCAAGAGTGTCGGAACCGGCAAAATGGCGGTCGGTCAGGAGTACCGCGCGGTCCGCACCATAAGTGAGCACTTTGCGCAGCGCGTCTTCTGCCATTGGCGGCCCCATGGTAAGCACGGTCACCTCGCCGCCATGACGGTCGCGCAATCTAAGGGCCTCCTCCATGGCAAATAGGTCATAGGGGTTGATAATGGTTGGCACACCCTGACGCATGATTGTGTTCGTCACCGGATGGACACGTATTTGTGTGGAGTCCGGCACCTGTTTGATACAGATAACGATGTGCATGGCCGGTTCTTACTCCCTCCCTAGATGGATGGCGGGCTTGTCAGTTCATAACCTTGCTTGCATCATCCGTGCCAACCCTCTGACATTCGCTATCCCGTTGAAACCTCTCTGGTTTGGGCCATGTCAGCGTATGACTGGATTGTAGGGTTCCCGACATTGTCGTGTCGCAACCGTGCTCATTCCTTCTCGAACGGCATCAGGAAGGATGATAACGGAACAAAGGCGCGGCCGGGTGTGACCGCTCTGTCCGGATTGTGGTCCTTCAACACCTTGAACACCCGGTGTGCGAGGGGCGCAGAGGTCGCAAAATCCCCGTAGGCTCTTTCCAGTATGGCACAGGCACGGGCAGCGATTACCTGGTCAGGAAGGTCGGAGAAGTCCTCCGCCGCCAGGTATTGGCCCATACGCTTCATGATATGGAGCCGGGAGACATCGAGAACCTTCGGATCGTAGAGGACGCCAAGGAGTTCGAAGAACTCCTCCGCGGCCGATAGGCCTTTCAGCCGATTGAGGATGTCCTTGACATCAATGGGACTGCTGTCAGCGGAACAAAGGCACATTGGGTTCCCCCTGTCGTGATTGGTGATCTTCAGATCGTTCTCCCCTAGCTCACGCTGCAACATGCGAAATGCGCGGTTCGAGGAGCAATATGCAGTCCATCGCAAGGCAGTCGCGTCGCCACTGGACGGTGCATAGGCTGGAGGTTGAAATCAATCCACCGATGTTAGCGAGAGGTCCATTGCGATGACACGCCGCGGGACGTACTCCGTGACCACCGCACTGGCGGTGACCTGGCAATCGGCGTGACTGAACGATGCCGGGTGAGCGCTAGCCGTCATGCAGCTCGTATCGCTGAGGAAGATTTGTCGTTCCATGATGGCGCTTCTAAATCTCCCCTGAACGGGCCGGACCGCTCGCTTTGGCCACGCGGCCGAAACGGGAATCGTCCCGCAGCTTCTCCACGATGCCAGGTATGACTTCGA
Organism: Rhizobium sp. NXC14; assembly: GCF_002117485.1. Classification (NCBI taxonomy): domain Bacteria; kingdom Pseudomonadati; phylum Pseudomonadota; class Alphaproteobacteria; order Hyphomicrobiales; family Rhizobiaceae; genus Rhizobium; species Rhizobium sp. NXC14. The sequence goes on from NZ_CP021031.1 coordinate 271,409, forward strand.
GTACTCGGTCGACATCCTCGTCACAGCTATCGCGCGAGAACGAGAAGCGGATTGTTCCGTGCGCCACAGCGTGAGGGATGCCCATTGCCCTCAAGACGTGGCTCGGCTCCAGCGAGCCGGAGGAACAGGCAGAGCCGGAAGAGCAGGCGATGCCATAGCGATTGAGGAGAAGAAGCATCCCCTCACCTTCGACATGTCGGAAGGCGATACTCGCCGTATTCGGCAACCTCTTGAGCCGATCGCCGGTAACGAAGGCGCCTGGGACACGCTGGAGAATCCCGTTCTCCAACCGGTCTCGGAGCGAGATTAATCGGGTATCGTCGTCCATTGATTTCAAGGCGAGTTCGGCAGCCTTGCCTAAACCTACGATCCCGGCCGTATTTTCTGTCCCCGCGCGTCGGTCGCGCTCTTGATGGCCTCCCTTGATCAGTGAGGAGAAGGGTACGCCCCGTCTAAGATAGAGTGCGCCGATGCCTTTCGGTCCGTGAAACTTGTGTGCGGACAGCGACAGCATGTCGATTGCAGTAGATTGCAGGTCCGTTGGAACCTTGCCGACCGCCTGGACCGCGTCCGTGTGGAAAAGCGCCCCGATGTTCTTGGCCATTTCGGCAAGCCTAGCCACAGGGAAAATGGTACCCGTCTCATTGTTGGCCCACATGATCGAAACGATTGCGACACGAGGGGTGAGGGCGGTCTCGTAGGCGTCAAGATCGAGACGCCCATGCCGGTCCACAGGGATCCTGTGAACCTTAACACCGCGCGTCTTCTCCAGATAAGCGCAAAGCGTCAGCACCGCTGAATGCTCGACTGCGGAAGTCACGATCTCTGTGCGGTCAGACATCACCTCCAGCGCTGAAAGGATCGCCGCATTGTCGCTTTCGGTCCCGCCCGAGGTGAACACGATCTCATGATCGAACTCGGCGCCGATCAGCGCTTGCAACTGCCGGCGCGCCTTCCTCACCGACCCGCGGATGGAGGACCCAAAAGCGTGCGCCGACGAAGGGTTTCCAAACTGATCCGCAAAGAACGGCAGCATGGCTTCAACCACTTCAGGATCGACCCTGGTCGTTGCATTATTGTCGAGATAGATTGATCTCATGGGTCAATCTCGACTGATGCGGATGGCATGATGTGCTCGGGCGTCTCTCGCATGTTCGGTTGCTCGCCAGACCGGTGTTCTTCTGAATGAAATATGAGCCATGACCTTTTTTCGGTCGTTCCACATGGGCTCTCTCTCACCTGGCCGGGGATCATCCGAAGGACTTGCCGCAAGTGCACTTCTCTTGCGCATTGGGATTGTCGAAAACAAAACCGGAGGATTCGGGGCCCATCACGAAGTCGATGGTCATGCCGTTGACGTGTGGTAGCGAGCTTGCGTCAACGAACACCTTGACCCCATCTGTTTCGATGACGGCGTCGCCCTGACGCTGGGCGCTCTCCAGCCCCACCAGGTATTTATAGCCGGCGCAGCCGCCCGGCTCGACCGCGATGCGAAAGCCCTCCTGCCCGGCTCGGGAAAGCGTGACGTTCATTACGGCGGCGGCATTCTCGGTGAGTGTGATCATGAGATCATTCCTTTTTGGTCGATGGCGCATTTCGGTTGACCGTGCATGTACCGTGCCAAGACGTCTGGGAAGACCAAGAGCTTCACCGCCCGGGGTTGTATTTCCTGTGTCGTAAAACATCGCAGATCCCGAAACCCGTCAACTTCCAAACGTCCGCCCGCGCATCTCTGTCTGTCACTTCCGGTTGAGCTCTCGTTGCCGCCGCTCCAATCCGAGCGGCTAGGCTACAAATGATCGGGATCCGACAACTACATCCGGGTTTGTCGAATGTGCGACATCAGTATTTGGCACGAGCTTCCGGCTTGAGCGCCTAGGCGCTTAAGCTGTGGAGCGAAAAGCATAATGTTTCCCGAAGTTCGCTTGCGCAGTTGGCACAACTCTTGAAGGCCCGTGACGAGGCTGCGGTCGCCGCCCAGATGAAATCGATCAATGGAACGAGGGAACGAAAGCACAATGTCACATATGCCTCAGATTCGCGGTTTGTGGGAAAAGGGCATCGCCCGCAGAGTGCGGATGTCCTCTGGCTCCAGTCGGCGACCACCCCCACAATCGCCCAGCAGCTGCCGGTGGCCTTGGATGGACGTAGAGAGGGAATTTGATGAATATGTGCTTGCATGCGTCCTTTCACGGGCGCTTGAGGAGATAGATGCCGGCGAGGCGACGGTGACCGAGGCGACAGGGCTTTCGCGTACCGAATTGCGCGAAATCATAAACTGCGGGTTCCCTGCGGTGTGCATCTCGGCCTTCTCGCTGGAAGAGGCGAGCGATCCCGCGATTGGTGCGGAGGAAGAACTTCTGCGAGGCATGCTGTTCGCGCATGCCCTGGTGGGCGATGTCGCGAGCGCCCGTTTTGCCAAAATCATCGCCCGGCGTGCCTTGCGCGATGACGACCTATGGCAGGAGCTCGGTCTCTGCGACCCGGTCGAGCTCAGCCGCTTGCTCGCCACGCATTTCCCCAAGCTGGCGTCCGGCAACACTCAAAATATGAGATGGAAGAATTATCTCTACCGTACGCTCTACGAGGCCGAAGGTTTCTCGCCGTGTACAGCGGCCAGTTGCCACGAGTGCAGGGATTTCAAAGGCTGCTTCGGCGCAGAGGAAGGCAAAAGCGGCCTCGTTGGGACCAAGGGCGGGGTCGATTTGGATTGAGGATACGTCGGTTCGCGGTGAGAAGACCGTTATCCCTCCGCGGCCGCCGATACAAACCGCTTCTCCCGGCGGCGTTGCGCGGACGAGGGGATGTTCATCGCCTCGCGATATTTGGCGACGGTGCGGCGAGCAATGTCGACGCCAGTGTCCTTGAGCCTGGCAGCGATGCCATCGTCGGAGAGCACATCATCGAGCGTTTCTGCGTCAATCATTGCCTTGATCTGATGGCGCACAGCTTCGGCCGAGTGCGCGTCACCGCCTTGGGAGGAGGGGATGGCGACCGTGAAGAAATACTTGAGTTCGAACACACCGCGAGGCGTGAGCATGTATTTGTTCGACGTCACCCGACTTACAGTGGACTCGTGCATGTTGATTGCGTCAGCGATGGTCTTGAGATTGAGAGGACGAAGATGGGCAATGCCATCTTCCAGAAAGACATCCTGGTGGCGCACGATTTCGGTCGCCACCTTGAGAATTGTCGTGGCGCGCTGATCGAGACTGCGAACCAACCAGCTCGCGTTTTGAAAGCATTCGTTGAGGAAGGACTGATCCTTTGAGCTTTGGGCGGTCAGACGGGTCACTTCCGCAAAATAATTCCGGTTGATCAAAACCTTGGGCAGGATGTCCCGATTAAGTTCGATATGCCACCCACCGCCAGGCGAGGGCATGACGGAGACATCCGGTATGATGGGTTCCGACCCTGCGGACTGGAATTGGTTTCCAGGCTTGGGATCGAGGGCGCGGATTTCTTTCAACATGTCGAGAAGGTCGTCTTCATCCACCCGGCAACGACGCTTCAATGCCCGAAAATCGCGTCTCGCAAGCAGCTCGAGATTTGCGACCAGAGCTGCCATTGCGGGGTCGAAACGATCGCGCTGACGCAACTGTATCTCAAGGCATTCGCTGAGATTTCGCGCAAAAACTCCCGGTGGATCAAAGAGCTGCAAGGCCCCGAGAACCCGCTCCACATAAGCCTCCTGGATGTTCAGCCTCTCGGCGAGCTCCTGAAGGTCCGCTTGCAGATACCCGGTCTCTTCCAGATGATCGGCAAGCGCCCCAGCAATCAGGCGCTCCTGCGGTGTGAAGGCGGTGAGGGCGATCTGATGAGCGACATGCTCGTGCAATGTTTCGGTTGAGGCGGCAAACTCGTCTAGCGAAGGCCTTTCCCCGGGCGGAAGGTTGCCTGTGTCGCGGGTTGATTTCCACAGACTGGACAGCTCGGGCATGTCCGTCCCGGCCGGTCGATCAACGTGGTCCTCGCGCACACCAATATTCAAATCTTCCACTGAAACCGACGATGCGTCGCCTGGAGCCTCGCCGTCATTCGACGCCAGGTCAAGAAATGGGTTCTTCTCGATTTCCTGTTCCACGAACTGATGCAGTTCGGTGTGCGCCAGCTGCAGCAAGCGAATAGACTCGATGAGTTGAGGTGTAATAACCAGCGACTGCTGCTGACGCTGATGAAGGCTTGTAAAGGACTTCATGGTTCGAGCAAACTCCTATCGTTCGGCGCAGCTGTGCGCGAAAAGTGGTAGCTGCTGGTCGTTGCCTCCTCTGCTCATGCGAAGGCTGGGGCCTTGAGCCATTTCAAAATATTTTGCGGCGAAGAAACGCCATACGGATCGGTTTCGCAGTTGTCGGCCAAACCTTCTTCCTCGAACCACTTCTCCACGACGCCATTGTTGATTACGGCAGCGTAGCGCCAGGAGCGCAGTCCGAATCCGAGATTGTCCTTGGCGACGAGCATGCCCATTTTTCGAGTGAATTCCCCCGTGCCATCGGGGATAAGCTTGACATTTTTCAGCCCCTGGGCCTTGCCCCAAGCATTCATGACGAAGGCATCGTTGACGGAGAGACAGTAGATTTCGTCAATGCCCTTCTTCTGAAACTCGGCATAATGGTTCTCGAAATCAGGCAGTTGGAAGGCGGAGCAGGTCGGCGTGAAGGCGCCTGGCAGCGAAAAAAGAACTACCCGCTTACCGCCGAAATAGTCGTCGGTTGTCTTGTCTTCCCAGCGGTAGGGGTTGGGGCCGGGTATAGACTCGTCGCGGACCCGAGTGCGAAAGGTGACAATGGGGACCTGCTTTTCCATGATCATCAATGGTGCTCCTCTGGGAAAATTTCGTGGGGCTTTTCGGGTTGCGGCTAACGCAAGCCAACCTCGGCCCACCTTGCCTGGGCAAGCAAGCGTCATGCCATTTGAACTGCAGGAGCCGGAGTTCTGGTTCAAACAAGGCTTTGTCGCCGTACTCGAGCGTGCCTAAGCGGTCATGGTGAATTGTGAAGACTTCTTGTCGCGCCGGCGGTCGGGCGCTCTGTCCACGCATCTCGATCTGCCTGCCGGCGGTTCGTGCGGATGATCCAGTGCGGGACACTGTGTTTTGAGGTTCTACCCGTGCGCGTGTCGACCTGCGCACCTTCCTTTTGTCTGATGCCGGACACAAATGTTCGAGGCCCGACAAAAGGGTCGCCATGGTCGGGCCGCGTCCACCGGCAAATGAGGAAACGCAAGCGGTGCGCGAATAGGCACGAGACTTGCAGATACCTCGCGGATCGGCGCTTGAAGAGGTCGCATACCGCCACGACGACCTCTTTGCAGGGCGATCGCCAACATCTCGAGCTTAACGCGACAGCAATCGGCAAAACATCGCGACTAAACCTTATTCTGAGGATTGATCATGCGTGCATCACTAATTTGTACTTCAGTTGTTGCTTTGTGTTTCTCATTCCACGCCCGTGCAGAGACGTTGCTCCCGGTGAAGTCTTCACAATATCTCGTCAGCGCAATCACAAGGAACATGTTCAGATTGCCAACGCCCGACCAAGACCTTGTCCTGCTATCTGCGCATCGCGGCTCCTGGGAGGTCTATCCCGAGAATTCAGCCTACGCCCTGCAAGATGCCTGGAATTCACAGATTGAGACCGTCGAGGTCGATGCCCGGTTTACCGCAGACAAGGAAGTCATTTTATCTCACGACTACCGGATCGAGCGGGAATCCACCGGAAGCGGCCTGCTGTATGAGCAGAGCTATTCGCAGATACAGCAAGCCGATCTGCGCGACCGCCATGGGCGCGTGTTCAAGGACGCGCAGGGGCGCACAGCGAAGTTCCTGACATTCTCTGCAGCACTTGATCTCCTGGCCCAATATCTCACTGACGATGGGCGCGGTTATGTCATGATCGTCGATGTGAAGGGAGCGGTCGACGACCAGGATCCCACTGATCCCACAGAGCTCATCCAACACTGTCTTGACATCCTCGCGGCCAAGGGGAACCCGCAGCTCAGCAAGGCGGTGGTGTTCAAGCTGAAAGGCAAGGATGCGGTGGATGTTGGCACGTTTCTACATCGAACCACCTACGATCCTAATGCCGTTGGCGGGTTGATCATAGTCGAAAACCCGGACGACGACAGCGTGAAGGTTTCCAATAATGATCCTCATCAGGACACGGTCTATGATCAGTGGAATGGAGCGCCGTTCCCAGTCCAGTTTGAAATGAACCAATTCTATAGAGGTGACGGTCTTCAGGCTTATTTCGGCTATGTCGATCAAAAGCAGGGCTTCGCCACCTATCACGAGAGTAATTACTATCCGGAGGGTGTGGCCAACAGCGCTGGAAAATGCTGCTTCGGGCACAATACCGATCCCACGTCGAACGCTCCCGGAGGCATCGTACCGGACTATCGTGGCGATCCGGAGATGGCGATCGTCAATCGTACCAATCTGATCACCACTGACTGGCCCGATGTGGTCGGCGACATGCTGCGCGCGTTGGGGCGCCGCAACACCAGCGAACTCAGCCGCTGAATGCAACGCACACGCTCAAGGAGCAACTTCCGATGAAATATGGAAAGACCATCTCTCTGCCGTTGTTCATGATGGCGTATCTTGTTGCGGCGGCAAGCCATGCTGGTTCATGCGCCGACCAGTCTGCTTGCCTTAAGAGCGCGTCGGCAAAGGTGTCTCAGACGCTCACGCCCAAGATCGTGCCTGTTTTTGACGCCTATCCGAAGCTGTATATACACGACTCTGCCGCAGAGGCCGATTATCCCGTGCCCGATGAGACAAAACAGGTAATTGACACCTACACGCATAAGACGGCATTCAATTTTCCGCCGAGCTGGTCGATCGAAACAAAGCAGATCGCATCGGTCAGCCCGTCCACAGGTTTCACGGTCCTTTTGGTCGAAAAGACCCGTGGAAATACCGTTGACAATGGCGGTAGCGCTTTATCCCTGCTGAGTTCCAATTCCAACGACGCATATCTGTCCTTCGCTTTAGGAGCCATGCCGAGTCGAAGTGGACAAAAGTGGTCTTTTGCCAAAAGCTTGCTTCAAGGCAAGATGGAGCAAACGGCTTATTGGCAGAAGCCTTGGGACATGAGCCTCCTGGGACCAAAAGGCGATTTCTCGGGGACCGAGTGGATTTATTATACCTTCACACCTGACGGCAAAGTTCGCATCGACCGGTTCGCGCCATACACCTATTTTCTGACATTTACCGCTTACCAGTGGGATGAGGCTGTGCTTGATGGTGGCTTCCCGCATTTCCCTTTCGACACCGGTACGCCGACCGGCCGGCCGAAGCCGGTCACATTCGGGTCGGTCGGGCCGTGGGTCATCGGCGCTGCCAGTGTGCCGGGGCAAACCCGGCCGATGATCGATGGGACAGAGGCATTGCCCGGATTTGAAGGAGTGACGATCTTCTCGGCGCCGTTGTCGGTCAAAGAAGTTGTCGCTTATCAGAACGCGATGAGAGAAAGTTATTTTCTCGACGTCAACGACCTGCCCTGCAACAGTGGCCAGTATATTTCTCGCGAGATTAAAACGCCCTGCGGTAACAGCAGTCCTGTCGATCCGCCGCCGAATAAACGGGACGCCGGCGGCAAATTTGCGGTTCCACCGTCGAGATCGATCGACCGATCGTCGCTTGAGTATAATCAGTCAAGGGTGGCGTCGTCGGGAACCTTGCTAGAATGAGCCTCCGGGCGAGGCTTTTGACATCACGGCCGACGGCGGTGACGCCGCCCGCCCCGCCGTTCATCTCGTGGCAGTTTTTGAAGGACTGCAAAACCCAGCGACGCCAGGGCCGCAATTTCATCGGTGACGCCTGAAGCAAGTCAGGCCGCGCTTTGAATATGGTGGTTCAATTTGCTGCTCGACCGCGTGCTGCTGCGATCATCCCTTCAAGCCGGACAGCGATCGACTGTGCCCGTCGATAGTAGGAAAGCTCAGCCAGGACGTAGCGGTCCATCGGCGTCTCGAAGTTCAAAGGCGTGACGTAACTGGTCGCCGCAATGGCTTTGGTGATGGCGTTCCAATCCAGCCTGCCGTCGAAAGGCAACAAATGGTCGTCCCTTGCTCCGAAATTGTCGTGAATGTGCGTCGCCAACAGCCGGTCGCCATAGAGCTCCAGCACGGATACCTTGCCCGGCTCGACCAGTTCCCAATGGCCGCTGTCGTAACAGAGACCGATGAAACTGGCGTCATAGTGGTCAAACAGCCGGGCATAGAGTTTGTGATAGTTCTCAGCACTTGCCTTGACGAGTGTTTCGACGGCGATCTGGACCTTGCGTTCCATGCAATAGGCTTCGATGTCATCGAGCGAGCGGTAAAGCGGTTCAAAGAAAGAGTATTCGGTCCCTGAGTCGCGAAACGTGTCGTCGGTGATGTCGACGTGCAACACGACGTTCGGCGCGCCGAGCGCAGCGGCCAGGTCAACACGGTTTTTCAAGAGCTCGACGCCACTCTGCCGCTGCCATTCGTGGGGAGAAAGGATGTTCTTGCGCGTCTCCATGGCATAGGGCGCCGGCCCGGCATGGGCGAGTTCGCTTACGGGGTTGACGCCATTGCTGGCGTGAACCGAATGCGTTTTCAGGCCAGCCTCGGCAACGATGCGGCGGGTGAACTCGATCTCGGCGTCTGCGAGCGAGTAGGAGCTGCCGGAATCGGGGTTCCAGTTGATATGCGTGAAGCCTGCTTCACGGATCAGCTCGAGCGAACGTCGAATGCCCTCGTCGTACCAGCGTTCGTGCGTCGCCCAATGCCAGACCGTGATGCAAGTGTCCATTTTCTGGTGTCCATTTCAAAGGTTGCTTGTTTGCGGAGTGCGGCCAAGACTGAGGCGTTCGGCGATGAGTATGACGGTGAGCGAAAAGACCATGACCAGCGTCACGTAGACGAGGCTGATTGCGGCTTGGTCGGGATCGGCCGAAACCGCGCCGTCAACGATGGCGATCGGCAACGGTCGGTTGTTGACGTTGTAAAGGAAGGCCGACAGCGGATATTCGGTCATCAGATTATTGAACTTCATGCCGCCAACGAGAATGGCGGTCGGCGCCACGAGTGGCAGGACGACCCGGCGAAAACGATAGGGACCGGAGGCACCCATGGCGCGGGCCGCTTCTTCAAAGGCGGGATCGATGCCGATGAAGGCCGGGCGCATGAAGCGGACCATGAGCGGCAGGCTGAAGATCACGTATCCGATCGGCAGAAGCCAGTAGCTGCCGAGCAGCACCGCATTGCCGACAAGCGGATTAGGCGCGTCGAAAGCGACAATCAATCCCACCGCCAGCAGGATGGACGGAATGATCCAGGGCAGGAAGAAAGTGATGCTCAGCGCCTGCGTCAGCCTACCGCGCTTGCGCACCATCACCGGCACGGCAAAGAGGGTGATTGCGAGACCGACGACGACGGCGAGCGACCCCATGAACAACGAATTGAAGAAGGGGACGAATGCCCTGCCGCCGCCAAGTACCTGGGCGTAGTTGTCAAGGGTGAAGGTGGAAGGCAGGACCTGAATGCCGATGCTTGCAGCTGGAGCGAAGGAAAACAGCACGATAATCGCGACCGGCACCAGGTAGATTGCGGCCAGCAAATAGGCCATTGCGTGCATGGCAATCCCGACAAACGGATTGCGGATCTGCCGCAGCTGTATGTTTGTCGTGGCCTTCGCGCCAGCGTTGTAGACGCCTTTGGCTTCAAAATATTGCGACAGCAGGATCAGTCCCATCAGAACCATGCCCATCAGCAGCGCCAGCAGCGCTGCCATATCGGGCCTGCGCAGGCTGTTCAGCGTCAGGACCATCTGGCTCAGCATGTGGAAGTCCCGTCCGCCCAGGACCTGTGGCGCGGCAAATGAGCCAATGGCCGTGTGGAGCGTCAGCAGCGTGACAGCAAGCAAGGTCGGCATGATGACCGGCAGGACGACGCGCCGCAGGATCGTCATGTCCGACGCGCCCATGCTGCGGGCCGCCTCGATTGTCGAATAGTCGACGCGGCGCATGGCGGCGCGCAGAAACAGGAAGTGGAAGCTGGTCATAAGAAACGTATGGGAATAGAGAACGCCAAACCAGCCGATGAACCAGTCTCGCGGGATGGACGGGAAGAGGGCCGTAAGCGCGGCGGTGACGGCGCTGCCCGGTCCATACGTGAAGTTGTAGCCGGCGGCCGCAACGACGCCGCCAAAGACCAGAGGTGTGGAGAAGGCAATCTTGAGGAAACCTCGCCCGCGGACACGGAAATATTCGAGCGCCACAACCTGAAACATCCCGACGATCGTGACGGTGACGATCGTGATCCCCGTCATCCACATAGTATTCCACAGCGCGGCTTGAACACGGCGAGAGTGCGCCAGTTCGGCAACGGCGCCGAGGATCTCCAGCCCGCCATGCCTGAACAAGGCGGCGTGCAGGGCGGCAGCTATCGGAACGAGAAGAAAGGTCAGCACGGCCCAGGCGATCGCGCTCAAGCCGAGCCAGTGGAGGAGGCGGTCGACGCCGGGCGTGCGGGTCATGCTGCGGCCTCGGCGAAGACATGCGCAGCATTTGCCCGGACAGCGAGAGAGACGGTAGTTCCGGGCTCTGGCAGCGCATCGCCGATCAGCATCGCCGAAAGGGCGTGTCCCTCGACACAGAGGTCGATGCGGCTGTAGGCGCCCAGGAATTCGACATGTTTCACCCGCGCCGGAATGCCTTCCGATGTTCCAAGCTCGACATCTTCGAGGCGCACGAAGCTGCGCCCCTGGATTGGGCCGCCAAGAAGGCGAGCCGCCAAGGGCGGGGCAAGCTCATTGGAGAGGCCGATGAACTCGCAAATGAACGACGTTGCGGGCTTGCGATAAAGGGTACGACCGTCGCCGATCTGCTCAACCCTGCCGTTATTGAGGACCACAATGACGTCCGACATGGTTAGCGCGTCCTCCTGGTCGTGCGTGACGAAGATGGCGGTAAAGCCAAGTTCCGTTTGAAGACGCTTGATCTCCTGGCGCATCGAGGCCCGGACCTTGGCGTCGAGATTAGACAATGGTTCGTCAAAGAGCAGGACGCGCGATCCGGTCACCAGCGAGCGGGCAATCGACACGCGTTGTTGCTGTCCGCCAGACATGCTTGCCGGCTTCTTGTCCAACTGGTCGGTGATTCCGGCCATCGCGGCGACGTCGTGCACACGCCTTGCGATCTCCGCCCTTGGCTTTTTTGCGACGCGCAGGGCAAAGGCGATGTTTTCGAACGCCGTCATGGTTGGAAACAACGCGTAGTTCTGAAAGACGATACCTATGTTGCGATGCTCAGGGGGAAGGCTGGTGAGATCGCGTCCTTCGAGGACAATTCTTCCCCCTAACGCGGGCATTAGCCCGGCTATGGTGCGCAGCACCGTGGATTTTCCGCATCCCGAAGGGCCGAGGAGAGAGACAAAGGCGCCATCGGCAACCTCGAGGTTCAGATCACGGACCACCGTCATGCCAGGGTAGCCGACGGTAAGATTTTGCAGAGATAGAACGCTGTCGACCATGGTCGGACCTCCATATCAGTTCAGGTCTTTATGCCGACTAGCGGATTTCGAGTTCTATTTTTTGCAGCCAACCATCAAGCTTTGGAGCAATCGCATCCCAGTCGATCGGCTGTGCCTTAACGAGCTTGGCGTTCTCCTGCACGGCGGCCGGCGACTTGGCCAGCGCCTCCGGCAAGACAGGCACCTGCCCGAACTTGGCGGCGTAGGCAGCCATCACATCGGCCGAACCCCACCAATCGACGAACGCCTTGGCCTCGTCGAGGTGATCGGTTTTTGCCATGATCGCTATGCCTTCCGAAATGATCGGCGTGCCCCCCTCGGTGTCGATTACCTTGACGTTAGCGCCGAGATCCTTGGCCAGCTTGAACGTGCCGCCGAGCCAATTCAGATCAATCGAGGCGCCACCGGATTTGAACGCCTCCGTCTGAGAATCCGCGTCGTTGGCGATGATCGCATGCGCGTAAAACTTGCGGAGGAAATTCCAGCCGTCATCGGATACCTCGCCGTCGGCGTCGAGGAAGCGGACGAGGATGCCGGCAAGGTACATCCGCGTGGTCTGCCCACCAGTGGCGCCGATCACATATTTGCCTTTGTATTCGTCCCGTGTCAGATCCAGCCAGCTCTTCGGCGCCTCGGCATCCGCCATTCGGTCAGGGTAATAGGCGAGCACGATGGGTGTCTGCCAGAACTTGTGGACCATGTCTTCCGCGTCTTTATATCGCGCCGGCAGGTCTTTCGCCCAAGGTGGGGAATAGGATTGGAAGAAGCCCTCCTTCTTCAGCAAAGCCATCGACGTGTCCACCATGCCGAGTACGACGTCTGCCTGGGGGTTGTTCCTCTCTGCAAGCAGGCGATCGAAGAGCTCGCCGCCACCCGCGTTCAGCAGCTTTATGTCGTGGCCGGCGGCCTTGGCCTGTTCAGCGATCCATGCAGCGCGTTCGCCACCTTGAGGGCTGTAGATTGTTAGCGCGTCGGCGAGCGCCGGAAAAGCCGTGGCTACGGCAATGACGGCCGATGAGACAACCAGTGCAAGCTTCATGATGTTCTCCCAGATCTGACGATGCCCTCTTACGTGGGCATCGTGTCAGTTTAATTACATTGCGCAATTTAATTTTATTTGCAATGCTTTCCCGGGCGATCAATTGAGCACCAGGACCGCATATGCCTGCACTACCAGAACTTTCGCTGAACGAACGACGGCTGGTCGAACTGATGTTCAAGAACAGGAGAGTGGCACGCGTCGACCTGGCCCAGCTATCCGGCATGACAGGGGCATCGGTGACGCGCCTGATCGGGGGATTACTCGATCTCGGCCTGGTTTCGGAGGAGCCGGATCGAAGCGGCGCGCAAGGTCAGCCACGTCGGCTGTTACAACTGCGGGCCAGTCGCTTTTTCGCAGCCGGGGTCACCTTCTCTGTCGCGCGCATGGAGGTTGTCATCATCGACCTTGGCGGCTCGATCCTGGCAACGAGGACCCTGGAGGTGATGACCGGCAGGCCGATAGAAGTGGCGGAAGCAGCTCAGGCTGCTGTCGATGAAATGCTCGGGGAGTTGGCCATCCAGAAGAGCGATCTTGTCAGCATCGGCGTTTCGTTGCCCGGAAATTTCGGCACCGCCTCGAACCTTTTGAAGGCGCATCCTTTTTTTCCTGCTTTTGAAGATGCCCGGGCAATGGAAGCGTTCCGTGACGCTTTCGACACGCCTTGTCATGTCGAGAACGACGGCACTGCCGCGGCACTCGGTGAATACGTGTTCGCAAGCGACGCCGCCGATGATCCGCTGTTCTTCATCCACATCGGCCACGGGGTCGGCGGCGGCGCTGTGATCGATGGCAGGCCTTATCGCGGTGCGAACGGCAATGCTTGCTTGCCAGGCGTACTCTATCCCTACGATCAGCCACGGCCATCGGGGCAGGATCTTCTCGCGACGCTGAAGGCGGCTGGCTTCCACCTCCGAGATTTCGATGACATGGCCTCAATGCCGGCGGCGGCTGATGCTGTCGTGAGCGATTGGGCAGCTCGCGCCGGCATCCAGCTTAGGCAAGCTGTGCGCACAGCGACGGCGTTTTTCGATCCTGTGCGCATCGTTGTCGGCGGGCGCCTGCCTAGCGAACTTAACGAACGGCTCGTCGAAACAATTCTCTCCGACCCGATCGAAGGACCATCCCGAGGTCTGACGATTGCCCCGGTTTTTGCATCGCATCTTGGGCCCCAGGCCGGCGCGGTTGGTGCCGGCTGCGTTCCGTTCTTCAAAGCGTTTTTCACGGGCGCCGTCGCCGACGGTGGAAGTGCCTACCTTAACGGCAGGCGGCCTGTTCCCCGGACTTCGGCCGCTTAGCGCGATGCCGCAATCCAAAGGCGCCACAGCCTTAAGCTATGCAACTGCATCCCTGTACCTCCCTCGAGTCCTTGAGTGGGATCGGTGGTCGGGGCCACGAACATTGAAGCCGCAGTGGCGGAGCGGGCGTCCGGTGTCGGCACATGGGTGTTCCTTCGCTCGCGATCAAAAGGCGGAGCAGCCGCCCGTTGGCGGCGGTTGACGGTGGACGCCTGATTGCAAGCAGCTAGGCGACAAGAGCGCTACCTACTGCCGCCGCTATGCGTTACGCTGGTAGTCCCATGGCGTGGGCCTATCCGAATGGGTAATTTGACTGCGCGCTGATGTCTGTGATGCTCGGCGCATTGACAGCAGGAGAATCGGAAAGGTCGACATGGTGGAGGACGAGAATTATACGGCTTCGGAACTCCAAATTATTGGGACTGTCATCGAGCATGTCGTCAGGACGTGACGAAATAGCACCACACGTTTTGATTTGAAGGGCGTCGCCAGTGGTTGCGCGTTCAACGTGCTCAAGGAGCGGCATCGCCAGCTGGCACGAAAGGTGGGAAGCCGGGAGAGGCTCGTGTCAGTGTCGAGGGTTCTTGGCTTCTCCATCGACCCCGGACTGGGCGGAATAGGTTTGCGCGGAACAGGGGTTCGGGATTTGGTTGATCTGCCCGAGTCCGGAGCGTGCCGGTCTCGGAAGAGCAGCCAACGCCGAAACTGGCCCCCTGTCAATGAGCGCGCGGCAGCCTCGTAGACATCGACGGGGTGGCGGGTCGGCAGGCACTTGGCGAACGATGGGACAATAATGGCATCTCGACATGTTGAGGACAAGTGCTGTGACATTGATCGAGCGGTAAGGAATTGAGGTAGCAACGCGCCCATGACCGTGGGTGCAGCGACCTACAAGAACCCCGTTATTCGATCGAAATCGTAGACGTGCTGTCTGGCTCTACTTCCGCTTCAATCTGAGCCTGCGCGATGCCGAGGAAATGCTGTCGCGGGATCGTCGTTTCTACGAGACGATCCGCCGATGGTGCCGATACACGGCCCTGATTATGCGCGCCGCATACGCCGCAAGGCGCCGACGAAAGGCGATGTCTGGCACCTCTATGAAGTCGCGGTGCGCATCAACGGTCAGAAATGCTGGTTGTGGAGAGCGGTTGATCAGGAGGGATATGTGCTCGACGAGATCGTCCAGACGCGCCGCAACACCGAGGCGGCCAAGCGCCTGCTGACGCGACTTCTGAAGAAGCAGCGCATGCCGCCAAAGCGTAGGATCACCGACAAATTGCGCTCCTACGGGGCGGCCAACGGCAGGTCATGCCGAACGTGGAACACCGCTCGCATAAAGGCTTGAACAACCGAGCGGAGAATTCTCACCTGCCGTTCAGAAAACGGGAGCGAACGCGACAGGGTTCCCGGTCGGTCGGCTCATTGCAACATTTCGTGTCGATCTTCTCCGCCGTCCGAAACCTTTTCGTCCATCCCAGACCAACCCCTCCGCAGTACAAATTCGAACCCATCAACGACAGGCCATGGCCGCGTGGGAAGCAACGGCCTGCCTGAAAAGCACCGTGTCGGTTCACATGGCCACATTTCAAACAAAGTGACAACGCCTTCGATCGCGGTCGGTGCGGGCGAATCTTAGTGCAGAGTTAAGTTCACGTCGCCTTAAGGTCCGTCAGTACCTTGTCAAAAGCGTCTTTAACCGGCTTTGAGATTTCCGCCACCGCCTTGCTTGCGAGTGCCCGAAACTCTTTGGCTTGCTGCAAACTTGTCTCAGCGCGCTTGCGCACGAAAGCTGACTGCAGTTCGAGGACTTGCGACGGCGAGTTCGCGCTCAACAAAGCTTGCAAATGCGAGAAGCTGGCCTCGGTCTCCCCCTGCAGTGCAGCGATCGTCTTCCACGACAATTCGTTGCCGAAGTGATTTGTAGTTTCGATGATCGGCGGCAGCATTTTCTGTGTCGCTTCAGCGCCGGACGCAAGCTTCAAAAAAGCTTCTGTGACCTGCTTGTTTCCTTTTTCAACGGATGCGCCGAACTGATCTGCCGCCTTGAGCGGCGATGACGCCGGGTTTTCGATCGTTTCGAACGGCCTTTCAGAAATCTTGGTCATTGCGTTTTCCTTAACCTTTGAGTTGTCTGTAAGTTGTGACGTCGGGTTGACCTCGTCCGCCGGTGGCTGCTGGCCGCTTCGTAAAACGCGGACACATAAAGATCGGTCATGTCGCTTCCGCTCCGCTCGTTCATGAACCGGCATCATATGGCAGACTGTTCTCTGCCGCTGGCAACGACGGATGAGCAAACACCATGCCAACTGCTCAGACGCTCCAAAAAGGTGAGTTTCGGTTATCAATCAGCGGGTGATGGGTAGCTGGACAGGCGAACAACACGTTCTATTCTCGACAAATCCGACAAAAAGCGCGGATGTCCGACATTTGAGAGATATGTGGACATTGCGATGGGACAACGGAATCTGCGTGTACTTCAAATAGCGCTAGCCTGCGGGGTGGAAAGCGGGGTCGCGATCCTCAACGCAAGTGCCTGCGTCAGCTGCGCACTTGTGTTTACCTTGACGGTCAGTTCGCCCGTTCGTGAAACAACGTGACGTCGCCGTTTTGCTTCCCTCAAGCAAGGATTGCGCAACTTGTTTGATTGGCACGTCGATTGCCTAGGCAAGTGAACGATTTGAGACAATCCCGGTCTCGCGCTCATCTCCGAGGAGTTCAGATGAAGCTTAACCCCTCAATTGACGCCATGTCCCGGAGGTCACACAGTTGAGTGAGGTCCCGGCTAGTGAAGCGTTGTGGAGTCCATTGAGAACTTCACGGTGACTGCCTCCCCAGGAGCTGTCGCGGGAGAAGGGCTGATATGCATCGAGATGACGCTAGCGCGGCTATTGATGCATCGAAGGTGGGGACAGATGAAAGGCCAACTCGCGACATCGACTTTCCACTCTCGACTGCGCAGATGGAGATCTGGATCGCTTAACAGCGGAGGCCGCATAGTCCGAAGTATGTGATCGGTCAACACCGCGATATTTTTGGTCCAGTTGATGCTGGACGGCTTGAGACCGCATTGCATCATGTGTAACCGGTGTTCCGCTCCCACGTTGTCTTGGCCGCCCTGATCTGTGATCGGCTTTCCATGGATGAGCGGGGAGTTTCTCGATGGAGAGTACATTGGAGGCTCTCACGACCAGGAAGCCTGGACGCGAGGCTCACCGGCATTGGCCTGACAAGGTCAAGGCGCAGATCGTTTCGGAAAGTCTGCGGCCCGGAGCATTGGTGAATGAAGTCGCAGAGCGACATGGCTTGAAGCCGAACCATCTGTCCACCTGGCGTACGATGGCGCGGCAGGGCAAGTTGGTTCTGCCGAGGACGCGGTGGAGTTCGCAGCGATGATTGTTGATCCACCCGTTGCGGACCTGCCGATCAAGAAAGCCAGCCGTCCCGAGATCGTTGTTGGCTCCGTCACGATCCGTTTGGAAGAAGGCGCATCTGTTGGCCGCAATCTCAATCCCGAGAATATCTGGTCGCTCTCGAGGACGACGCCTATGGCCTGTTCGCCGACTTCCGCTGGGCCAAGAACGGCGGGAAGCCATATTGCCCGCGCTGCGGCCGCCTGGAGCCGCACAGCGTCCGACCGCCGCTTGCGATGCTCGGAGCCGGTGTGCCGCGCCGAGTTCTTGGTGACATCCGGGAGCGTGGTCGCCAACCGCAAGCTGTCGTTCAAGAAGACCATCATGGCGATCTGGGAGGAGATCACTGCGGCCTAGCGTATTGCAGCGCTCCATCTGAGCCGCAAACTCAACTTCCAGTCCAAGACGGCATACGTCCTGCTGCAGAAGCTCCGCCAGGCCGACAGCCTCAGTGTGATGCAATCAAGCTGCACAGCACGGTGCAGATCGACGGCAAGTACGTCGGCAGTGTCCTTCGCAAGGCGAACAAGAAGGAAGACGCAAGGACGGCCCCAAGAAGGAGAACCAGAACGGAAAGCGCATGTAAGGGGAGGCGAACCGACAGCAGCAAACCGGACGCTGACACGTGTGATCATGGACGAGCGCGGCAAGGACGCTTGGGCGGCCGTCGCCAAGCATCTCGATCCGAAGCGCTCATGGTCGCCGACGAGCATTAGGGCATACGACGATTTCATTGGGCTCGTTCAATTGACCCGCGTGAACCACAGCTTGCGATACCAAGGAGGACGACAGCACGAATTCGAACGTGATCGAGAGCTTCTTCAGCCGCGTCGAGAAAGCCTACAAGGGCTTCAACCACCGCTTCCCACGAAGTACCTCGACTGGTACATGGCAATGCTGTCGTGGAAGGAGGACACGCGCCAATATCGGCCTGCGCTGGGAGTTCGCCGATCTCCTGCGAACGATCACGTCACGTCCGACATCGCGAAACCTGGCAGTGCTCGGGCGCAGAACATCGCCGACCAAGCGTGCCTGCAAGGCGACCGCCGGACCAACGGCTGATCTCCCAGAAGTGGCGATGGCCACCCGGCACTGCCTGCCTGTCGAACCAGTCCCTGCTTCGTCAATCCGGAGCGACGAAGCAACACCTTCTGCATTTCCTATCGCAGCCAACAAGGAATGCTGGACGCGCCCTGGCATTGTCGATCGACCAACTGAAGCTCAGGCGCAGGAATCGCCGCGGATTGCAAGCGTGGACATCGATTCAGGTGCTTTTGGGCCCATTCGGGAGTGCAAAAGGACATTGCGGAGGAGCGGGGCCACTACATCAGCCCATCCGTATGCGGTGCGCTCAGCTTTCTGGTTATTGGCTGTGGTGGCTGGAAATTGTATTCACATTTCAATGAATGAGATCGATCCGACACATGATGTCGGGATTGTTAGGTTCGCGACACCGGCCCAATCAGCCAATCTTTGTTCTGCGTCGAGTTAAGTGACTGTAAACAATTGACCATCTTTTTGTTGGCTGAATCGATTGATTGGCACGAATTTTGGAAGATCTGGCTGCGAGGCGGCAGCAAGAGCTGTCAACCGGTATCCATTTCTTTGGTGACCGCCATGCAATGGAAGGAAATGAAAATTTTTGTTTTGCTCAGATCGCTCTCTGCCGGAGGGGAGGAACTCCGTGAAGCTTCAATGCGGGCCGGCGAGGCGACCAACAACCTCAGCCGATAACCAGCGATGACTTTCCAGCGAATGGCGATCTGATCGTATGCATCACGGATCGTCCGCTCGTCGCGCGATCTGAGGTTGGAAGTGTCGCGCTAAACGATTTGTTCATCCCTTCTTCGCCGACGAGGCATTTCGCCGAAGGGGCTTTGACAGCAGGAGAAATGCAGTGGCGAGCCACAGGGTTCCAGAACATGTCCCGCCCGAAATGGTGAACGACTTCAGCCTGTTCACCTCGCCCGGCATGGAACGCACGCCAAACGGGGATCCGCACGCAGCTGTCGCCTGCGTCCATGATGGGCCGCCGATCTTTTATTCTCCCTGCAACACGCGCGATGGCCGAGGTACCTGGGTCATCACTCGCGCCCAGGACCAGCGCAGGTTGCTGCAGGACACCGAAACCTTTTCCAGCCATCGGAGCCTTTTCGCCTCCGCGCTCGGCGAAAACTGGCCGTTGATCCCGCTTGAACTTGACCCGCCGGCTCACGGCGTATTTCGCTCACTTCTCAACCCGCTGCTTTCGCCCAAGCGGGTAACGGAGCTTGAACCGGCTATCCGCAATCGAGCGATCGCGGTCATCTCCAAGACCTCCGCGTCGAGCACAAGCTGCGACGTCATGAAGGACTTCGCCTTTCCTTTTGCGGTCAGTATCTTCCTTCGTTTGCTTGGCATATCCGATGAGCGCCTCGATACATTTGTCGACTGGGGGAAGCACCTGCTCCACGGCGACGGTATCAAACGAACGGCAGCCGCGCGGACGATTCTGGCGTTTATCGACGAACTTGCAGCGTTGCGCCGCAATGAACCGGCCGACGATTTCATGACCTTCGTCGTGCAGGCAAACGTCGATGGTCGCGCGTTGCGAGACGAGGAAATCCGCGGGATGGGCGTGCTCCTATTCGTCGCCGGACTGGACACGGTCGCAACGGCGATAGGATTTGACCTGGCCTATCTTGCGCGCAATCCTAAGGAGCAGGAATTGCTGCGGAGTGAACCGGATCGAATCGTGCCTGCAGCCGAAGAGTTGCTGCGGGCCTATTCGACCGTGCAGATGATCCGTGTGGCAACGAAAGACGTCAATTTCGAAGGCGCGCCGATCCGCAAGGGGGACTATGTTTCCTGCGCCACAATGATTGCCAATCGTGATCCGGCGGAATTCAAATGCCCCAACACGATCGATTTGGCCCGAGAAGACAATCGTCACACCGCTTTTGCCTACGGTCCCCATCGTTGTCTTGGATCTCACCTTGCCCGACGAGAGATCGTCATCGGCCTGGAGGAGTGGCTGTCGCGCATTCCCGATTTCCGTATCAAGGAGGGTACCGCGCCCATCACCTTTGGAGGCCATGTGTTCGGAATGGAGAATCTGATCCTGGACTGGTCCTGATAATTTCAGAGAAGGAAATACATGGAGGTACCGGCATGCGTATCATCGTGCACTCTGCCAAATGCCAAGGTCATGCTCGATGCTGGGCCCAAGCGCCCAAGATATTCAAGCTTAACGACGAAGGCTACATACTGCCCGGGGAGATCAGTGTTGAGGAGAGGGACGAACTGCTCGCGTCACGAGGCGCTCGATCCTGTCCCGAACGTGCGCTGGAGATCGACTGCCCTTCCGATGCGTTGCTTGATCGCCTTTTGTTTAATCAACACTGTCGGGGGTAAAATGGCACGTCACTGGTGCACGACGGCGCCTCGCTGTCCAGACACGGTACCCGCAGCTCTCCCAGCGGTATCAACTTCCAGGGCAGCTGTTCACATACATGCTGAAGCGGCAAGAGGGTTTGCCTTACATTAACCGCCAACAATGGAAACCCCGGCAACGTCACTGGATGGGCGAAACGCCACAATATCAGATTTGCGATAAAGCGATGAAACAAAAAAAAATTACCGAATTGCTGGACCGCGAGGCGATCCGCGATTGCCTCTATCGGTATTGCCGTGGAATAGACCGCGCCGATGAAGCGGCGCTGCGCAGTGCCTACTGGCCCGATGCGCGTGACAATCACGGGGCCTATTGCGGCTCCGCCGCGGGCTTCATCGATTTCGCGCTGAACGTCTTCAAGACTGGACCGCGCAACATCCATCAGATCACGAACATCTTGATCGAGTTCAACAACCCGGAAGAAGCCGCCGTCGAAAGTTACTTCGCCGCGCTGCAACGCGCACCGGACGGTGCCGGACGGATAAGTCAGGTCCTGATCTGCGGCCGCTATTGCGATCTGTTCTCGAAGAGGGGAAGAGATTGGAGAATTGCCGAACGGACGGTGGTCTATGATCTGGTCGAGGAACAGACCTTGGCCGCGGCATCCGAGACTGAGCAGTTCGGTGCCCGGCAGCCGATTGGGGCATCATTTCCCGACGACCCCGTCTACGCATTGGGGAAGACTGCATTCTTTCAAGAAGGTCAAATTGAGGCTTGATCGATCAGGCTTCATGCCTGGAGATTGCCAGCCGTTGGTCAGGGAACTTTTATCTCATGAAACAAGCAGGACGCATTGTCATCATCACAGGCGCTGCAGGCGGGATAGGCCGTTCCCTGGCGGGTACTCTTGCCGCAGACGGAGACACTGTCGTTGCCGTAGACCTGCCCGGCAAGGGCGTGCTTGAACTGGCCGATGGACTCGGGCCCGCCCATCTTGGGCTTGAGCTCGATGTCTCGCGAGAGGAGGATATCCGTGCGCTTTATGAATTGATCGAACGACAATGCGGCCAAGTCGGCGTGCTCATCAACAACGCGGCCATGGGCCCTACTATGGCTGCGACCGTTGATACTGCTATCGACGCCTTCCGACGGGTCTTGGCAGCAAATTTGATCGGACCCGTCGCAATGGCCCGCGAGGCAGCTCGACGGATGGGCCCCGGCGCTGTCATCGTCAATCTCGCCCCGATGGCGGGCGTGCTCAGCAACCCCAAACGCAACGCCTACGCCGCCTCGAAGACAGGCCTGATCTCGTTCACGAAATCGCTGGCGTGGCAGTTTGCGTCGTGCGGTATTCGCGTGACGGCGGTAGCACCTGGCTACGTGCGCACACCGATGGTTTTGGAGCTTGAGCGCGCGGGCGAATTAGACCTCGCCGCGGTGCGCCGCCGGGTACCGATGGGACGCATGGCGCGTGCAGACGAAATTGCCCGAGTGGTGCGCTTTCTCGCCAGCCCGCAAGCGAGTTACATCACCGGGTCCGTGTTGACCGTCGACGGCGGCTGGAGATGTTTCAACCAGCCGGGCGACCCGCACCCGCCAGTATCCGAAACGCCAAGAGCCGAACTCTTCCCTCCTGCCGGGCACTCCAGGGCGCGGATTGCGCTTGTCACGGGCGGCGCGGACTGCATAGGCGCTGCCGTTGTCCGCCGCTTTGCCGATAACGGCGACACTGTCGTCATTGCCGACAAAGATGGCGCCGCAGCGGCAAAGCTTGCCGGCTCCCTTGGCGGCAATCATATCTCAAGGGCGGTCGACGTCGCGGTCGAAAGCGATGTGGTGGCGCTGTTCGAGGAGGTGCGAGAGCGCTTCGGCCGGCTGGACGTCCTCGTCAATAGTGTAGTCGACACTTTTGTGTCAGAGGCCGAACAAATACCGACAGGGATCGAGCCGATCATCGATGTGAATCTGACCGGCGCCTTCACCTGCGCGCGCGAGGCGATCAAGGTAATGTGTCCGGGAAGCGTGATCTTAAATGTGGAACCGATCAACACATTCCTGCCCTTTGCACCGCGCCATGCCCACGATGCCTCCAGAGCGGGGATGGAGATCCTGACGCAATGCATGGCGGCCGAACTCGGGCCAGTTGGCATTCGCACAGCCAGCGTCGCTCCTGGCTACATACACACGCCGGGCGTCGCTGAGTTGGAAAAGCTCGGCCACATCGACCCGAAAGCAACCAGACGGCGCATTCCGATGGGAAGGATGGGACAGCCGGAAGAGGTCGCTGACGCAGCGTTCTTCCTTGCATCGTCTGACGCATCCTACGTGACCGGCTCTACCCTTTACGTGGACGGCGGTTGGACCTCGTCCGGCGATGCGGCATTCGCCGGCGAACTCTATCAGAACATTTAGCGGAGCCAGCGCAATGATCGTCGACTATGCAACTACGGCCGGCTGCGGCCCGTCGGAGCCGAAAATCCCCTAGGAGAGCCACCTCCCGCTGCACGATGCTCCCGAAGCGCTGCTCCCGATCGAGGGCGCCACAAGCGAAACGCCCGCATTGGGCCTGTTCGAGGTTTTTCGGACGTGCAGCGCCGCCGAGCCGAATGCGGTTTAGGGAGGATAATCGACAAGCCACTTCCAGGTGGCACACCTCTAATCGCTCATCTGCGGTTAACAAGGAAACATCATGGAATTTGCAACATTCCTCTTGGCCGCTCGACGCGGCTATCATCAATCGTCCGACGAGATCATCCGCAACTCCATAGAACAAGTCGTTCTTTCAGAGCAGGCGGGCTTCAATACCGCGTGGTTCCCCGAGCATCACTTCAACAATTACAGCCTGATTCCGTCGCCCTTGATGATGGTGGCGCACTGCGCCGCCCTGACGAGCACCATTCGCCTCGGCACCGCCGTTTGTGTGCTGCCGCTCTATCAACCGCTTCGCCTGCTTTCCGAGATTGGATTGGCCGATATCGTTTCGAACGGCCGGCTCGAGCTCGGCGTCGGCTCTGGATACCAGCAGTTCGAGTTCGAGCGCTTCGGCGTCAATGTCGATGAGGCGCCGGCTGTCTTTTCGGAATGTCTCGACATTCTCGTCAAGGGCCTCAGTCAGAGGATCTTCGAGCACGACGGGCGGTATAAGAAGATACCTCCAACAGCGATTTCCGTCCGCACAGTCCAGGGGCCAACACTGCCAATCTGGATCGCTACAGCGTCTGGATATAGCATGGGCCGGGCTTATCGTGAGGGACACAACCTGCTCGTCACGGCATTCCACGACGGCTTGGACAGTTTGTGCGTGCTGCGCGAACGCATCGAAGAAGCAGCAATTTCCAAAGGTAGGAATGCTACAGACGCCAAGATATCGCTGTTGCGCTGCTGCTATGCAAGCGATGAGGAGGCGGAGATCAACAGCTATCTCGACAATGCCCGTTTCCAACGGCGGCTTTCGGAGGCACTGCATCTTCGCCGCCAGCAAAGCCTGGATGGCTATCTGCTGCGTGAAACGCCGACGCAGCAGGACCTGTCCTTCGAGACGATGCGCGAAAACCTGCCGATCGGTAGCGTGAATCGCGTCATCGATCGGCTACTGGAAGAGATAGACACCGTAAAACCGGACCAGATCGCAATCCAGACCCAAATGGGAGATTTCGACCAGAAGACGATGCTGCGCCAAATCGAACTATGGGGAGATAAGATCATCCCGGAGATTGAGAAATCACTGGGTCATCGGCTCGAAGCGACAAAATTGCCGCCTTGGCAGAGCGATCTTCGATCGAATTAGGTCGGAGATAACAGCAATAGATCCTCGCTACACGCTAGGCTCAGGACTCATTGATCAAAGCCAGAAGATAACGGCGGCTGCGATGCAGATTGCCGAGAAAAAGGTGTGAGCACACCGGTCGTAGCGCGTCGCGATGCGCCGCCAGTCCTTGAGCTTGGCGAACAGGTTTTCGACCTTGTGGCGCTGGCGGTAGAGGACCTTGTCGTAGGCAAAGGGTATCTTGCGGCTCTTCGATGATGGGATGCACGGCTCGATGCCTCTAGCCTCGAGTTCCTCGCGGAACCAGGTGCTGTCATATCCGCGATCGGCAATCAGGTGATCGGCGGGAGGCAAGGCGTCGAGCACGAGACGTGCGCCCTTATGGTCGCTCATCTGACCTTCTGACAGAAGCAGGATAATCGGCCGTCCGTCTCCGTCGCATACGGTGTGGAGCTTTGAATTCAGCCCGCCCCTTGGTTCGCCCAATACGACGGGGAACATCCCCTTTTTAAGCAGGCTCGCCGCCGTGCGGTGGGCTTTGAGATGGGTCGCGTCGATCATGATGCGCTCCGGCTTCGGCCCCTCGCCGGCGAGCCCGGCGAAGATGCGGTCGAACACGCCCAGCCGGCTCCAGCGGACGAAGCGGTTGTAGAGCGTCTTGTGCGGACCATAGCCCGCCGACGCGTCCTTCCACTGGAGACCGTTGCGGATCACGTAGACGATCCCGCTCACCACCCGCCGGTCGTCGACCCGCGCGACACCATGTGAAAGCGGGAAATGTGGCGATATCCGCGCCATCTGGCGCTCGCTCAGCAAAAACAAATCACCCATCACGGCCTCCCTCTCGGAAGACCTGAACCACATCTCAAGTCAAATTAATAGGTCCTGAGCCTAGATGGTCCCTGAGATCCCTGTTCTTTGGTCTGAAGAGATTGCGGCGAGCGCCTTTCCTGAATCGCCATCTCGGCCTTGCTGGTGCTATCGCGCCCGACGCGAACTGATGCCAAATCGATTACACGATATTACGTCAGGGGGTCTGCTCCTTATGCGGTTTTCCAGTTTTAAAGGTCAAATTGCAGCCGCGAGGAGCGACAAGGGGGGCCATCCGCTTGGGCTCGCCTCAAGATCACGCGCAACTACCCAAACCGCCGCTCGAGTTGCCTGGAGGTTTCTCTCTCGTCTGCGGTTGATTGGCGCGCACGCGCCCAATCCGACACGATCTTGTTTGAGCTTGTTGATGCAGTTGCACCTTGGCATCGAACAAACGAAAAAATTTAGGAGCTTCTTTGGGCAACTGGCACGGTTTGTGAATCTCCATCATTGCGAGGGATCGGAGCGCAAGGGCCGGCCGAGGGTCGAGCGTCGGCTAAGTGGGGCTTCATCCGGGCTTCCGAAGCCGTCTCGAAGGATGCTTTTTGGCGGGCTTGAAAGTGACGAGCCATGGTTGGGCCACATGGGAGACCTTAAAAGGAGGAAAAGAGCATGAAGAAACTTCTATTTTCGGAGCTTGAAAAGCTCATTTCTTTCATCGGCGAAGGAGACGCGGGACAGCGACACGGGCGACGTTGTGCCAGTCGAGGCTGTAAATCGTCGACGAAATTGACCCTCATTTTGAGTGAGGCGCCTCGTGTACTACTTTAGACCATTATTAAAAAATTCTTACCAGGTGGTGGTAGCAGAGGACGGGAGTATCTGGATCGAGAAGGATTCCAGGAAATCAAGAAAGATCATCCAATCTCCGCCGCCTTGGGTTCCCGGTTTGATTTCGAAACTCGACGGTGAGCATACAATACCAAACATACTGAACGAACTTAAGTCAGAACAGTACGACGTGACCAAATGCGACGTTCACGATTTTGTCTCAGCTCTTGCGAGCTGTGGGCTCATTGATGAGAGCTGAGTTACCTGAGCCGGAGACTGGGTCAATCAACGAGCGCTGGTTGCCTCGTGGTGGGCCGCGGCTTTGGAACCAGCCAATAAGCTTTCTATCGAGGGCGATCGGGCTCATCCAGCGTTCGAGGACTTGATATTCCTCTCCTCGGTGCGACCGTCGTCGGTGAAGCGGGTGACTCGACCGCCGTCAGAGCGTCGCGGTCCTGGGTTGCCTGCAACCGGTGTTCCTCTCCGACGTTGCCCGCAGCGCCTCAAACTGTGATCGGCCCTTCAATCGCCGAGCACCGGGAGTTTCTCCACGAAAACCACATTGGAGGTTCTCACGACCAAGAAGTCTGGGCGTGAGATTCATCGGCGTTGGCCGCACGACGTCAAGGCGCAGACCGTTTCAGAGAGCCTCCGGCCCGGCGTTATGGTAAATGAGGTGTAAGCGCGATTTTCCCCGCACCTTCTGCAGTTGAGTGAGCTTTGGCATGAGGTGTCCACCAAAATAGGTGGACACCAAGTGATGGAAGAAAGTCAAAAACTTGCCGTGCGGCTGGTCGGTCGGAATGGGAGACGCCGTTTCGATCAAAGTTCGAAAGACCGCCTTTTTGCGGCCTGCCTTGAACCTGGCGCATCGGTATCGAAACTCGCGCGCGAACACGGGGTCAACGCGAACCTCGTTTGGAAATGGATCAGGAAACACACCCAGCCGCTGCCGATGGTGCCGAAAGCATAGCCCTGATTATGCGCGCCGCATACGCCGCAAGGCGCCGACGAAAGGCGATGTCTGGCACCTCGATGAAGTCGCGGTGCGCATCAACGGTCAGAAATGCTGGTTGTGGAGAGCGGTTGATCAGGATGGATATGTGCTCGACGAGATCGTCCAGACGCGCCGCAACACCAAGGCGGCCAAGCGCCTGCTGACGCGACTTCTGAAGAAGCAGGGCATGCCGCCAAAATGTATGATCACCGACAAATTGCGCTCCTACGGGGCGGCCAAACGCCAGGTCATGCCGAACGTGGAACACCGCTCGCATAAAGGTTTGAACAACCGAGCGGAGAATTCTCACCTGCCGTTCAGAAAACGGGAGCGAACGCCACAGGGTTTCCGGTCGGTCGGCTCATTGCAACATTTCGTGTCGATCTTCTCCGCCGTCCGAAACCTCTTTGTCCCATCCCAGACCAACCGCTCCGCAGTACAAATTCGAACCCATCGACGCCAGGCCATGGCCGGGTGGGAAGCCGTAAGTGCGCGGCCTGCCTGAAAAGGGCCGTGTCGGCTCACGTGGCCACATGTCAAACAACGTGACAACGCCGTGAGAACACCTACCGGGGTTGTTTGAAGCGATCGCCCGCGCGGCCATTGGCCGCGAACTACACAGCCTCCTGAGACGCGATTTCGCCGGTTGCCAGGCCCAACGACAGCGGTGTTGCGAACCCGGAAAAAGCTCTCGCACTGTCGACCACCTGCGTGGGTGCTCATCCAAAATACGCAATTCAAATCACCTCTCAATCAGGTTGGCACGACAAATGCTAGTACCCCAGGTAAACAAGGACTCCAGGTGGGGCGAGCAACATCTGGCCGCCGACACCTAAGTCGTTTTAAAAAATCAAGGAGTGCAATGATGCCGCAGTCCGAGGTGGAACGATTCGTCGACGGTCTGGCGAAAGACGGTGCTTTTCTTGAGAAGTTAAAACCGAATGCCACGGGCCTCGCGTCGGTTCTGGCTATAGCAAAGAACCATGGATACAATTTCACGCTCGATGAGGCTAAGAATTATATTCAATCTCGAAGCCAACGCGAATTGATCGACAAGCCGCTCGGTGCGACTTTCGGCGGCAAGCATGATCCGAACGTTGCGACCTCAACGATGGCCGTGCAGACGGCTGCGGTCGTTACCACCGCTGTCGAGGCAGCGGAAGCCGCTACGTCTGTCCTGGAGGCGGTCGAAGCCGTTGTATTCGTCGTTGCGGTCCTGATCTGACCGCTCACTCTGAACGGGGGCGCACCCCACTCGTGGTCGATGAGACGTCTCATGACTCAGGCCACTCGCGAACGCCGCCATCGAGGGAGCCGTATGACGCACGCTGCAACCGAACACTACCGAAAGATCTTTGACCGACGCACCCGAGAGCAACTTCACGTACTGGCACACATCAAGCGCTTCATGGAGCGCCTGGTCGGCGACATGTCGTTCCGAGCGGCGCTTTCGGCGAGCGGCGACAACCCTCGAATGGTCACTGAGCGGTACGGGATCGAAGTTGACCCTATGGAGATGCTGCCGCTCTGGCGCAATAGCTACATGAAATACCGGTTCAAGCCCGA